>CAINLT010000266.1 GCA_903850505.1 uncultured Myxococcales bacterium | reverse complement strand
CTTCCTGAAATACTGCTCGCTCTGCCATGGCAAGTTCGCCGAAGGCTATGCCGCCGACAACGCGCCATCCTTGGTTTCACGCACGTTTCGCGAGACGGCGAGCACTGAATTCCTGCGGACGTCGATTGCGCGCGGACGTCCAGGCACGGCGATGGCGGCGTACGCCCAGGAAGTGGGCGGTCCGCTCGCCGCCAGCGACATCGACGCCATCATCGGCTACACGCGCCGTGTCGCGCCGCCGCAGCCCGCCCCGCCCATGGTGACGCTCAACGAAGCGAAGGCCTCGCTGGGCGCGATCGGCCGGGGCCAGAACGTCTACATGACGCAGTGCGCGTCCTGCCACGGTTGGTCGACGCAGCGCGGCTCGGCTGTGCATCTGTTCAATCCGCAGTTGCTGGCGTCCGCGAGCGACGGCTTCCTGCGCTACGCGATCCAGAAAGGTCGGCCCGGCACCAAGATGGATCCGTGGACCGGCAAGCTGACTGAGGTGCAGATCGACGACACGATCGCGTACCTGCGCTCCATGGCGTTGACCGTGCCGCCTTCGCCGCCGGTGCCGTGGCATGCGTCGCTGCCCGCGAATCCGTCGCCGACCGCCGCGCCGATGGCGGGTCTGGAAGCCGCGCCCGAGCTCACGGGGCCGATTGTCATCAATCCCAACGGCAAGCAGGCGGATCTCAAGATGAAGGACGACCGGATCGTCCCGCTGGAGGAAGTCGCGAACGCGTTCAAGAACAAGCGGCGGATCGTGGTCGTGGACGCCCGTGCGCCGTCTGACTACCTGCGGCTGCACATCACAGGCGCCGTGTCCGTGCCGTACTACGATCCCAAGGAGTTGGACAAGATTCCCAACGACGGCACATGGGTCATTGCGTACTGCGCGTGCCCGCATCACGCGTCGGGCGTCATCGTCGACGAGCTGCGCAAACGCCACTTCAAGAACACCGCGGTGCTCGACGAGGGCATCTTCGCGTGGCAGCACGCCGGCCATCCGGTTGTCGAAGCGCCGCAGCAGCAGCCGACGCCTGCCCCGCCGCCCGCGCCGCCGCGGCAGATTGTGCCGCCGGTTCAGGTGTTGATGCCGCCGCAGTAGCGCCCAACTTTCCCGCTACTGCACGCTCTGCAAAAAGCTGTATACACTCGGACGCGCGGATCCTTGGCACCGCAGCGCGAGCGGCCCTTTGTCTGAAGTCTACGGCAACCGCTATGAGGTGCTTGAGCGCGTCGGCGACGGCGGCATGGCGACCGTCTATCGCGGGCGGGATCGCGTGCTCAAGCGCGACGTCGCCATCAAGGTCATGCACCCGCACCTCGGCAACAAGCCGGATGCCCGCGCGCGTTTCAACCGCGAAGCCCAGGCGATCGCCAAGCTGCACCACGGCAACATCGTCGACGTGTACGACTTCTCCGCGGGCGACGACAGCGCCGCGTTCCTCGTCACCGAGTTCGTCCACGGCGAGACGCTGACCGAATTCACCAACGATCACGGGCCGTTCCTGCCGCAAGCCGCCGCGCTCGTGGGCCATGCGATCGCCGGCGCGCTCGGCCACGCGCACCACATGGGGCTCATCCACCGCGACATCAAGCCTGACAACCTGATGATTTCCCGCGATGGCCAGCTCAAGCTCATGGACTTTGGCATCGCCCAGGCGATGGACATGGAGCAGATGACGACGACCGGCGCGATCGTCGGTTCGCCCGCGCACATGGCGCCCGAGCAGATCGAAGGCACGCCGCTCGATGGCCGCTGCGACATCTTCGCGCTCGGCACCGTGCTGTATTTCCTGGTCACGCGGCGGCTGCCGTTTGTCGCGAGCAATCCACAGGCGCTGTTCCGGCTGATCCTGGAGGGCGAGTTTGAGCTGCCGTCGCGACATAATCCCGCGGTCGATCGGCAGTTTGACGACATCATCGCCCAGTGCCTGGCGCGCTGGCCGGCGGATCGCTACGCGGACATGAACGCGGTGCAGGCGGCGCTGAGCAACTACCTGAAGACGTACCGGATGTCCGACGCGACGGGGTTGCTGACGCGGTTCCTGAAGGCGCCGGAAGTGTTCCAGTTTGACCTGAAGCCGACCGTCGTGCAGGTGCTGACCGCGGAAGGCCAGAAGCAGGCGACGGCGGGCAAGCTCGCGATGGCGATCGACACGCTGAACCGCGCGCTGGCGATTGACCCGGACGCGGAAGAGCCGCGCAAGGCGCTGCAGGAATGGACGACGCGGGCGCGGCGCGCGCGCAAGCTCAAGCGCGCGGGCATGATGGCCGGAGCGGTCACGGGCGGGCTTGTGGCGCTGGCCGGGCTGTGGTTCGTGACGCACCTGCCCGATGAGCCGCCGCCTGCCGCCGAACCCAAGCCGCTGCCGGCTGAAGGCGCGCTGCTGAACCTGCCCAATGGCCCGGCGCAGATCCGCAGCAAGCCGGAAACGCCGCCGGTGCCGCCGCCGACGCCGATCACGGTCGCTTCAGCGGAGACGCCGGAAGCCAAGCCGCACGAGACGACGGAGCCGGTCCGCAAGCATGTGCCGGGCCTGCGCATGCCGCGGACGCCCGAGGCGGAGCCCAAGGTGACGCCGGTCGTGACGCCGCCGCAGGAAGTGAAGGCGCAGTTCGAATGGAAGATCGGCGCGATTCCCGCCAACTCGACGCTCTATCTGGACAACCAGAGCGCGGCGATTGGCGAAGGCTTTGCCAAGGTCATGCTGGACGCAGGCTCGCGCCACGTGGTGCGTTGCGAGCCGGGGCCCAAATGCGAGGGCTGCAAGACGACGACCGTTCGGTTCACCGTCCCGGAGAAGCCGACGCCGGGCAAGATGACCAAATGCGACGTGCGGCCAGGCGAAGCGCTCAGGCCGGAGACGCCGTAGGGTCACGGTCCTGGATCGTAGAAGAGCTCCACGAATTCGTAGATGAAGTTGCCGGTTCCGACGCCAACGGCGTCCGAAAACTCGCTGATGTACACGCCGGTGATCTTGCCGGTGGGTTGGCCGCTGCCCGGCGTGCCGGCGGAGTCCGCGACGACGGTCCATGAACCGGCGACGCCAGCGGCACCGGCGGGATTGCTCCGTTGGATGGATTGACTGGCCGGCTTCGGCGCCATGGCGATCGTCGGGCCGTCGACCACCGTGTTGTCGGCTTTCTGCAGCGTGAAGGTTTCATCGCCGTTGATCTCTGGGAAACCTGACGCGAACGTCGCCGTCGAATCAAGGAACGCCACGTTGACGCCCAAGGTGGTAGCCCAATAGGTCTGGAACTGCGTCTTGGTGGAATCGCGGGCGACGACCAGGTAGCTACCGGCCGCCATCACCGTGTTCGCCGGGATCGTGTACGTCAAGCTCGAGTTCGCCTGCACGATCTTCCACCCGCTCACGTCGATCGTCGCCGCCTTGCACACGCCCGTCTGGCAAGTCTTGGTGCCCCCGCACGAGGTGCCGTCCGTCACGCTGGCGTGCTTGCACCCGGTCGTGCCGTCGCAGCTGTCCGTCGTGCACGCGTTGCTGTCGTCGCAGCTGATGGGCGTGTAGACGCAGCCGGTGGCGGCGTTGCAGCTGTCCGTCGTGCACACCGTGCTGTCGTTGCAGATCGTCGTGTTGGTGACGGTGCAGCTCTTGTTGGCGCAGCTCTCCGTCGTGCAGACGCTGCCGTCCGTGCACGTGCCGCTGTTGGCGAGATGGACGCAGCCGGCGGTGGTCGGGCAGCTGTCGTCGCTGCAGACGTTGCCGTCGTCGCAGTTTGTCGCCGTGCCGCCGGTGCACGTTTCAGCCAGATCGCACGCTTCGCCGGTCGTGCAGGCGTTGCCGTCGTCACACGCACCGATGAAGCCGGTGTGCTGGCAGCCCAGCGTCGCGTCGCAGCTGTCCGTGGTACACGGATTGTTGTCGTTGCAGTCCTTGTTGGCGCTCGGCGTGCATACGCCGCTCTTGCAGGCGTCGCCAATTGTGCACAGCTTGCCGTCGTCGCACGTCGCGCCGTCGCCCACGGCGGGGTACGCGCAGCCGGTCGCCTTGACGCACGTGTCGGTGGTGCAGACGTTGCCGTCCACGCAGATCGCCGCGCTGCCGCTGACGCAGGCCTTGGCCGCGCAGACGTCGCCGACCGTGCACGCGTCGCTGTCCGTGCACGCCGCCGCGTTGGCGAGGTTGCTGCAGCCGGTCTGGAAGTCGCACGCGTCGTCCGTGCAGATGTTGCTGTCGTTGCAGACGGCCGCGCTGGCGCAGCAGGTCGTCAGGTCATGCTTGCAGCCGGCGGTCTTGTCGCACGTGTCCACGCTGCACGTCCGGCTGTCGTCGCAGCTCAGCGCGCTGCCCGATTTGCACGCGCCATCCTGGCACACGTCGCTCACGGTGCACGCGTCCTTGTCGTCGCACGGCAGGGCGTTGGCGCCGTGCTTGCAGCCCGTCGTCTTGTCGCAGCTGTCCGTTGTGCACAGGTTCGCGTCATCGCAGTTCGTCGCGCCGCCCGCGCCGCAGCTGCCGTTCTTGCAGGTGTCGCCGGTGGTGCACGCGTCGCCGTCCTGGCACGCCACGGCGTTGTTGACGTGCTGGCAGCCCAGCTGGAAGTTGCAGGAGTCGTCCGTGCACGGGTTGCCGTCGTCGCACTCCGCGTTGGCCGCGCAGCACGCGGTGAGGTCGTGCTTGCAGCCCGTCGCCTTGTCGCACGTGTCCACGCTGCACGTCCGCGCGTCGTCGCAGTTCTTGTTCGCGCCGCCGATGCAGTTGCCGCCGCCGCACGCGTCGTTCAGCGTGCATTCATTGCCGTCCGTGCAGCCCGCGGCGTTGGGTGTGTGCTTGCAGCCGGTGGCGGGTTCGCAGCTGTCGTCGGTGCACGGGTTCAAGTCGTCGCAGCTGACCTTGCCGCCCGCTTGGCACGCCTTGTTCTGGCAGAAATCGCCGGCAGTGCAGGCGCTGCCGTCCTCGCAGGTCGCGCTGTTGGCGAGGAAGACGCAGCCGACGCCCGCCGCGCAGCCGTCGTTGGTGCACGGATTGTCGTCATTGCAGACTTTCTCGTTGCTGCCAACGCACTTGCCGCCGCTGCACGTGTCCGTGAGCGTGCACAAGCTGCCGTCGTTGCACGCGTCGCCGTCCAGGTTGGTCGTGGTGCAGCCGACGCTCGGATCGCAGCTGTCCGCGGTGCAAATCAGGCCGTCGTCGCACGTGACTTTGTCGCTGGGCGTGCAGAAGCCGCCGGCGCACTGGTCGCCGATGGTGCAGGCGTTGCCGTCGTCGCAGAGGTCGCCGGTCAAGCCGTCGTGGCCGCAGCCGACGGTGGGATCGCAGCTGTCCACCGTGCACGCGTTGCCGTCATTGCAGTTGGTGACGGTGCCGAGGCACGCGCCCGTCGCGCACGCGGTGTTGTCGGTGCAGAAGTCGCCGTCGTCACACGGCGTGCCGTCGATGGCCAAAGTGACGGTGCAGTCACCCGCGAGGCAGACACCGCTGCCGCAGAGCGTGTTGAGCTTGGCGCAGTCGCTGTCGAGCGTGCAGTTGGGCACGTAGGTATCGATCTCGGTATCGACGGTCGCGGTCACGTCTTCCGCGTCCGCGATGTCGTCCGTGGCGTCCAATCCCACGTCTGCGGCATCCAGGACGTCGTCCGTCGCATCCAGGACGTCGTCTGCGACCTCCAGGACGTCGTCTGTCGCGTCAAGGACGTCTTCCACCGCATCCGTTCCGGGCGCGTCGGGCGTATCGGGCGTCACGTCGGGCTGCACATCGGGGGCAATGTCCGGTTGCACGTCCGGCGCGGCGTCAGAACCGCCGTCGGGTGGCGTCGCGACGTCATTGCCCGGGGCATCGCCGCCGCCATCCGCGAGCGCCGCGTCGGTGCCACCGATGGCAACGTCGGTCGGATCCGTGCCGCTACCGCCCTTGGTGCCGCCACAGGCGAGCGCGAGACAGAGCGAAGCGAAGAGAAGATGACGTGCGGACATGGGCGGCCTCGAAGAAGCGGGGAATTAGGGACAGTTGGGGTCAGCAAAGCCCGGCGTGCCGTAGTCCTTGGTCTGACCGGCGATGGGCTTGCTCGCATCGCACCAACTGCCACTGCTGACGCTGGTCGTGCCGGTCGCGAACGCGCTGGCGTACTTGCTCTGTTTCAACACGGAGCTGTGCCCCGCGATGTTGGCGGACTTGAAGGTCACTTTGGCGATGATGTCAGACGAGCACGAGCTGTCGTTTGGCCCGCTGACGCACGCCGCGTCGCCGCTGTTGTTGAACGCGAAGTTGGTCCCGTAGTACCACTGGGGCTGGTAGTTGCCGACGGTAGCGCCCAAGGCGATGAGCGCGTATTGCCCAGGCTGCAGGACCCAATCGTCGCCGGATGGCAGAGCCGGGAACTTGGCGGCCGTGTTGTTTGAGCTGTCCTTGAAATGCAGGCCCGTGAGCAGGACCGGCTTGTTGGAGTTGTTGTACAGCTCAACCCACTCGTCCTCAAAGCTCGCGATGGCGTAGTAGTTCGACGTGAACATGATCTCGCTGATGATCAGCTCTCCCGCGACTGGAAACTGCGCGAGGTTCCACTGGCACGTGGACGAGCAGCCATCGCCCGCCGTACCGTTGGCGGCACCGTCATCGCACTGCTCGCCCGCGTCCACGACCGTGTCGCCGCACACCGGCTTCTTGACGCACTGCAGGGACACGCACCAGTTGCCGGTCGCGCCGCACGCCGTCCCGTCGGCCGCGTTCGTGTGGCTGCAGCCCATGACGGGATCGCAGAAGTCGGCGGTGCACGCAATGCCATCGTCGCAGCTTGCCGACGCGCCGCCCGCGCATTGCCCAGCGGCGTTGCACTTGTCGCCCAAGGTGCAGGCATTGCCGTCATCGCACGCAACCGTCGTCGGCGCCGGGTCAAAGACGCAGAAACCGGTCGCGTGGTTGCAGGAGTCGGTCGTGCAGTCCACGCCGTCGTCGCACACCTTCGTCGGTCCGACCAGGCAGATCTTGCCCGAGCACGTGTCGTTCTGCGTGCACGCGTTGCCGTCGGAGTCACACGGGCTGACGTTGGCGGTGTTGACGCAGCCGAGCACGCTGTCGCACGCGTCGTCGGTGCAGACGTTGTTGTCGTTGCAGCTCTTGAGCGCGCCGGGCACGCACGCGCCCGCCACGCACGCGTCGTTGGACGTGCAGACGGAGCCGTCCGCGTCACACGACTTGCCATCGGGCACGTTCAACGCCGCGCACTTGCCGCTTTGCGGATCGCACGTCGTCTGGCTGCACGGACCGTCGCCCAGCGTGCTGCACGTGATGATGGTCGCCGGATTGACCTTGCACTGGTTGCTCACGCCGGACTTGTCGCAAAACAGCGTGCCGTTGCAGAGGTTGCCGTCTTCGCTGGCGGCGCAGTCGCTGTCCTGCTGGCAGCTGCAGGTGTTGGTGCCGGACTTGCAGACCTTGCTGGCGCAGGTGTCGCCGATGGTGCACGCATTGCCGTCGTTGCAACCCAGCGTGTTGGCCGTGTAGATGCAGCCGGCGATCTTGTCGCACGTGTCGGTGGTGCACGGATTGCCGTCGCCGCACTCGGTCGCGACGTTGATCGGCGTGCCGTTGCACTTCTTGGCGGCGCAGACGTCGTCGGTCGTGCACGCGTTGTTGTCGTCGCACGGCGTGTTGGCGGCGTCGTGCTTGCACTGCGCGATGGGATCGCAGGTGTCCAACGTGCACGGGTTCTTGTCGTCGCAGTCGACCGGCTTGCCGGCGCAGCTGCCCGCGGTGCAAATGTCGCCCGCGGTGCACAGCGTGCCGTCCGAGCAGCTGGTGCCGTTGGCGGTGGCCGTCGATTCGCACTTGCCGTTGGCGTCGTTGCACGTCCAGGACTTGCAGGAGTCGCCGTCCGGGCACGTCTTGCTGGCGCCGGGGAGGCAAGCGCCGCCCTTGCACGCGTCGCCCACGGTGCACGCGGAGCCGTCGGAGCACGGCAGGCCGTCGTCGTTGGTCTTGCTGCAGCCGAGGATCGGGTCGCACGCGTCGGTCGTGCACGGATTGCCATCGTCGCACGATTTCAGCGCGCCAATGACGCACTTGCCCGCCACGCACGCGTCGCCGACGGTGCAGTTGTTGCCGTCCGCGTCACACGAGCCCGGCGAGTCGCTGTGGCTGCACGCTTGCGCCTTGCCGTCGCAGGTGTCCATCGTGCAAGGGTTCTTGTCGTCGCACGTGCCTTCGTCAACCAGGCCGTCGCAGTCGTCGTCCTGGCCGTTGCACGTCTCCGTCTGGATGCTGGCGTTGCAGGTCGAGAGACCGTCCGGTCCGCACGCGCGCACGCCTTTGCACTGGCCGACGATGGCGCCGTTGCCGTCCTTGGCCTCGGCGAAACACGCGGTCGAGAGCTGATCCGCGATGGCCGACGCGCTGCAAGTGCACGTTGCGCCCGCGGCGGGCAAGCACTGTTGGACGGTGTTGCCTTCCACGCTCGTGCCGCTGGTGCACGTGTAGCCGCCGGGGCAGTCGGTGTCGGCCTTGCACGCGGTGCCGCAGAAGCGTCCGTCCTTGCCCAAATCCACGCACGCCGCGCCTTGCAGGCCGACCGCGCCGCACTGGGTGGAATTCACGCACGGATCGCAGAGGTGCGGGGACTTGTCGACGCACACGGGCTGAATGTCGCCGCCGGGGCCAGACACGCCGACGCACTTGAAGCCTTCGGGGCAGGCATCGATGCACGGTTTGGCGCAGAGCGAGCCCTTGGCGGTGGGGAGGCAAATCGGCAGGTCGCAGGTGCTGTTGTCCGGGCACGGGCAGCCAGGCGCGCCGGGCTCAGCCGCACACGCGGAGGTCTGGGCGTCGGCATCGCTGCCAGCCGCGTCATCGGTACTCGCAGCATCGGCGTCGTTTGTGGCGGTCACATCGGCGGCGTCCGTCGCGACGGCATCGCCATCGTCTTGCACGTCCGTCTTGCCGTTGCTGACATCCTTGGCGTCCTTGCCGGCATCCGCGGCCGAATCGCCGACGGCGTCAGTCCCCGTGCCATCGCCAGCGGGCGCGACCGTGCCGCATCCGACAAACAGCGCAAGCAACGCCGACACCAGACACTGGGCTTGCCCCATCGATAGCCTCTGCATCCATACCCCCAAGGCCGAATCGCGCCGCGGAAAGCGGCAATTCGGACCAGTCTACCAGACTCTGCGGCGACACGCAGCGATTGCCGGAGAAATCCCGCGCTTGACCGCGGTTGCAACTCACCAGCCGCGAGGTCGCGCGGAGCGACACAGCTGTGCCAGATCAAGGACTTCTGTCGCCCTTGCCGCCGCCGCCGCGCGGACCGCCGTCGGGCAATCGTGGCGATCCGGCCATCCGCGCGTCACACCCGCGCCGCGCCCACACGCGCCATGACTGCCACCGCCCGTTCGATGTGCTACACTGCGCGCGGTTGACGAGGAGGCCGACATGCGCTGGATTGCACCGCTCTCTTGGGTTTTGGCATTCTGTTTCAGCACTTCCGCGTACGCGCAAGTGAGCGCGGATGAGCTGGGTTTCTCCGTCCACGGCACGGCGCAGCTGCCCAAGGACCATCCGTGGCTGGGTTTCAAGCCGTCGCGCCCGTTCAACGTCGTGCAATTCGCGTGCAAGCGCTCTGACGGCCAGGACGTCCATTTCAGCGTCGCAGGCCTGCGCGCGGGCGCGGAGAAGCGGATGCCGCTGCCCATCGTCAAAGGCGTGTTTTCCTACGCGTGCAAGCTGTCCGGTCAGGCGGGAAAAGAGAAATTCGCCAATTTTGACGTGCAGTTCGATACGCGCGTCGGCGAGCCGCCGAAGATCCAGATCGCGCCGGCTGACGTCGACGAGAATGGCCGCAAGATCACAGTGCGGCTGACGGAACCCGCGGGCAAGCTGGAGCTGGACGTGATGGGCGATGACGGCAAGCCGATCGCCAACGTGAGCAAAGCGTTCAACGGCGAGGCGCCAGGCACGCCGCTGACGGTCACGTGGCAGCAGAAGCCCGATGAAGTCGTGGGGCAATTCCAGCTCCGCGGCTACGATCAGGCGGGCTATTGGAGCGGGATCGAGTCGGTCACGTTCGTGGACATTCCGCACCAGGACGTGATTTTTGAGTCGGGGAAATGGGACATCCGGCCGACCGAGGAGCCCAAGCTGACCGAGCCGCTGGAGCGCATCCAGCAGCAGCTGAAGGCCGTGGCGGGCGTGCTGCAAATTGAGTTGTACATCGGCGGGTATACGGACACAGTGGGCCAAGCGGCGGACAATCTGGAGCTCTCGCGCAAGCGGGCGCACGCGATCGCCACGTGGTTCTCCGCGCACGGCATCAAGGTGCCGATCCAGTCGCAGGGTTTTGGCGAGACCGCGCTGAAAGTGCCGACGCCGGACAGCGTGGATGAAGCGCGCAATCGCCGCGCCAGCTACGTGTTGTCGGTGCAGCCGCCGCCGGCGAGCCGCGGTTTTCCGGCGCGCAACTGGGTTCGGGTGAAGTAGATCTTGGTCGCGACGCCGCCCCCTGAGACACGCCGTTCGGCGAATCGCCAGATTTGGACGTTGCCCGCGGTGCTGGCGAGCGATTCCAGTGCGCTTGCGCGGCAATTGACTGAGCCCGTGGTGACGCTGCTCGCGGACGGCAACGCGCCGCTTGCGGACCTGTTGACGACGCTGCAGCGGCTCGCCGCGCTCGGCGCGCAGGTGACCGTGCGGATCCAACGCGCCGACGCCGCGCTTCTGACCACGCTGGCGCAAGGCCAAGCGTACGCCGTGGAGTGGGTCGTGCGTGCGCCGACTTCGGGGGCGTCGCTGGCGTGGACAGGCGCGACGGAGGAGTCGGACGGCCTGCACACGGCGATCCGTCAGGCGGGGGAAAGCGGCCTGGCTGTACGGCTGCGCTGGCGGCTGGCGGCGCGAACCGTGGCGGCGCTGGGCGAATTGGCCGAGCTGAGCGGTCTGGCGCCGTCGGTGGCGGTGATTGCGATGCCGCTGCTGGATCCGGCCGAGGCGCCCGCGCTGGACGCGGTGATTGCCGCGTGGCCGAAAACGCTGCCGCACGATGTGCAACTGCTGCGGTCCGGGCTGTGGCCGAGCTGTCTGGCCGGTTTTGACATCGAGCCGGCGACCGTTGGTGAAAGGGCGCAGGCGGCGGCGCGCCATGTGCCGGCGTGTGCGCAGTGCCCGCTGCGGGTCAGTCCTGACCATCCGCAGGGTTGCGCGGGCGTGCCGGCGGCGCTGCTGGAGCGGCCGGGCGGTCCGGGGCCCGATTGGCAAGCGTGGCAGCGACTGCCGACGACGCAGCAGCACAACGAGATCGCCAACGTGGATCCCGATTGCGTGGAGGCGCGCGGTCTGGCGCTCGGTCTGCGGCGGGCGTGGCGGCTGTTCCTGCCGCCCGCTGAGGTGGCGATTTACGCCGCGGCCTTTGCGCCGCGCGGCTGGCATGTGGAATCAGCGGCGACTGTGGATGCGGGGACGGGTGGCTTGATTCGCGCCGATGGCGAGGGTCAGCACGTCCTGACGGTCGTGGCGCTGACCGCGGAGGATGCCGCCGCCTGCCTGCGCGACGAACTGGCCAATCTGCACCGGCAACCGGCGCGCGCATTGGGCGAGCAGCGCGAACATTGGGAGTCGATCGCGGCGACGCACGAGCGCCTCGGCGCGCTGTATGGCTACCCGCCGTGCTGCGTGCAGGCGTTCCTGGACGCCCACGCGGAGATCATCGAGCACGTCCGCGAGACCGACAACGCCATCGCGATCCTGCGGGCGGCGCTCCGGACGCGGCACTTTGACGCGCGGCTGACGTCCCTGCCCGGGCTGCTGGGTGAAGAGGCGCGGACGCCGCTGCGCCACCTGCCGTGCCGGTTTGACTGCCCGGCGTCCCAAGCGCTGGTGAACGCGCTGCTCGCGGATTTGGCGGTCCACAATCCGGCGTGGACTGCGCGCCAGCAGGCGTACAAGGCCGAGCCCATCGTGCTTTTTGCCGACGGAACGTGCGTTTCTCTCCATGCCCGCGCCGTGTCCCGCGAGGAAGTCCGGGACGTGGAGGCGGTCATCGTCCGCCCGAGCCAGGTTGCGACCGCGGACTTTGTCGCCCAACTGGCGACGTTGCCGGAAATGGCTGACCTTCAGGCGCTGCGCGTGCTGCCCGGTCGCGGTCTGGCGCTGCAGCGCGCCGGCATGTGGCAGGATTGGCCTTTGCCGCCGCAGACGGCCCCGCGCGCCGCGGAATTTCCGATCCTGCTGCCGTTCACCCAAGAAGCGCGGTGAGGCCTGACGATGTCGCACGCGATCGCCAACCGCTGGAATTTGCCTGATCTCGGCCTTGGCCTTGGCCTGCGCGGCAAGCACATTCCGACGATCCTGCGGCAGCAGCCCAAGGTCGGCTGGTTTGAGGTCATCGCCGACAACGCGCTGATTCACCAGGGCTGGCTGCGGCACGCGCTGGACGAATTGGCCGAACGGTATCCGCTGGTGCTCCACGGCGTGACGCTGAACATCGGCTCGACGGATCCGCTGGATCTCACGTACCTGAAGGGCATCAAGGCCCTGGCGGATCGCTGGCGCGCGCCGTGGGTGTCGGATCACCTGTGCTGGACGGGCATCGACGGTCGCCAGTCCCACGATCTGCTGCCGGTGCCCTACAGCGAAGAAATGCTGGCGTGGGTGACGCAGCGCGTGCGGCTGGTGCAGGACGTGCTGGAACGGCCGCTGGTTGTGGAGAATCCGTCGAGCTACTTGCAGTTCCACCAGACGACGATGCCGGAATGGCAGTTTCTCGCGCGGCTGGCCGAGGACGCCGACTGTGGGCTGCTGCTGGACGTGAACAACATCTACGTCGCGGCGCAGAACCACGATTTTGCCTGGCAGGACTACCTGGCGGCGGTGCCGTGGGCGCGCGTGTGCCAGATGCACGTGGCCGGCCACACGACGTTTGCGACGCACCTCTTTGACAGCCACATTGGCCCCGTGGACCCGCCGGTATGGGACGTGCTGCGGGCGGCATTTGCGGCGTGCGGCGGGCGACCGCTGCTGCTGGAGTGGGACTTCGCGATTCCGTCGTTCGCCCGGACGTGGCAGGAGGCGCAGCAGGCGTGGGCGCACGTCGCGGATCTGGCGGTGCCCAAGCCGCCAGCGCCGCTGGTGGTGCCAACGGCGCCGCGCCAACCGCAGCTGACCGATGCCCCGCAGTCGGCGGCGCTGATGCGGTGGATGCTGGACGAGGTCACGGGCCACCCGACCGGCGTGGCAGCCAGTCAATGGATCGCCGGCCACGGTCGCCTGACGCCGGACGCGCGCGTGGCCATCCACCAGCAGATGTACGCGGCGCGGTGCGACGATGCGCTGCTGGAGGACTATCCGCTGCTGCGGAAGTTCATGGGCAAGAAGCCGTTCCTGGCGATGGCGGCGGCCTACCGACACGCGGTGCCGTCGACGTCCTGGGCGCTGGAACGCTATGGCGAGCACCTGCCGATGTGGCTCGCAGGCCAGCCGCGATGGCCCCCGCACACAGCCGCGCTGGCGCAGCTGGAACGCGCGCTCGTGCAGGCGCATCTGGCGCTCGCGGCGCCGCCGCTGGACACGAGCCTGCTGGACGGGCTGACGGCGGCCGACCAAGGCCGATTGGTGCTGCATTTCGCGCCGGCGACCCAGCGGGTGGAACTGGACTTTGCGGTGCTGCCGACCGCGCCCGGCCCGCAGGTCTGGCTCGTGGCGCGCAAGGTCTGGCAAGTGAACCGGCGGGAGCTGCATCCGGTGGAGGCGCGGCTGTTGGCGCAGTTGATGGCGGGCGTGGCCCTGGGTCCGGCGATGGCGGCGGTCGTCGCAGCAGACCCGGATGCCGCGGACGCGCTGGCGGAGCACGTGGGCGCGTGGCTGGCGGCGTGGGTCCAAGCGGGCGCAGTCGCGCGATTGGAGCTGGCATGACCGCGACGATCCTGCACGCAACGGAAGCCGACATCGCGCGCGCCGTCGCCGCCCTTGCGCGCGGTGAGCTGGTGGCGATCCCGACGGAGACGGTCTACGGCTTGGCCGGACTGGCGCTGGATCCGCAGGCGCTGGCGCAAATCTTTGCGGCAAAAGAGCGGCCGACCTTTGACCCGCTGATTGCCCACGTCGCGCCAAGTCCACGCGGCGCGCGCCTGCAGGCGTTGGCGACCGCGGGGCTCGTCGATCTGGCGCTGCTGACGCCAGCCGCGCGGCAATCCGCGGAACGCCTCGCCGACGCGTTTTGGCCCGGACCTTTGACGCTCGTCCTGCCGCGCGCCGCGGGCGTGCCGGACCTGTGCACGGCGGGGCTGGACAGCGTCGCGGTCCGCATGCCGGCGCATCCGGTGGCGCAGGCGATTCTGACCCAGTTGGGCCAGCCGCTCGCGGCGCCGAGCGCCAACCGCTTTGGCCGCGTGAGCCCGACGACGGCGGCGCATGTGCTCGCCGAACTGGCGGAGCGGATTGGCTGGATCGTCGACGGCGGGCCGTGCGCGATCGGCGTGGAATCAACCGTTGTCGCCGTGCAAGCCGATGGCGAATGCGCGCTGTTGCGGCCCGGTGGCGTGACGGCGGAACAAATCACCGCAGTCACGGGCCAGCCGGTCTTCAAACCGCAGACGTCTCCGCTGGCGTTGCCCTCGCCCGGCATGCTGGCCAGCCACTACGCGCCGTCCCAGCCGCTGCACGTGTTGCCCGCGCCGTTGGCCACGCTCGCGGATCTGGAAGTGCGGGCGCTCGTTCAGCCTGGTGACGGCGTGCTGCTGCTGGCAGGATCGGCGGAAGACGCGGCGCGCCGGCTGGAGCAGCTTCTTGGAACGCGCTCGCCGGTCCTGACGCTGGCGCCTGACGGCAACGACGCGATCGCCGCGCAGCAATTGTTTGCTTCCCTGCGGCATCTGGACGCGAGCGGCGCCGCGCAGCTGTGGACCGAGCCGACGACGCGCATCGACGGCCTGTGGCCGGCCATCGCCGACCGCCTCACCCGTGCGAGTGCACCGCGGCCGTGAGTGTGCTAAGCTCGCGCGCCTGCGAGGGACTTTGAACATGCAAGACATTTACAATCCGACCGAAGAACACCAGGCGCTGCGCGAAATGGTCCGGGATTTCGCCGAGCGCCAACTGCAGCCGCAGGCCCGCGAATCCGACCGCACCGAGACCTTCAATGTGCCGCTTTTTCGCAAGCTTGGCGGCCTCGGCCTGCTGGGGCTGACGGTGCCGGAGCGCTGGGGTGGCGCCGGCATGGACGCGACGGCGGCCGTGATTGCCCATGAAGAGCTGAGCGCGGTCGATCCGGCGTTCACGCTCAGCTACCTCGCCCACGCAATGCTGTTCGTCAACAATTTCAACGTGAACGCCAACGACGATCAGCGCCGCCGCGTCCTGCCCAAGGTCATCAGCGGCGAATGGATCGCCGGCATGGGCATGAGCGAGCCGCACGCGGGCACCGACGCGCTGGCCATGAGCACAACTGCGCGCCGCGACGGCGACTTTTACGTGCTGAATGGCAGCAAGATGTGGATCACCAACGGCGCGATCAGCAACACGGAGTTGGGCGATTGCTTCCTCGTCTACGCCCGCACCAGCTCGGAGAAAGGCAAGCAGATCAGCAGCTTTCTCGTGGAAAAGGGCATGCCCGGCTTCCGCCTCGGCCAGAAGATCCACGACAAGCTGGGCATGCGCGCTTCCGCGACCGCGGAATTGGTGTTTGACGACTGCCGCGTGCCGGCCGTCAACCTGATTGGCAACGAAGGCGAGTCGACCAAGCACATGATGCGCAACCTGGAACTGGAGCGCCTGACGCTTGCGGCGATGAGCTTGGGCATTGCGCGGCGCTGCGTGGAGGTGATGAACCGCTACTCCGGCGAGCGCCACGCGTTTGGCCAGTCGCTGCGCAATTTCGGCCAGATCCAGCGCTACATCGGCGATTCCTATGCCGAATGGATGGCCGGCCGGGCGTACGTCTACGCGACCGCGGGACGGCTCGATCTGGAGAGCCATGGCAACCGCATGGACTCAGACGGCGTGAAGCTCTACTGCGCGACGATGGGCAAGAACGTCGCCGATCGCGCGATCCAGGTCCTTGGCGGCTACGGCTACGTCGGCGAGTACGATGTGGAACGCCTCTGGCGCGACGCGAAACTGCTGGAAATCGGCGGCGGTACGATCGAAGCGCACCAGAAGAACATTACGTACGACCTGCGTCACACGGCGATCCTGCGCTGAAACACCGGCGGGCTGCGCGAATTGCTGGGTTTACATTTTCACACACAACAGTTTTACTGGACTGTTGGGCGGAAGCGGTATGCTACCGGCCAGTTGTTGCGCGGAGTTATCATGAAGTCGAATTCTGGTAGTTGTCTTGGCGGTGCGCGGGTGAACGCGCTGGGTCTGCGGATCGGCCTGCTGGCCCTTGTGATCACTGGACTTTCCGGATGCGGCGACGACACGACCGTGATCCCCGCCTTTGACCCCGACGCCAACAACGGCGACGACGTCTCCGGCTTCAACAACGACGTCGCGATCTCCAAGGACGTCACTTCGATCGACTACGACGTCCTGTACCCGGACAGCGACGTCAATCCGCTGTTCGATGCCGAATCGCCCGACGGCGACGCGCTGGACACCGCGGGCGACGCCACGACGACGACGCCGTGCCTGACGAGCACCGATTGCGTCGCGCTTTCCACGCCGTGCACGCCAAGCTCCTGCGTCGACGGCTTCTGCCAAGCGGCGGAATTGCCCAACAGCGCGACCTGCGAAGATGGCAACGCCTGCACGACGCTGCAGACCTGCCTCGACGGCAAGTGCCAAGGCGGCATCGGCCAGAACTGCGACGACGGCAACCCGTGCAGTGAAGACCAGTGCGATCTGAACCACGGCTGCCAGCACGCGCTGCTCAACGGCGGACCGTGCGACGACGGGAACGCATGCACCGTGGGCCATGTCTGCACGTTCGGCCAGTGCACGTCGAACGCGGCGTTGGACTGCAACGACCAGAACGCGTGCACCGCGGACACGTGCGACGCGACGATCGGCTGCGTCCACGCGATCCTGAACGGCGGCGCGTGCGACGACGGCAACTCGTGCACGATCGGCGACGTCTGCGTGGAGAGCGTCTGCACGCCGGGGGCGGGCAAGCTGTGCGACGACGGCAACGCGTGCACGACCGACGGCTGCGACCTCGCGGGTGACTGCACAAGCACGTTCAACGCCGCGCCGTGCGACGACGGCAACGCCTGCTCCAAGGACGACATCTGCGCAAGCGGCGCGTGCACCGGCACGGGCTTCTCGTGCGACGACGGCTCGATCTGCACGACCGACGCGTGCGACCCGCTCAAGGGCTGCGTCTACACGCCGACGTCCCTGCCGTGCAACGACAAGAACCCGTGTACGGCCAGCGACACCTGCACGGACGGCGCGTGCGTCGGCCAAGCACTCGGCGCTCAGGCCATCTGCGACGACGGCAACCCCTGCACGACCGAGTCATGCGACCCGATCTCGGGCTGCCAATGGGCGCCCAACACCGGACCGTGTGAAGACGGCAACCTCTGCACGACCGGCGACACGTGCGCCAACGGCATCTGCAACTCGGGCGCGTCGTCCTGCGCGTGCACGAGCGACCTGGATTGCGCGGCCTACGAGGACAATAACCTGTGCAACGGCACGCTGTTCTGCGACCAGAGCGGCGCGCAGTGGCTGTGCAAGGTCAACCCCATCACCGTCGTTACCTGCGACGGCGGTGCGGACACGGCGTGCTCAGAAAACCAGTGCGACAAGCCGACGGGCAAGTGCCTGTACGTTCCCGTCAACGAAGGCCTCGGCTGCGACGCCGACGGCACGATCTGCACGACGACGGACACATGCAAAGGCGGCACGTGCATCCCCGGTCCGCTGCTGAACTGCGACGACAAGAACCCGTGCACCACCGACAGTTGCGATCCCAAGAACGGCTGCGCGTTCGCGCCGTCTTCGGCCGCGTGCAGTGACGGCAACGCCTGCACCGTGGGCGACATCTGCAAGGACTCCGCCTGCGCCGCTGGCCCGCTCACCCAGTGCGACGACGAGAATCCATGCACGGACGACGCGTGCGATCAGGGCACCGGCAAGTGCGCCTACGTCAAGAACACGCTCCCGTGCGACGACGGCAACGCCTGCTCGCTGAGCGACACCTGCGCGAACGGCGTGTGCTCGGGCACGTCCGCGATCTGCGACGACAAGAATCCGTGCACGTCCGATTCCTGCGATCCGACCAAGAGCTGCGTCAATACGCCGAACACCGTGCCCTGCGACGACGGCAACGCCTGCACGACCGGCGACCTCTGCGGCGGCGGCGCGTGCAAGGGCCAGGCGAGCAGCGCAAGCGTGGTTTGCGACGATGGCAATCCGTGCACCACCGACGCGTGCGACCCGACGGTGGGCTGCACGCACACCGCCAACGCCAACTCGTGTGACGACGGCAATCCGTGCACCGCGGGCGACGTCTGCGGCGCGGGCGCGTGCGTCAGCGGCACCAACACCTGCGGCTGCAACAGCGACGCCGACTGCGCCAGCCAGGAAGATGGCAACCTCTGCAACGGCACGCTGTTCTGCGACAAGAGCGCGCCGCCGTACAACTGCAAGGTCAATCCCAAGACCGTCGTGACGTGCGACATCACGACCGACACGACTTGCCTGCACAACCAGTGCGACCCGAAGGTCGGCAAGTGCAGCAACAACGCCGTCAATGAAACCCTCGCGTGCGACGCCGACGGCAGCGTCTGCACCACCAACGACACGTGCAAAGGCGGCGCGTGCGCACAGGGCGCCGCGCTCGTGTGCGATGACGGCAATCCGTGCAGCGACGACAGCTGCAACCCCAAGAGCGGCTGCGTCCACGTGGCCAACGCGAGCCCGTGCAGCGACGACAATCCGTGCACCGTGGGCGACACATGCAGCCAGAACGCCTGCGTGGGCGGCCTCGGCACCGTGTGCAACGACGGCAATCCGTGCACCGCGGACAGCTGCGACCCGACGACGGGCAAGTGCTTGTTTGTCAACAATACGCTGCCGTGCAACGACGGCAACGCATGCAGCCAGGGCGACGCGTGCCAGAACGGCGTGTGCGCCGGCGCGGGCATCAGCTGCGACGACGGCAATCCGTGCACGAACGACTCGTGCGCGTCGGCGACCGGCTGCGTGCACACGAACAACACCGTCACGTGCGACGACAGCAACGCCTGCACCAGCAACGACATCTGCGGCGGCGGCGCGTGCAAGGGCACGGCGGTCAGCGCGGCGGTCCAGTGCGACGACGCCAATCCGTGCACGACCGACGGTTGCAACCCGTCGACCGGCTGCAGCCACGCCAACAACACGGCGGCGTGTGACGACGGCAACAGCTGCACCACGGGCGACACCTGCGCGGCGGGCAAGTGCACGAGCGGCACCAACACCTGCGGCTGCGCGCAGGACGCGGATTGCGCGGGCCAGGAAGACGGCAACTTCTGCAACGGCACGCTGTTCTGCGACAAGAGCGCGCTGCCGTACAACTGCAAGGTGAACCCGAAGACCGTCGTGACGTGCGATGCGTCCGCCGACACGACGTGCACCAAGAACAGCTGCGCCACCGGTACCGGCAAGTGCAGCTACGTGAGCCAGAACGCGGGCAAGCCGTGTGACGCGGACGGCAGCGTCTGCACGACGAACGACACGTGCGTCAATGGCGTGTGTTCGGCCGGCGCGGCGCTCAGCTGCGACGACGGCAACCCCTGCACCGATGATTCCTGCGACAAGCTGACCGGCTGCGTGCACAAGGCCAACGCCTCGCCGTGCACCGATGGCAACGCGTGCACCGTGGGCGACCAGTGCGTCTCCGCTGGCTGTGTCCCCGGCGCGATCAAGGTCTGCGCGGACGGCACCGCCTGCACCAGCGACTCGTGCGACAAGGCCAGCGGCAGCTGCCTCTTCGCCAACAACACCCTGAGCTGCGACGACGGCAACGCGTGCAGCGCCAATGACGTGTGCGCGGGCGGCGTCTGCGGCGGCACGGCGCTCAACTGCAACGACAACAACGTCTGCACAACGGACAGCTGCGACCCGAAAAAGGGTTGCGTCAACGCCGTCAACACGCTGAGCTGCAACGACAACAACGCTTGCACGCAGAACGACTTGTGCTCGAGCGGCTCGTGCGCCGGCACGGCCGTCAGCGTCGCGATCCTGTGCGACGACGGCAATCCGTGCACGACCGAGAGCTGCGTCCCCGCCACCGGTTGCGCACACGCCAACAACGCGGTCAGCTGCGATGACGGCAATCCCTGCACCAGCGGCGACGTCTGCGCCGCCGGCGCGTGCAAGAGCGGCACCAACACGTGCGGCTGCGCCACCACTGCGGACTGCGCGAGCCAGGAAAACGGCAATTTCTGCGACGGCACCCTCTTCTGCGACAAGGCAGCGTTGCCGTACAGCTGCAAGGTCAATCCCGCGACGATCGTGACGTGCGACGCCAGCGCGGATACCGTCTGCACCAAGAACACGTGCGCCACCGGCACCGGCAAGTGCAGCTACATCAACCAAAATGAGAGCGGCCCCTGCAACGCCGACAACAGCGTCTGCACGGCGCCCGACGTCTGCGCCGGCGGCGTCTGCAAGGCGGGCGCGAGCTTGAACTGCGACGACAGCAACCCGTGCACCAACGATTCCTGCAGCGCGACGCTGGGTTGCCAACACAGCAACAACACCTCGCCGTGCACGGATGGCAACGCCTGCACCGTCGGCGACATCTGCGCGACCGGCGCGTGCAAGCCCGGCGCGGTCGCCGTCTGCAACGACAGCAACCCGTGCACGACGGATTCCTGCAACGCGGCCACCGGTGCCTGCGTCTTCGCCAACAACGCGCTGAGCTGCAACGACGGCAACGCCTGCAGCCAGGGCGACACCTGCACGGCGGGCGTCTGCGTCGGCACGAGCGTCAACTGCGACGACAGCAACATCTGCACCAGCGACTCATGCTCGCCCGCAACCGGCTGCGCGCACACCAACAACGCGCTCTCCTGCAACGACGGCAACGCGTGCACCACCAACGACGCGTGCGCGGGCGGCGCGTGTACGGGCACGGCGGTCGTGGTCGCCACGTTCTGCGACGACGGCAAGATTTGCACCAATGACGCCTGCAACCCGCTGAGCGGCTGCACGCACGTCAACAACACCAACACGTGCGATGACGGCAACGGCTGCACGGTCGGCGATGTCTGCGCGGCGGGCGTCTGCACCAGCGGCGCGAACTCGTGCGGCTGCACGCAGAACTCGGACTGCGCGGCGCAGGAAGACGGCAACCTGTGCAACGGTACGCTGGTCTGCGACACGTCCGCGTTGCCGTACAACTGCAAGGTCAGCCCGGCGACCATCGTGACGTGCGACACCGCCGGCAATGGCACCTGCACCGTCAACACGTGCGCGCCGTCGACCGGCGTGTGCAGCTACGTCGCGCAGAACCAGAACGCGCCGTGCAACGCCGACAATTCGGTGTGCTCGGTCGGCGATGCGTGCAACGCCGGCGTTTGCCTCCCCGGCCCGCAGGTCAACTGCAACGACAACAACGCCTGCACGGACGACAGCTGCAACCCGATCACCGGCTGCACGCACACCGCCAACGCCAGCCCTTGCACGGACAACAACCCGTGCACCGTCGGCGACATTTGCAGCGCGTCCGGCTGCGTGCCCGGCGCCGTCAAGAACTGCAATGATTCCAACCCGTGCACCACGGACTCGTGCGACGTGACGACCGGCAACTGCGTGTTTGCCAACTCCGTCGCCACGTGCGATGACGGCAACGCGTGCACATCCGCGGACAAGTGCAGCGCGGGCGCGTGCCTCGGCACGGCGATCACCTGCAACGACGGCAACACGTGCACTGACGACGCGTGCGTGGCGGCGACCGGCTGCAAGTACACGGCCAACACCGTGCCGTGCAATGACGGCAACACCTGCACGACCGGCGACACGTGCTCGGGCGGGCTGTGCAGCTCCACGGGCACGCTGAACTGCAACGACGCCAACCCGTGCACGACGGACAGCTGCGCCAGCGCGACGGGCTGCCTCAACACCGCCAACACCGCGATTTGCGACGACGGCAACGCCTGCACCAGCGGCGACATCTGCGCCAACAAGGCCTGCGCCGGCACCGGCATCACCTGCAACGACAACAACCTGTGCACGACCGACAGCTGCAATCCCGGCACGGGCTGCGTCTTCGCCGTCAACAACCTGGCGTGCAACGACGGCAACGCGTGCACCACGGGCGACGTCTGCGGCGCTGGCACATGCAAGGGCAACGTCGTTTCACCGACCGTGCTCTGCGACGACGGCAAGGTCTGCACGAACGACGCGTGCGACCCGGTCGCCGGCTGCACGCACAGCAACAACATCCTGTCGTGCGACGACGGCAATCCATGCACCATCGGCGATGTGTGCAGCGGCGGCCTGTGCACGTCCGGCAGCAACAACTGCGGCTGCAAGGTGACGGCCGATTGCGCTGCCCAGGAAGACGGCAACGCCTGCAACGGCACGCTGTACTGCGACGTGAGCGCCCTGCCCTACTCGTGCAAGGTGAACCCGGCGACCGTCGTGACCTGCAGCGCCGCGGGCGACAACACCTGCCGCAAGAACACCTGCACGCCCGCCACCGGCGTGTGCAGCTACGTCGCGCAAAACGGCGGTAGCTTGTGCGATGCCGACGGCAGCGTCTGCACCAACCCGGACGTTTGCACGGGCGCGAATTGCGTCGCGGGCGCGGCGCTCAACTGCGATGACGGCAACGCCTGCACCAACGACTCCTGCAACCCGACGACCGGCTGCACCCACACCGCCAACACCAGCAACTGCAGCGACGGCAACGCCTGCACCAACGGCGACAAGTGCACCGGCGGGGCGTGCGTTTCTGGCCCGTCGACGGTGTGCAACGACGGCAACGCCTGCACGGTCGACTCCTGCAACACGTTGACCGGCGCGTGCGTCTTCAACGGCGGCGGCGCCAACGGCGCATCGTGCGACGCGGACGGTTCGGTCTGCACGAGCGGCGACTACTGCAACAACAGCGTCTGCACGCCCGGCGGCGCGCTCAACTGCAACGACAGCAACGCGTGCACGGACGACTCCTGCAACGGCACCACCGGCTGCAGCCACACGGCCAACAACGCGCCGTGCAATGACGGCAACCTGTGCACCGGTCCGGACGTCTGCTCCGGCGGCACCTGCGCGCCGCCCGCGCTCAACTGCGACGACAGCAACGCGTGCACGACGGACAGCTGCGTGCTCGGCATCGGCTGCCAGCACATCAGCCTCGCGGACAAGAGCAGCTGCGGCGCGGTCAACGTGTGCTTCAGCGGCGTGTGCAAGCTCGGCGTGTGCGGCGACGGCGTGCTCATGGCCGCGCTCGGCGAGGCCTGCGACGACGGCAACACCGTCAGCGGCGACGGCTGCTCCAGCACCTGTAAAATCGAGGACACGAGCTGCGCCGACGGGACGCGCGAAGGCTCGATGGACAAGGTCCGCTACCCGAACATCGCCCAGTGCAACGGCGATTGGTACGGCAGCATCGGCTCCACATCCGGCACCGGCGCGCCCAACAAGCTGTGCGGCTTGAATTTCCACGTGTGCAACTCGAGCGCCGCCGACCAGACGCTGATGCAGACCATCACCCAGGCTGACGCGTTCCAGAGCGGTTGCTGGTCGATCAACGCGGCGAATGACAATGGCACGTGCCACGCGTGCACCAACACCACGGACACCAACGATGCCGCGGGCGTGGGCGCGAGCTGCCAAGGCAAGGTCACCAACTTCGGCAACAGCTGCATCAGCGCGAACTACCGCATCGACGCGATGAACCAGACGTGCGTGCGCAACCAAGGCACGGACCCGTGGATCAACGGCGTCATGTGCTGCCACAACTAGCCACGCGGATCGTTGCCGGACGCCCAATCTGGCGGGTCAGACCTGCGGCATTGCGCGGATTGCAGCGGTTTGAACCCGGACGTCGGTGGCGCTGTGGAGTCGGCACGTTCAACGGCTGATCGGCGCGCTCAGAAGCGCTGGCACCACAGCAGCGTGCGCATTCCCGGACCTTCCAGCACCATTTGCCGCGGCGCCGAATCGGCCGCCTTTTGGCACGTGACGATGGCCTGAAAGCCAAACGCCGGAACCTGCGTCGCCGAGTAGTCGCGGGTCCGGTACGACCACGGCGCGACGAATTCCGGCGACGCTGGCGGCTTGGCCAAGCCCGGCACAATGACCGCAGCAACGACCGGATGACTCCGCGTGTAGAGCGCAGGCTGCCACAGCATCATCGGCGTGTTCAGCCCCATGAGGTCGAGCGTCCAGCGTTCGCCGAAGTAGCGCACCGCGCCCGCATCGACCGTCGCGACGCGGCGATCCGCGGGCACATGCGCGGCGATCCAACGACCGGCGGCGCACTGCACTTCGTCGATATTGCGGGTATCGTTGGCCAGCTTCCAGCTCACATGCTGCAGCGTCATGCCAGCCTGCGTGAGCGCGAGCACCACCAACAACGCGAGCGGCAAGAGGCGGAGACGCGCCCGGAGGCGCTCGCCCAGCGCCAGCGCGCCGAGGACAAACGCCAGCGTGAGGGTCGGGACGATCGGCAGGAGGTAGCGCACGGCGTAGAAGACGTCCGGCTCGCCCAAAGCGGAGACGCGCACGTGCGCCAGCAGATAGGCAAAGGACGCGACCAACGGCAGGAGCGACCGCAGGTGTCGACGCGCCGCCAGGCCGAGGAGAAACGGCAGGCCAAGACCGTACGCCATGGGCGGCGTCTCGCCGAGGACGTACTGCAGCGCGTGCCACAGCCGCTGCGGCGTTTCGGCCCACGGGACCTCGGTTACTTTGGCGTAGTAGGTCGCAGGTAGCGCGTGACCCGTCACCGCGAGGTTGCGGCTGACGACGAGCAGGCCAAGGACGAGCGCCGGACCGCCCAACTGCAGCGCGCGCAGGAGCCACGCACGGCGATCCGCGGGGCGATCGAGCGCGGTGCTCAACACGACAAGCGCAACGGCGGCGAGCGCGGCTTCCGGTCGGGCCAGCGGCGCGAGGCCCAGCCACAGCCCGGCCCACGCCCACGCGCGCAGATGCAGCGCCCGCACGCCCGCGACAAGCAGGGCGGTCGTCAGGGCAACTTCCATGCCGGACAGCGCCGCGAAGGCCAGCGCGGGATTGGCGGCAACGAGCACGCCCGTGATCAGGCCCGCGCGCACGCCCGCCATCCGCTGCGCCAAATCCGCGCAGAGCGCCGCCGTGAGGATGTGAAGCGTGCCGCCAAGCACGAGCACCGCGCCGATCCGGGTCGCGAGCGCGGCGTGGCCAAACAGCAGGTGCACGCCGCCCAGCAGGACGGCCCAGAGCAGCGAAGTTGCGCCGGTCGTGGGCTCGCCCGGGTTGTAGCCCAGCACGCATTCCGCCGCGAGACTGCGGCCGTAGACCATGTGGATCCACGAGTCGTCGAGTGGAAATCCCAGCGGCGTACTCGGCGGTCGCCCGATGAACCACACGGCCAGCAGCGTCAGGCAAGCCAGCGCGGCGGCCAGCGTCGGCAGTCCCAGATTGTGAAGTTGCCGTCGGTCCATGCGCTCCCCGCGCCGAGCCTACGTTTGAGCGTCGTGGGGGTCAATGCGCGCCGCCGCCGTGCGCCACGCGTCCGCGCTGGCACCATCGCCCGCCGCCATCCATGCCCGCGCGCAGGCGAGGTGCGCCTCTGCATCCAGAGCCAGCGGCCCCGCCAGCGCGACTTCCAGCCACAGCGCCGCGGCCTCCGGCGTCGTCGCCTCCAGCAGCACGGCGGCCGACTCCAGCCAGATTTCGCGATCCCGCGGCGTGCGCATCAGCGCTTGGCGATAAGCCTCGATGGCGGCTTCCGGCACATCCGCCTTCACGTGCCACCGCGCCAGCGCCAGCCACAGCACCGCCGCGTCGTCGCGTTGCGCCAAGCCGTCGCCCAGGATCCGCCGCGCCGCCGGCAGATCGCCAAGCTGGGCCATCAGCTCCGCCAAATGCAGCCACGCCATCGCGCTCTGCGGGTGTTCCTGCGTCGCGACCTCAAGCCGCGCGCGCGCTTCGGCCAGCCGGCCCAGCGCCGCGAGACAGTGGGCCATCAGCAGCGCCGCCTCCAAATCGTGCGGATGGCGTTCCGCGGTGCGCCGGGCCAACAGCAGCGCCTGACCCAGATGGCCCTGCAGCAGCGCGCGCGTCGCTTCAGCCTTGGCCGCGTTCAGCGGGTCAACGGCGGCGAGTTCTTGCAGGACGGCGTGCGCAGCCGCACCTTCGCCCGCCAGCAGCAGCATCTCCGCAAGGCGGCGCAGCGCGTCAGTCGCAGTCAATGGGTTCACAGCAGCGCCATCAACGCCTGTTTGGCGGGTTCAACCAACCGGCTGGCGGAGAGGCCGAGGCCTTCTGCGAGCGCCGGTCCGCCCTTCGCGGTGAGGACGGCGAGGAGGCGGAGTCCTTCCAGGATGCTCGCGTCGATTGCCGTCTTGCCGCCGAAGCCAAGGCCGATGGTGCCTTTGAGCTTGGCTGAGAACTTGACGCGACCGCCGCCGACCGCCGCGTCGAATGCGGCTGAGCCGCCAATGCCCGCGCTGCCTTCCATGCCCGCGCTGGCCTTCAGGACGTTGACCCAGCCGGCTTGGCCAAACAGCGTGCTGCCGGCTTTCTCCAAAGCCCAACTCGCGAGGCGACCGCCGGGCAGCCCAACGGTCTTCTGGAAGAAATCCAGCAGTTGCTCGCGCAATTCGGCGAAATAGTCCGGCTTCTTCAGCCAATCGAGCTTGAGCGCAGTATCCACGCCCGCGCGCACGCCCGCGAACGCTTCCGCGCTGCCCGAAGCACCCGTCGCGCGCCCGCCGATGTCGATATCCAAGCCATCGGCCTTGGCGAGAATGTTCAACTTGAGCTGGCCCTTGGCCTCGGCGAGCGCCTCCGCCTTGAACGCCACTTCCGCAACGCCGCGCAGCTTCTCGCCAAGCAGCGCGAACTCCAGCTCCGGCGTCGTGTATTTCAGCCCGCCCTCAAACGCGACGACCTTTGCTGAAACGTTGCCAGTCAGGCCAATTCCGTTCGCCGCGCCCACCGTCACCGCGCCGCCCACTTTCGCCGACGCCGACGGGCCGTCGAGATTGCCCGTCACCTTGCCGTACACGCCGCTGGCCAGCGTCTGCATCTCGTCCGTTTCCTTGCGCGTACTCCACTCTTTTTCCGTCGCCGCCACGCGGAAGTCATGCTGCTCCGCTTTCTTCACCGCCGCCGCCGCCACGCCTTGGCCTTTTTCGGCGGCCTTGCGCGCCTTCTCTGCCTTCTCCAGCTTCTCCTCGGCTTCGGCGACTTTCTGCATCGTCCGCGCATCCCCGCGCGTCGTCACCGTCGTCGTGTTCTGCACCGACCGCTTGCCGCCGCCCGCCTGCAGCGCCTTCTGCTCAACAACGTGGGCCTCGGTCCCCGGTGCGATCTGCTCGTCGTGCGCGCGCGTTTCCGTGCGCGCCACATGGATGTCCAGGCCGCGCTGCGCCGCCGTGTGCGTCTCCGACGTCGTGTTCCGGCTCACCGACTGCCCGCGCGTCCGCAGCGCCGCGTTGTCAAAACCCTCCTGCTTCTTCTCTACGAGCGTCGCCTGCGGCTTGTCCGGCGTGTGCCACCCGTGCTTTTTCTCTTCCTCGGCTTCCTTCAGCGCGGCCTGCACCTGCGCCATCTCGGCTTCATTGCCAGGCGTTTCCTTCAGCTCGGCCAGCCGCGCCTGCAGCTCACCGACGTCCTGCGCGTGGTGGTGGTGCGCCAGCTGCGCCTCGTTGGCGTCCAGCGCGTCTTGCACCTGCTCCGGTCCGTGGCTCAGCGGCGCCGACTGCAACTGCGTCAAGCGTTGCTCCGGCGGCAACTGCAGCGCGTGGGCCATTTCATCCAGCAGCCACAGCGCCGTGCCTTCACCGTATTGCCGATCGAGATCGACAAGCGCCTCGTGGCTCGGCACCTCGTGCTGCTTCAACAGCTCTTCCAGCAGCTCCCGGCGCTTGCGCAGCAGCCGCGCAGACGGCGTGGCCTGCTGGCGCTTCTGGCTCTGCTGTTGGGCGTTGGCGACGGCCATGGCATCCCGGGTGCGCGGCCAAAGCGGCGGTCGCGGATTCAGTGTCGTGGCAGCCAGCCCGGCGGGTCAAGTCCGCATGCACCGGCGCCTGTGGCGTGGCGACTGGCGACCCCAGTGCTACGCCGCGGGCTTGGGCACGTCTCCGCGGATGACCTTGCCCGCCGCCTGCGATTCTTCCGTCGCCGCCAACAGAAAATGCGCCATCGTCACGCGTTGGGCGTTCTCGGTCAGCGCCAGATAGCCCGCGCGCAGCACGGCGTTTTGGATGCGACCACCCGGCAAGTCAAAGCGTCGTCCCAGCTCGGCAAAATCGACGTCCGGCGCGAGCGGCGTGCGCCGCGGCACGAGCGTCCGAAAGATCTGCCCGCGCAGCGGCGCGTCCTGCTCGGGAAAGCTGATGCGGAAATGGATGCGCCGGAGCACGGCCGGGTCGAGCCCGCCAACCAGGTTGGTCGTCAGCAGCACGATGCCTTCATAGCGCTCGACTTCCTGCAGGAGCAGGTTCACCTCCATGTTGGCATAGCGATCGGTCGCGGAATGCGTCTCGGCGACGCGGCGGCCAAACAGGGAATCCGCCTCGTCAAACAGCAGGATCGCGCCGGTCGACCGCGCGCGCTTGAAGATGTCGGCGATGCGCTGCTCCGTCTCGCCCACCCACTTGGACACCACCGACGGCAGGTTGATCCGCGCCACCGGCACGCCCAGCTCCGCGCCGATAATCTCCGCGCAGAGCGTCTTGCCCGTGCCCGGCGGCCCATCAAACAGCGCGACGATGCCGAGGCCCGTCGTCAGCTTCTGGCCAAAGCCCCAATCCGTCATCAGCTTCAAGCGATTGCGGCACGCGCCGAGCAGGCTCTTCACCCGCCCCATCACGTCCTCGGGCAGCACGATGTCGTCCAGCGTGCGCTTGGCCGGCATCTGCAGCGTGTAGTCGTCCAGGCTGGCGCGCAGCTGCGTTTCCGCCGCGGTCAGGAGCGTCGCCATGTCGATCAGCGGATGCACCGGATCGCGCTGCAGCGCCAAGTGCAGCGCCGCAAGCACCGCCTGACGCACGCCGCCGCCGGTGAATTGGTAACGCGACGCGAGCTTGGGCAGGTCAATGTCGTCAGCCAGCGGCGTGTCGGGCGGCAGGTGCGTCTCCCACAGGATTTCGCGCTCCGGGGCGCCCGGCACGGCAAAATCCAGGCGGTACAATACGTGGCGATCAACCGCCGGATCGAGCATCTGCACGCGATTGGTCGTGAGAATGACCGGCGTGCGGATGCGTTCAAACAGGCCGAGCATCGCCGTGCCGACGGGCCCGCGCTCAGCCAGCAGCATCTCGGCATCCTCGATCAGCAGGATCGCGTGCTCCAGCTCCGCTTCCAGTTGCAGCGCGTCGACCAGCTGCGTCACATGCTCGGACGTCGTCAGCATCTCGCTGCGCGCCCGCAGCACCGGCCGGCCAAATTGGCAGCCCAGCGCGCGGGCAAAGAACGTCTTGCCCGTCCCCGGCGGGCCGGCAAAGAGCAGCACGACGCCTTCGCCATCGCCGATCAGCGGGCCGTTGCCAAACTCGCCCATCGCTGTGCGCGCCGTGTCGCCGTGGCTGATGAGCGTACAGACGTGCGCGGCCTGAACCTGCGGCAGCACCACGCGGTCAATCGGCACACCGACGGCGAGGCGCTCGCACACTTCCGCCACCGGACCGCCCAGGAGCGCGTCGCCCATGAGGAAATGCACGAGCCGCGGCGGGATCTCGACTTCCCAGTGCAGCATCGACGGACTGGAGCGCGCCGGATGGAAAGCCACAAGCCGCCGGGTGCGCAGCGTTCCGTGCGGCGCCAAGGCCCGGCGCACTTCGATCTGGCCCGCGAGGTCGTCCGCCACGAGGTGCAGCAGCAACCGCAGGTCCACGCCGTCCCACCAACCGCCGCCGCGCAGTTCGCGGTAGGTGGCCAGCACGCCGGGATCGATGTGCGGCGCCAACAAGGCCAGCAGGATGCGGCGTTCCATCGCCGTCAGGCCGTAGCGCTGCACCAAAGTTGGCAGCGGCAACGGGATGCCGCCCGCAGTCGCTTCCTGTTCGGCATCGCGCCGCAGCGTTTCCGCCACGCGCCAGGCATCCCAGTCGCCGTCCGTCGCATCGCCTTTCGCGGCCTTCAGGCGCAGCTCCGCGAGCGTGCGCATGCCGGCCACTTCCGCAGCCAGCGCATCCAGGAGACCACGCAGCTTGGCAGGTGCCTGCGGCAACGCGACGCGCCCAAGCGGCTGGAGCGCCGCCAGTTCCGGTTGCGGGTTTGCGTCCGGCGTGCGCTGGGGCCGGTTGGCCGTCTTGCGCCGGGAATCGTGCGACTGAGCCATGATGCGGACCTCGCGCGCCATCTTAGGGCGCGGCGTCAAACGCCGTCAACGCAGCGTCGAGGGCCGTCCGGCGTACTACTTCGCGAATCCGCGGACTTGGCTGACAAGACCATCCAGCTGCGCCGGCGTAAAGTCCTTGAAGCCCTTCATCTTCTGCGTTGCGCCGTCCTTGTCGCGCTCAAAGCCTTCGGCGATGGTCTTGCGAATCTGCGCATCCGTGAAGCGCTTCTGCCACGCCGCCGCGCTCATGTCTTCGGTCTTGGGCGGCTTGCCCTTGCCGTCCGCACCGTGGCACTTCTTGCATTCCGCGTTCCACAGGTCTGACACGTCAACCTTGGCGGCAGCGGGCTTGGCCGCTTCCACTGTCTTGACCGGCTCCGCGGCCTTGACTGGCTCCGCGGTCTTCGCCGGTTCGGCGGCCTTGGCAGCGGCAGCCTTGGCCGTCGGCGCCGCTTTGGCTTTCTTCTTCTTGGCCGCCGAAGCGTCCGGGGCCGCCACGAGCACGAACGCAAACGCGACAACGGCCACAACGACAATGCGCCACAGCGCGCGGGATGAACTCAGCATGGATGCCTTCCTTGACGCCGCGAAGTAAAAGGCCACGGCTGAAGCCGAGCATAAGCCCGCGGGCAAGGCGCGCCCAGAAGTCCGCGTCATCGAATTGCCACGGCGCCCGCCAAACGCCGTTCCAAGCCCTTGATTCTGTGCGAACAAGAGGCGCACGCTACGCATGGCGTCGATCGCCGAAGTGAGTTTTCCATGCGCATCACCGACGTCACGCTCTGGCATGTCTCCATCCCGCTGCCGGCGCCCTTCTACCCGTCCTGGATTCCCGGCCTGCCGCAAACGGAGAACCGCTTCACGTTGGTGCGCATCCGCACGGCGTCGGGCGTGGAAGGCTACTCCGCAGGCCCGGCGATGGACACGGAGCGGCAGGGCCTTGGCGCGCTGCTGGGTCCGTACCTGTTGGATGAGCGCGCCGACGACCTCGCGTCCATCCGCCAGCGCCTGCGCGAAATGACGTACCTGGGCTGGCACGTGGGCTGGCTGGAAGCGGCGTGCTGGGACGTGATTGGCAAGGCGCGCGGCGTTCCCGTGTGGCAGCTGCTGGGTGGCCGACCGGGGCGCGTGCAGCTCTACGCGTCCACGGGCGATGTGAAGGACGGCAAGTCGCGGATCGTGGAGCTGGAGAAGCGCCGCGCGGAAGGCTTTGTCGCCGCCAAGCTGCGGGTGCACAAACCGACGCTCGCCGAAGATCTGGAGCAGATTGAGACGGTCGCGGCGGCGATGGGCGGCGATTTTGCCATGGGCATTGACGCCAACCAAGGCTGGCGCGTTGCCGTTGTCGCGGATGCGCCGACCTGGGATCTGGAACGCGCGCTGGCTTTTGCCAATCGCGCGGCGGAGCTGGGCTACAAGTGGCTGGAAGAGCCGCTCGCCAACGACGACTACGACGGCATGGCCGAGCTGCGGCGGCGAACCGCGATTCCGATCGCCGGCGCGGAACTGAACCACGTCGGCCTGCCGGAAATGAAGGTGATGCTGGAAAAGCGGTCGCTGGACATCTACCAGCCCGATTCCGTGTTCGCGGGCGGCATCAGTGAGACGTGGCGGATCATCGGCGCGGTCGCCAAGGCCGGCGCGCGGTACACGCCGCACACGTGGACCAACGGGATTGGCTTCGCCATCAACCTGCAGCTGTTCTCCGCGTCGCCCTGGCGCGACGACACGCTGCTGGAGTACCCGATCAGCGAGCCTGGCTGGGTCCCGCAGTTCCGCGATGGCCTCCTGCAGCAGACCTGGAGCCACGATCGCGGCTGGCTGGATTTGCCGACGACGCCGGGCTTGGGCTTTGACATCGACGCGCGGCAGTTGTCCCGCTACGGCAAGGTCTTCTACCGCGGCACCAAGCTGCGCGTGGCGCTGCATGCCGTGTTGGACAAGGGCATCAAGACGGCCAAGGAGCTGGGCGCGGTGCGCGATGCACGGCTGGCGGCGCGCGGCGCGGAGTTGGCCAAACGCGAGGCGGCGGGGGAAGACCTGCTGACCGCGTTCACGCAGCCGGTGACGGCGACGCCGCGCGCGAGTTGGAAACTGGAGGAGCTTCCGTGACTCCGCTGTCCCGCCGACGCTTCCTCGTGCTGTCCAGCGGTGCTGCGGCGCTCGCGGTTGGCGCTGTCGCCGGTCTCGCCTGGATGCGCGGGTCAGCGCCGGACGTTGCGGGGCTCCGCGTGCTGTCCGCACAGCACTACCGCACGATGGCGGCGGTCGCGCGCACGCATATCCCGCAAGGCGGCGCGTTCCCGCAAGGGGCGGCAGATTTCGATCTGGCGCGGATGTTTGACGGCTACCTCGCCGACCAGCCAGAAGCCGATCAGCGCGACGCCGGGATCGCGCTCGACCTCCTGGAGTTTGGCCCGCTGCTGTTTGACCACCACGCGACGACGTTCAGCAACCTGACGCCGGAGCAGCAACTCGCGCATTGGAGCGCGTGGGGCACGGCGACGGCGCAGACGCGCCGCGAGATCTTCTGGTCGTTCTCGCGCTTTCTGGGCCTGACATTCTATGACCAGCAGGCGGTCTGGCCGCACATTGGCTACGCTGGCCCCTCGTTCGCGCGCTTGGCCACCCGTCCCGCGGAGCTGCCATGAGTGAAGTGCTCGATTGCTCCGCCATCGGCTTTGTCCCGCACGACCTCAAGTGCGATTTCCTCGTCATAGGCAGCGGCTGCGGCGGCGGCACGGCGGCGCGCGTCCTCGCTGAAGCCGGCAAGGACGTCATCCTGCTGGAAGAAGGCGGCGATTTCGTCGGCCCCGATCGCCTCACCCAGCGCGACACGCCGATGTACGACCAGCTCTACGTGGACCGCGGCGGCCGCACCAACAAGGACCGCACCGTCAACATCCTCTCCGGACGCGTGCTGGGCGGCGGCGGCGTGATCAACGCGTGCGACGTCGTGCCGATCCACGACGCGACGTGGGCCTATTGGCAGAAACACCACGGCTGGAGCGACTTTTCCGCCAGCGCGATGCAGCCGTACGTCGCGCGCGCGCTCGCGGATCTCTCGGCCAATCGCATCGAAGAGAAGCAGATCAACCGCAACAACCAGATCCTGCGCGAAGGCGCCCAGGCGCTCGGCTGGCGCGGTGAAGTCATGCTGCACAACCGCGTGAAGTGCCAGGGCCTCGGCTCGTGCCTTATCGGCTGTCCAGCGAGCGCGAAGCGCAATCCGCGCATGGTCTCGATTCCCAAGGCACTGGCGGCGGGCGCGCGCGTGCTGATCCGGGCGCGGGCGCTGCAGATCCGCGATGCCACGACCGACCGCAAACGCGTCGAAGTGCAGACGATGGATTCCAAAGGCTACCATCCGGTCAATCGGTTCGCGATCGACGCCCAGACGGTCATCGTCGCCGCGAATCCGGTCGGCACTGTGGCGCTGCTGCGCAATTCCGGCATCGGCAACCGCACGCTGGGCCAGCATGTGTCGCTCCAGCCGCAAGTGCCAATCGTCGCGCTGATGCCCGATCGCGTGAACGCCTATGACGGCATTCCACAGGCCTACGCGCTCACGGAGTTTGAACAGCACGATCCGGACGTCGGCTTGAGCGGTTTTCGGGTGGAGAGCATTTTTGGCACGCCAGGCGTGCTCGGTTCCCTGGTATCGGCGCCGGGCGCGACGGGCAAGGCGCTGATGGCGCAGCTTGACCACGTTGCCGCGGCGCTGATCCTGATTCCGGACCAGCCGGTCGGGCAAATCAACGTGCGCCACGACGGTCGGCCTGAGGTCGACTACACCCTCACTGCGGAATGGAAGGCGCGCGCGCGCCAAGCCATACGCGCAGCAGCACGTGCGTATTTTGCCGCCGGAGCCAAGTCCGTCGTCATACCCGCAGCACCGCCGCTGCTGTTGCAGTCGGTCGACCAGCTCGCGCAGATCGATACCATGACGTTCGACCCGGCGACGATTTCACTGATTTCCGCCCATCAACAGGGCGGCGCGCGGCTCGGCACAGAGGAATCGACATCGGCGTGTGACTTGAGGGGGCAAGTCTGGGGTACACGCAACGTGTTCGTGTGCGACGGCAGCGTCTTTCCGAGCAGCAGCTCCAGCCACACCATGACGCCGATCATCACCATGGCTCACGCCCTGACCGATCGGCTCTTGATGCGCTAGCGCCCGCTGCGCTAGTCGGCGATGGTCCACCACGCGGCGCGGTTCGGATCAACTGTCCGCTGAATCAAGCCCTTGTCCAGCAACCGCGTGAGCGCGTTGGAGATGTTGGCCTTGGTCCAGCGCTTTTCGCCTTCTTCATAAATATCAGAAACTTGCATCTCATAATCGGGATGCGTGCGCAGCAGATTCAGAATAAATTCCGCAGCAGTGCCCTTCGTCTTTGGCATTGTCGCTCTCCATAGGTTCGAGTCGTGAAGCCTGCTGTTCGCGCAGCAGGCGTCGCATTTGTACCCGTTTGCGCAAGATTGTTGAAGAGGGGCAGCACAAAAATGCAGAAACCTCAGGGGAAGTTGCCGCGACGCTGTTGTCGACGGTCAACTTTCGGGTCTGCGTTGCGGACTGTGGAGAGAGACACCAAACCGGTCAGTGGAACTGTCCAAGCGCGCTCGGAATTCGCCGGTTCCCGAATGCACCGTGGAACTGCTGAAAGCGGCCGGGAATCGCGGCTTCGCAGTGCGTACAGCGCCCCTCGGCAGTCAACTGATAGCGGAGGATGTTGTAGCCGTCGCGAACGACTACGGTGTTCCCGCATTTTGGGCAATGCGTCGACGCGCCGTGCACGTCCCGGATATTGCCCGTGTAGACGTAGCGCAGGCCTTCGCCGATCGCGATGTCCCGTGCGCGTTCCAGCGTCGTCAGCGGCGTCGCGGGCACCTCGCTCAGCTTGTAGTCCGGATGGAACGCGGAAAAGTGCAGCGGCACGTCAGCGCCCAGGTTGTTCAGGAGCCACTTGCACTCGGCGTGCAACTCGTCGTCCGAGTCATTGAGGCCTGGAATCAGCAGCGTCGTGATCTCCGTCCAGACGTTGGTCTCCCGCACCAAGTAGCGCAGCGTGTCCAGCACCGGCGCGAGGTGCGCTGCGGACTGCTGGAAGTAGAACTCGTCGGTAAACGCTTTCAGATCCACGTTGGCGGCGTCAATCTTGCTGAAGAGCGCCGCGCGCGGCGTTGGATAGATGTAGCCCGCCGTCACGGCCACGGTCTTCACGCCCGCGGCATGGCAGGCGTCGGCGACGTCCATCGCATACTCAGCAAAGATCACCGGATCGTTATAGGTAAACGCGACCGAGTCGCAGCGCAGGCGCACGGCTTCGTCGGCGATCATCTCCGGCGTCGCCGCGGACATGAGCGTGTCCATGTCCCGCGAGCGCGAAATGTCCCAGTTCTGGCAGAAGCGGCAGGACAAGTTGCAGCCCGCGGTGCCAAAAGAGAGGACGCCGCTGCCGGGCAGGAAATGGTTCAGCGGTTTCTTCTCGATCGGATCGACGCAGAAGCCCGAGGAGCGACCCCACGTCGTCAGCACCATCTCATCCTGTTCCATTTGCCGGACAAAGCACGCCCCGCGCTGGCCTTCATGCAGCTTGCAGTCCCGCGGACACAAATCACACTGAATCCGCCCGTCGTCGAGCCGATGCCACCACTTTGCCGGATGAGCGCTCATGACTGGACCTCCGCTTCAGCGAATTTGGCGACGTGATAGCGCCACAACCGACACTGCATGAGCGACGTGTCGCCCGGGAGCCCTGCCTTTGCGAGCAAATGCCGCAGGAACTGCCGCTTGTCCGGCAGGTCCTCCCAGACGCTCGGCAGAAAAGTGCCGCGTTGCCCCGCCCGCTCCAGGATGAGGCCATCGACCTCCGGCTGCAGTTGACCGAGCAGGTCTTCCTCCGAAGAGAACGTCATTTGCTGCGGCGCGGAAAGGACCGAGACCTCTATCTGGATCGCCGGCAAATCCGCCGCCTCGACGGGCAGGAACCGCGGATCGTCAAAAGCCGCGTGCTGGGCGTTGGCGATCAGGTCCTCGCCCAACGGCCAACGCGCCTCCAGCGTGCCGATACATCCGCGCAGGTCACCGTGCTGTTTCAGCGTGACGAACGTCGCGCCGAGCCCTTGCAGCCACCACCGGGAAGCGTGCGGTTGCGGCGCCAGACCCAGCTTGTGGGCTATCGCCGCCCGCGCCAAGGCGAGCAAATGGCGGCCGGCCGTATCGCCCGCGATCTCGGCGTCATCCAGCGCAAACGCGCCATAGCCGACGACCCGCTCGTAGCCACCCGCCGTGTCCGCCGACGTGCATTGCGCCACCCGGCGAATCACCAGATCGCGGCTCTGCGCCGCCAGGAGCAGGCCATTGAGCGGCGTGGCCCCACAAGCTTCTTCGTGCTGAATGTCGGCACGCAGCGCAAGAATCCGCTTGGCGGTCCGCTGGTCCAGTGCCACCGCTTCCTTCTGCGGGTGAAAATGCGAGAGATCCGTGCTGACCGCGATCACCGTCTCCGGACCGCCCCACAGCCGCTCGATCACCGCCGCAACCTGCTCTGCCGTCGCATCGCCGACCGCCAGCGGCACCACCGCGAACGACTCCAGCACGTTCTGCAGGAACGGCAACTGCACCTCCAGGGAATGCTCCCACGCGTGCGCCCGCGGGCTCTGGCACACAAACGCGAGATCGGCCAACTGCGCCTCCGCGGCGCGATCGACCGGCACCTGACCCAGCGGCGTGGAGAAGACGTCCGCGCCCGCGAGCGCGATTCCCGGCACGGCGAAACGATGCACCGGCCCCAGCAAAATGACGCGGCGGATCTGTCGGAAACCGCGGCGCCACTCACTGTACGCCGCCGCTGCGATGGCGCCGGAGTAGGCGTAACCGGCGTGCGGCACGATCAACGCCTTGGGCCATCCGAGGCGCGGCTGTGGCTGTACGCCGGCCGCGAGAAGCGCCGCCACGTCCGCGCCCAAGCGCTCCATGTCGGCAGGATAGAAAGTCCCGGCGACGGCCGGCGGACGAACGACGATGGAGGAAGCGTGCTGCATAAATTCAAGTAAGCCGGTGCTGGAGCGGCGTCAACCTGAAAAAACGCCGACGTGCGCAGGGACGGCTGGGCAGCGACGGCGGAGGCCGCTAGACTCCGCACATGGTCAGACTCAACCGCATCTACACACGAACTGGCGACGATGGCACCACCGGATTGGTCGGCGGCGAACGCGTGCCCAAAGACGATCCGCGGATTGAAGCCTATGGCACGGTGGACGAGTTGAACGCGTGCATCGGCTTGTGCCGCGAGGCCAACAAGCAGACTGCGGACGAGGCGGCGCGCGTCAATCTGGACGGGCAACTGTTCGCGATCCAGCAGCAGCTCTTCAATCTCGGTTCGAGCCTGGCGACGCGGATCGAGACGCGCTGGCCCAATCAGCCGGTGATTGTTGCGGCGGACGTCGCGGGGCTGGAGGCTTCGCTCGACGCGCTGAACGCCGAGCTGGAGCCGCTGAAGTCGTTCGTGCTGCCGGGCGGTGGGCCGACGAGCGCGGCGCTGCACCTGGCGCGGACGGTTTGCCGACGGGCGGAGCGGCGCGCGTTTGAGCTCGCGCACCTGGAAGATGTGGCGCCAGAGGATTTGAAGTACCTGAACCGGCTGAGCGACTGGCTATTTGTCGCGAGCCGGTGGATCGCCAAGCGCACAGGCGAGTCCGAAGCGCTGTGGATGCCGTAGGCAGGGCTATTTCCGTTTGCCGCGCAGCCGCAGCGCATGCCAGCGCACCGCCCGCACGCGACCGAGCCGGACGCGCCGCAGCATCAGGTCCACGAGGAGCAGCCCGAGCGCCCACCACACCAACTGCGGCCACAGCCACTGCCAATCCTTGTGCGTCGCGCCATGTACGTCCAGCCAATCCGCTGGCTGGCTCGCGACCTTGCCGCCCGTCGCCGTCGCCAGCTGCGCGAGCACTGCGCTCTTGCCATCCGCGAGCCGATACTCGTCGGGATACGGGTGCACCGCGGTCGCACGTCCACTCGCCAGCACGGGCTGGTCCGCGCGCGCCCGCAGCGTCACCGCCACGTCGTACGGTCCCAGCGCGGCCAGCGGCAGCGCCGTCTCGTAGCGCCCTTCGGCGACCTCCGTCAGCCGCAGGTCCGCCTGGCTGCCGTCGGGCCGCGTCACCTTCGCCATCGCCAGCATCCCGGTCAGGTAGTGGTCGTCCTCGTCCAGTGCGTCCACCGCCACACGCAGCCGGTCGCGCTCGCGCGCCAGCCGCACGTCCAGCGCGATGCCGACGTCCTCCTGCAGCAAATCGCGCACGGTCTGCCGCGCCAGCAGCGCATAGCCCGGCCAATCCAGCCACTGTGCAGCCCAGCGGTTCTTCAGGTCGCTCGTGAATACCGTCACTTTGCCCAGCCCCAGCTTCCAGCGCACCAGCAGCGGCTTGCCCGACGTCAACCGCAGGATCTCCTCCGCGCCCGGCTTCACCTTGGTCGGCAGATAGCCCGTCAGCAGCGGCGCATCCTCCACGCGCACACCGCGCAACAGGTCGATGCGCCCCAGTCCCGGCGCCCGTTTGGCGTGCACGCGCTGCTCGATCACGCTGTCGCCCGCGATGAGCTTGGTCTCCTTCACGAAGATCCGCGGCAGCGTCTCCGGCCGATCGGTAAAGTAGAACCGCCCGCCGCCGCGATCCGCGATGCTTTCCAACAGGTTGTGGTCCACGTCGCTGCCCACGCCCACCGTCGAGACGGTAATGCCCGACCGCTTCATCTGCCGCACGAGCGCGTCGATTCCCTGCCGCGGCGCCTGACCATCCGTCAACAGAATCACGTGCTTGATCTTGGCCGGCGCGGTCAGCAGCGTCTGGTAGGCCATGTCCAGCGCGGGGTAGATGTGCGTGCCGCCGTTGGCGTTCAACTTGCCGATGTCCGTGGAAATGCGGTAGCGATTGCCGGCCCGCTGCAGCCGCACCGCGAGCCGCGCCTCGGAGTCAAAAGACACCACGCCGATCAGATCCTCCGGTGCCAGCGACTCCGCCGTCGCCCGCGCCGCCTCCTTGGCCAGCTCCATTTTGGGCCCTTGCATCGAGCCCGAGCGATCCACCGCCAGCATGAGCGCGATGGTCGGCGTCTCCATCGTGTTTTCCACGTCCATGCGCACGGGCAGCACGTGTTTGTCGAGGTACGTGTCCTGATAGCCGCCCGAGCCCAAGCTGTTCTCGCCGCCCAGCACCAGCAGGCCACCACCGGCCTTGACGTACGCCTCCAGGTTGCGCATGTCGCCGTCCGTCAGCAGCGGCACGCCCGCGGAAGACACGCGCGGCACGTCGCTCAGCACAATCGCCTGGAACGGCTTCAAGCCCGCGAGCGAACGCGGCAGGCCATCGGCGTCGGCGGTCTCGACCTCGAAATCGTCGGTCAGCGCGCGCGTCAGGTACTGGCTCTGGCCTTTGGCGCCCTCGACGTACAGCACTTTGGGCCGCACCAGCACCGCCACGCGCCCGCGCAGGTGGTTGTTCAGGGCAAAGCGATCGGCGCCCGTCAGCACTTCGCACGTCGTTTCCAGATCGTGGGTCCCCGCTTCCTTCAGCCGCGCAAGGCCAAATTCCAGGCGCGTCGTGCCCGCCGTGATCGCCTGCTCCACGTGCAGCGGCGGCTGGTCCTGGATCGCCAGCGTGCACCGCACCGTCGCCGGCCCTGACGACTGCACCGCCACCGCGACCGGGAACGGCACGTTGGCGCGCACCTTCGCCGGCAGCTCGAACCGCTCCACCACGACCTCACCCGTCGGCGGCATCTCCGGCAGCGCGGGCACATGCACCCGCACGCCGGACGCGCGCAGGGCTTCGAGCAGTTGCAGCGCGTCGCCTTGGGTCTCCAGGCCATCCGACCAAATGACGACGTGCGGCACGCTGTGGCCGTCCAGCAGGCCCAGCGCAAGATTCAGCGCCGCGGCCAGATCGGTCTCACGCTCCTCGTTCGGGCGGCGCGGCAACTGCAGGGGCGCAACGGCGTCCTGGATCGGCGTCGGCGGCCACGGCAGCGTCAACGCCTCGCGGTCAAAAGCGATGACCTGGACGGCGGGCACGGCGCGATCACTGGCGTCAAGCGCGTCGTCGACCGCGTTCTTGCCAACCTGCCGGGCGGCGATCTCGCTCTGCTGCACGCCGCGTTCGGCCGCCCGCAAGAGCGCGTCAGGCACGGAAGCCGAACGATCGATGACGTGAACGACCTGCGCCCGCCGCGGCCGTTCATGCAGCAAGCGCGGCCCGGCCATCGCCACCGCGAGCAACGCGATCAGCGCCATGCGCGCCAGCACCTGCAGCCCCTGCTGCCAACGCGGCAGGTCCGTGAGCGACCATGCGACCGCCATCGGCACCAGCCATGCGATCGTCCCCAGCCACAGCAACTGGGGCGCAGCGAAGTCGATACCTTGACGCGCCAGCAACGCCAATTGCAGCGGAACCTGAGCGGCGATCAGCAGCGTCAAGGCGATCGCCACGGCGCCGATCACGGCAATCCAAAGGCGGCGGGCGCGCGTCATACCGTCCTCCGCCGCAAGTAGGTCAGCCATTCCACCGCGAAAATCAGCAGCGCCGCCAGCAGCCACAGGCTCCAGCGTGGCAACGCCAACGCCCGCTGCTCGGCAACGCGCGTCGTCGCCAGCGTCCGCGCCTCTGGGCCCCACGGCTGCAGCAGGGTCGGATTCTCCGTCGGCGCAAGCACGGTTGCCCGCGCGACGAGGCGATCGCCGTCGGACTGCCACACGTGCACGCCGTGGTGCTCGCTCTGGCCCAGCAGTTGCCGGCCTGACGTCCGCGCCGGCCGCGGCTTCTGCCCGGGCTCCACGTATTGCCACTCGGCGTTGACCGGCGCGTCTACCGCCCACGGCCGGCCAACCAGCAGCGGCGGCACCAGCGATTCCTCCTGACCGGCCAGCCACAGCAGCGCGTTGGACACCAGGAGCGGCAGCGAATAGCGCGCGCCCAGGTCCGTCTCCAGCAGGTCGATGCCCCACTCCAGCGAACGGGCGCCATCCTGGCGCGCCACCATCACCGCGCCGCGCGGCTTGGCCACCGCGAGGATCACGTCGCCCGGACGCGTCGGAATCAGCCGCACTTTGTCGAAATTGGTGTCCTGGAACGAGATCCCGCGCATCGCCGGATGCTCCTCGCCGCGCACCGCCAGCTCCGGTCCTTGCGCCAGTCGCAGCGTCTCCGTCGGTGCGCCAGCGAGCGACAGCACGAGGCCCGGCGTCCCTTCCGGCAGCGCAAAGCCCGCCTGATCCAGCACGACGACATCCACGCCGTGGCGCGCGCGGTCCTTGGCGGCAAACGTCTCCGGGTGATAGTCCGCCGCCGCGAGGTGCTGCACCTTGACCTTGCCGTGGGCAAAAAGCGCGGCCGAGAGATACAGGTTGCCAGCCGCCGGATCGACCTCCGGGCTCCCCGTCACGACAAGCACGCCCAGCTCGCGGCGCTCCGCCAGCACGGCAAAGCCCCAATCGTCCCAGGGCGCCAGATCGTGGACGCCAGCCTTGCCGCGAACCTGCACGGCAAAGCGCGCGGCCGTCAGATCCACGCCAGGCACCGTCTGCGTCGACAGCCCGGGCGGCAGGTCCACGTCGACGATGCGCCGCAGCGCGTCGGTCTTGCCAAACGTCGCCGCGTCAAAGGCCGTGTCGCTCCCGGCCAGCAGCAACTGCGCCGCAACCGGTTGGGCGGCGTCATTGCGCACCTGGACCGTCAGCGTACCGCGGCTCGGATCCGTCGGATCGGGCCGCACGCGGAGCTCACCAACCGCGAGATTCGTCAGGTTCCTTGGCGGCGTCGGCTGACCCGGCTGCCACGCCCGCGCCGGCCCCACGCGCAGGTGCTCGATCGCCACTTGGGGCGTGATTTCCAGCGGCAGCTCCGCCGGTCCCGCGTCGCTGACCAGCACGATCCGCCCGTTGTGGCTGTGCGCCAGCGCCTGCTGCGCCGTGTCCACCGCCCGCCGCAGGTCCAGACCGCCGTCCGTCGCGTGCAGCCGGCCAATGCCCGCATCCAGCGTCGCGCGGTCGCTGCCCCAGCCAGCGAGCACTTCCGCGTGGCCAGAAGCCGCCATCAGCAGCACGTCCTCTTCCGCGGGCGCCGCGACGAGCCAGCGCCGGAGCGCCGCCTGCGCCTCCGCCAGCCGCGAGCCGTTCTGGCCATCCAGCGTCTGCATCGACGCCGAAACGTCGACGATGACCACCGTGTGCGGCCGCGGCGCCTCGACTTTCGGCCCGGTCGTCCGCCGACCAAAAAGCGGCTCCGCAAGCGCGGCGATGCACAGCCCAGCCAACGTCAACATGAGCAGGAAAGACAGCAGACGCCGCAGGTTGCGCCCCACCACGCGCGACTCGCTCTCCGCCAGCACGCGCTGCCACAGGCCGCCAAACGGCACTTCCACCCGCCGTTGCCGCGGCCGCAGCAGGTACAGCAGGGCGATGACGGCGAGCATCGCGCCCGCCAGCCGCAGCACGTCGTTGGCATTCATCAGCAGTTGGTTGACGTGCAGCGCGTTCACCCGAGGAAGCCTCCGGCGCGAAACACCCGCATCACGACGTCGTCAAATGGCACGCTCAAGTCGACCTGCAGGCAACGCGCGCCAACTTCGCTTGCCGCGCGCTGCACTTCGTGGCCCAGCTGCTCAAAGGCCACGCGGTAGCGCGCCAGAAGCTGCGGCGTCAGGACGATCTCGCGCGTCTCACCGGTCTCGCAGTCGACAATCGCCAGGTCACCCTGCACGTCGGCGTCGAGCAGGCTGCGATCGACCAGTTGCAGGACCATCGGCTCAAAACCGCGGTAGGTCAGCAGGCGCAGCGCGTCGCCCAAGCCCTTCGCGTCAAAGAAATCGGAGATCACGACCGCCAGTCCAGGTCGCGGTTGCGTGCGCAGCCAGCCGGCAAACGCCGACTGGATGTCCGTTTGCCCGCCCGGCGGCACGTCTGACAGCACGCGCAGGATCTTGAAGAACTGCGCGCGACCGCGGACCGGCCGCATCGGCGCGGTGATCTTGTCGGAAAACGGCACGACGGCCACGCGATCGAGATTGGACAGCGCGATGTAGGAAAGCGCCGCGGCGACCTGCAGCGCGCGCTCCAGGAGCGTCTTTTCGCCGTCGGGCGCCATCGTCATGGACGTCGAGCGGTCGATGAGGAAGTACACGGAGAGGTCTTCCTCCTCCTCGTACAGGCGCAAATTCAGCCGCTCCGTGCGGGCAAAAAGCTTCCAGTCGACGTTGCGCAGGTCGTCGCCCGGCGTGTAGCCGCGGTGATCGGCGAACTCGATGCCGCTGCCGACGACGCGCGACCGGCGATTGGCGCGCGTGCCTGAACTGGCCATGCGGCGCGCAAGCAAGGCGAGCTGCTCGACGCGACCGAGGAACGCCGCGTCGAACAGGTCGTCGCGGATGCCCTCGTGGCTGGTTGTGGCGTCGTGGCTCAAGCGGACCTCAGCGCTGCTTGTCGAGTTCGGCGATCATCTGCTCAATCACCTGATCGGGCCGCACGCGGTCCGCCTCGGCGTCGAAGTTCAGCAGCAAGCGATGGCGCATCACGGGCTTGGCCAGCGCCTTCACGTCGTCGATCGCGCCGTTGGGCCGTCCCTGCAGCAGCGCCCGCAGCTTCGCGCCCGCGACCAGCGCCTGCACCGCGCGCGGACTCGCACCACCGCGCAGGTACTGCTTGGCCGCCGCCAGCTTGCCATGCGATCCGCTGACCAACTTCACCGCGTACTCCACGACGTGCGGCGCAATCGGGCAATCCACGGCAAAGTGCTGAATCGTCAGGATGTCCAAGCCGGAAAGCACCGGCTCAACCGTCGCCTGCACCGAGCGCACCGTCCGCGTCGCGATCTCCGTCAGCTCCTTGTCGGTAGGAAACGGCACGTCGATCTTGAACAGGAACCGGTCGAGTTGGGCTTCCGGCAGCACGTACGTGCCCTCCATCTCCAGCGGATTCTGCGTCGCCAGCACAAAAAACGGCGGCGCGAGCGGATACGTCGTCCGGCCCACGGTCACCGAGCGCTCCTGCATCGCCTCCAGCAGCGCGGACTGGGTCTTGGGCGTCGCGCGGTTGATTTCGTCGGCCAGCAGGATGTTCGTGAACACCGGCCCTTCCTGGAACACCAGCGCGCGACCGCCCTTGCCGTCCTCCGCGAGAATCTGCGCGCCAATGATGTCCGACGGCATCAAATCCGGGGTGAACTGCACGCGCGAGAACTGCAAATCCAGCGCCTGCGCCAGCGTCCGCACCAGCAGCGTCTTGCCCAGACCCGGCACGCCTTCCAGCAGCACGTGACCGCCCGCGAGCATGCCCAGCAGCACGCTTTCAATCACGTCGTCCTGGCCGACCATGACCTTCTGCAATTCGGCCTTGAGCGCCGCCATGCGCTCCGCCATCCACGCCATCTGGTGCTCAATCTCGTGCTGTTCTGCTGCCTGTGCCATGACTCTCCTTGCCTGCCGCCGTTAGCGCGGACCCCAGCCCTTGCGCGGGCGAATCAACTCAAAATACTGCCGCACGACGCTGCGGCGCCCCGGCGGAATCTGTTCCTGGTCCAGCATGTCGTCAGCGACCTGCGAGTACTCCGTGTAGACGTCCCGCCAGCCCTGCCGCGAGAAACCCTTCTTGGCCGCGTCGCTGAACACCTTCTTGATGTCCGGTCCGGCGCCTTCCTGGCCCTTCAACTGCTCGCGCTTGCCGCCGGCGATGCGCTTGTTGCCGCCACTTTCGCTGTCGTCGCCCTTCTTGTTGCCGGGTTCGCTGCCGCCCGCTTTGCCGTCCTGCTCGTAGCCCTGACGGATCGCCTCCATGCGGTCGAACTGCCCGTCCTTGCCTTGGCCGAGCTTGAACTTGCCAGATTTCTGTCCGCCTTTCTCGCCCTTGTCGCCCTTGTCGCCGTCCTGGCCTTCCTGTTCCTGCTTGCGCCGCGCTTCCGCCATCCGCTTGGCGTCGCGCGCTTCCGGCGATTCCTCATCTG
>CAINLT010000265.1 GCA_903850505.1 uncultured Myxococcales bacterium | reverse complement strand
CTCGGCTTTGTCGCGCTGATTTTCTCGTACGCGTCGACGCTGAGCGGCAGCGGTAGACCGTGGGTTGGCTTGATTACGCCGCTCTGCGCGCTGATCGCCTTGGGTCTGTGGTGGGCCTCGCAGATCGGCCAGCGCCTCGCACGCGCGCAGATGCTGACGTTGCGGGCGTGCCTGGATGCGGCGCTGCAGGCAAACGACGGCGAGGCGGGATCCGACTGACAAAGCCCCGCGCGTGGGCGACTACTGCGCCGGCAAGCCCGAGGTCTCGATGAGCGCGAAGACGACGGCGCCGATGCCATACGGCAGGTCGTCCTCCACTTTGACTGACTTGTAGGTGTCAAATGTGCCGACGTTGGTCGGCCCTGACACGCCGGTCACAACGGGGCCGTTCGCGCCCGTCACGATCTTCGACTTCACGCCCGCCATCGCCTTGGCGACGACGGGGAGGACCTCGTCCCCGAGCACGCCGATCCGCCAGCCGCGCGCCATGCCGGCGGCAAAAAGCGCCGATGCCGACGTCTCCAGGTACGTCTCGCCGGGGCGATTCAGCACGGTCCACCACAGGCCAGTCGCCGCGTCCAGACGGGCAATCACCGCCGTCACCAGCTTGCGCAGCGCCGCTTCAGCCTTGGCATCCGTCTCTCCGCGCAGTTGCCGCGCTCTCAGGTAGTCCGCCAGCGCCCACACGACCCAGCCGTTGCCGCGGCCCCAGAACACGTCGGGATCCTGCGCGAGGAGGTTCTCGGTCGCGTGGTGAAAGAAGCCGGAGCCGTCCTGCAGCTTGTCGATGAAGATGCCGACCTGCTTGCCCATCTCGTTGAGCGGCCCGGGCTCGCCGGTCGCGAGCGTCAAGCGCACCAGCGGCTGGCCAAACATGAAGAGCGAGTCCACCCAGAGCGCCACGCCGAGCGCGTCCGTCGTCCCGAGGTGGTTCAGCCCGCCTTCGGGCGTCCGCAGCGCCTCGTGGTCGATGTACGCCAGGAAGTCGTCAATCGGCTTCTTGTACTTCGCGTCGCCAGTTGCCTGCCAAAATGGCACATCCACGCCAACGGGCGCCGACGTATCGCTGGACGTAATGGTGTAACCAGCCGCGAGGTTGAGATCCAGCCACTTCTGCGCATACGCCAAGGTCGCGGCATTGCCTGTCACGCGATGGAGGTCAACGAACGAGCCGAACTGCACCGCGCCGCCCCAGCTCCAATTGAGATCCGCCTTGGGATTCACGGTCGCTTGCCGCTGGGCGATGGCCAGCGCCAAGGCCACGTTAGCAGACGCCGGATCGCGTTTGGCGGCAAAGCAAGCGTCGTCAGTCGGCGCTGCCGCGCTGCACCAGTCAAACGGCGTGGACGCGGCGGGTGTCGGTTGACTGGCGCACCCACCAGCGAACGCGAGGAGGAGCAAGGGGACAAGACGGCGCATCGGCAGCTCCAAGTGCAGGTGGGTGAGAGGACGCGAGGCAGGCCTCACGGCGCGAAGATGGCGACCGGCGCGGCGTTGCCGGAGAGGAGGGCGACGCCGTCAAGGGTGACGTGCGTGCCGCCCGCGATGAGCGCGTATGCCCCAGAATCGGCGACAAGCACGAACGCCGCATCCGTTTCCAGCGTATGCGGCCCAGGGATGACCAGCTTTGCCGCAGCCCCCGCGTCCCGCAGCCACGCGACATCGCGCCACGCCGCGCCTTGGGTCGTGCCCGCGATGGTCCACGCCGCGCCGCCGGGTCCCGCCTGCACAGAGGTCACCGACAGTGGCCCATCATCCCCCGTCGCGCCAGCCTTCTGAGGGGAGAGGACGACAAGGAAGCCAGGCGCGACCGCTGCAACGGTGGCGTCCGCGACGGCATGGTTGCCAGAACCATCGATGTCGTGAACGTGCGGGGGCATCATCGTGGTAAACGGCGGCTCGCTGAATGTCGCAGGTCCCGCCGTGGTCGTCGCATCGATCGCCAGCCCGGCCAAGGGTCGCGTCATCGTGAGGTGCCCGCCCGCGAGCGTGTACGAACCGCCCACATCAAAGCCCGCCCACAAATGCGCACGCCACTGGAACGTCCGCGGGGTCGCCACGTCACTGTGAATCCGATCCGCGACGACAAAATAGCGCTTGCGGGCAAACGCGATTCCGCGCCGGATCTCCGCCTGCTGATACGCGACGCGCGCCTCTGCCCACGCGACCATGTCGCCGTCGTGGGTATTTTCCAGGAAGGCGTCGGTGTCTCCCCAGTTGTTGAGCAAGCCGCGTTTGGGCGCACCGACACCGTCAATCAGGAGCACGTTGTGCGACGGCGCGTCCGTCGTCAGCGGATTGTTGAGGGGATCCGGCTTGTAGTACCCGGTATCGATGAGCAGGTCCTCCCCATAGGCCGAGAGCGCAAACGACGCGCCATCGGCGTGATTGTGCAGGGTCTTACGCGCCGGTCCGTGATCCGCGACGAGCATCAGCCACAGGTCGTCAGTTCCCCAGCCTGAGCGGAATACGGCTTGGCCGCCGTCCGGAAAGAAGCGGTTGCGCCAGGGCGGCGGCGCCGCGACAACATCGCCGACGTGCGCGAGATACCACGGCGTCAGGTTGTCGAACTTCTCGGTATCAAAGGGAAGCACGGCGTTGGTGCCCCAATCCCACAGCAGGTAGCCGGGACCACCCATCCCCGTCGTCAGCGCCGCGCCATCCGTGACCGCCACGTGCGTGTCGTCGAGCACCGCGCGGACGCCCGAGGGCCGCCGCAGGGACACCGACCAGTCCAGCACCTGCAGGAAACGCGGATCGCGCAGCGGATTCTTCAGCGTGAACGGCTCGCCCTCGACGCAGCCGTTGTCGTCCCACGGATCCGAGGCATTGCGCGTCAGGCACATGTGGTGGTGAATCGCGTCAACGGGGCTGTTGTGGTCGAGCGCAAGCAGGAACGGCACCACCGCGGCGAAGCCAAACGAGAAGTAGAAAGGCCCCTCGCTTACGCCGCCGTCGTTCTGGACATAGTGCCCTTTGGGCCCCAGCAGGTAGTCCATCTGGTCGGTCGCCCAGTCCAGCCAGCGCGGCGCGTCCGGATCGTCCGGAAAGGCCAGCGCGATGTAGCCAATTGCTGAAGCCGCGCGCAAAGGATGGTTGTTCTGGGTGACGGTGAACGAGAACATTTGCCAGAACGGGTCGTCGAGGTACCGCGCCACGAACTTCCGGTTCACGTTGGCAATCCGCGTCTGCGCCTGCTTGGCCTCATCCACGGTGAGCCACGGCGTCGCGAGCAGCAGGTCCCATGTGTTGGCCATCGGCAGCAGCACCGACTGGATGTGAATGTCCAAATCCTGATCGTCGTTGTGCTCCAGGTCGTCCTGGAACGCGAGAAGGATCTGCCGCGCCTTGGCGCCCGCCGCCGCGTCATCCAGCGCCCACGCCAGCACCGCGTTGGCCTGCGCCACCTCCGCGTTCGTCGCCCACACCTTGGAATCCCACTGCCCCGGCGTCGCCAACGGCGGGGTCGCGGCGGCCTGATCGCGCAAGCGCTGCCACACGGCGGCAAATGGCGGTTGGTTCTGCCGCGCCAACAGCAGCGCCTTGTGCGCGGGTGTGTACATCAGCCGCGGGTGCGCGGGCGCGGCCGCGACGTCTGCGGTCGCCGTCACGTCCGCCGCAGTTGTCGCGTCCGTTGTCGCCGTCGTGCGTGTCCCACAAGCGGCCAGCGCGCCGAAAGTGAGCGCGGTCAGGAGCGCGGCGAGCGGCTGCCGGTACGCGCGTTGAGGGTGCTGCATGAGGATTCCTGCTTGGCGGCGAGGCGACACGGGCTGCGGCGGACACAGCCACGAATCGAGTCTGAGCGCGGCGAATTGACGCGTCAAGCGCCGGTTGGATCAGTGTCAGTAGCTCGTCAAGATGTCCGCTTTTCGTAGCTAATGAAATGTCCGCATGTCCGGCCAGGTGAGTGTCGCAGACACGAAACCGCTGGCCGACGGCTTCGAGGCTGACTGGATCGCCCACAAGGGCGCATAGACATG
>CAINLT010000264.1 GCA_903850505.1 uncultured Myxococcales bacterium | reverse complement strand
TACGCCACGGGCCAGACGCTGAACGCGTTCACCTTGGGTGGCCTGACGCTGGCGATGGGGCGACTTGTCGATGACGCGGTCGTGGTGCTGGAGGCGATCCACCGAGAGCAGCGTATGGGCAAATCGCCGATGGCGGCGGCGAGAGATGGTGCCAATTCCGTGGCGCTGCCGGTGCTGGCCTCGACGCTGACGACGATGGCGGTGCTGCTACCCGTGCTGTTGCTGGCAGGTCTGGCCAAGAAGCTGTTCGCGCCGCTGGCGTTGACGGTCGCGGTCGCGATGATCGCGTCGTATTTCGTCAGCATGTCGGTCACGCCCGTCGCGTGTCGCTATTTCCTCGGCCACGCCGAACATGGCCGCGTCGGCAAGGCTGTCCAGACGTTCATCGACGGCATCGCCGATCGCTACGCGCGCACGCTCGCGCTGGTGCTGCCGCATCGCGTGCTGGTGCTCGGGTCGTCGCTGATCCTCGTGCTGGCGAGCGGCTGGGCGGCGCAACGGCTGCCGAGCACGTTCTTTCCGGAGATCGACGAGTCGATGGAGCGCATCTACGTGCGACTCGCGCCCGGCATGTCGCTGACCGAGTCGTCGACGCGCATGAACGAAATGGGCAATCTGCTGGCCAAGGAGCTGCCCAAGGACACCGTGAAGCTGGTGCTGACCAACGTCGGCGCGCCGAACAACGCACGGTCGGCGATGACGAGCCCCAATGCCGGGCCGCACATGGGCTTCATCCGCCTGGCGCTGACGTCCCCCGAGGAGCGGTCGCTGAGCCAGCGGCAACTGGCTGACAAAGTGCGGGAAATCCTCAACCGCGCTTATCCAGGCGTGGAGATGCTGCAATGGCCGGGCGGTCTGGTGGCAAGCGTCTTTGCCAACGGCTACATCGCGCCGGTGGTGCTGGAGCTTCGCGGCGAGAACCTGGAAGACCTGGACGCGCAAGCCAAGGTGGTCGCGGAAGTGGCGCGGACGGTGCCGGGCGTGCGCGACATCTGGCCGTCCCTGCAGATGGATTATCCGGAGATTCGCGTGGACACCGATCGCCACAAGGCGGGCTTGGTCGGCGTGACGTCAATGGACGCGGCGCAGACGACGCTGGAGGCGACGCTGGGGAACATCAACCGGCCGAGCGTGTGGATCGATCCCAAGAACGGCCAGTCGTACTACGTGGTGACGTACTACGACGGCAAGGTCGTGCAGGACACCAACGCGCTGGGGCAGTTGCCGGTGAAGATTGCGCCAGGCGGCAAGGCGGTGACGCTGGGCGCGTATGCGGACATCCACCGCAGCGTCGGGCCGATCGCCGTGGAACGCAACCAACTGCAGCGGGCGGCGCACGTGCTGATGCAGACGGAAGGGCGCGATATCGGCAGCGTCGCGGCGGATCTGGAGAAGGCGCTGCACGCGGATCCGCGGACGCAGAACCTCAAGTTCAACTTCGTCGGCCAAGTGCAGTTGATGCGCACGACCTTCTCCGGCCTGGGTCTGGCGCTGGCGCTGGCGGTGATGGTCGTGTTCATGATCATGGCGGCGCAGTTCAAGTCGCTGCGGCTGCCGTTTGTGATGCTGTTCACGATTCCCGTGTCGCTCGTCGGCATCGTGCTCGCGCTGATGGCGGCGGGCCAAGGCTTCTCGATCACCGCGCTGATGGGCATCCTGATGGTGATCGGCATCGCGGTGTCCAACGGCATCTTGCTGGTGGACGACGCCAATCGACGGTTCAATGAGGGCACCGACGCGCGGGAAGCCATCATCGCCGCAGCCCGGTCGCGCTTTGTCCCGATTGCGATGACAAGCCTCGCGACGGTCATCGGCCTGATTCCGACGGCGATGGGCCTCGAAGCGGGGTCGGAAGCGAACCAACCGCTGGCGCTCGCGGTCGTCGGCGGTCTGACGTCGTCGACGATGCTGTCGCTCTTTCTCGTGCCCGTGATGTTCCTGCTGTTTGCCAAGCGGGCCGCGCCTGAGGAAGAACATGTCCCGCTTGCGGAGGTTCACGCATGATTCGCACGATCCTTGTCGCCTTGGATGACACGGCGATCGCGCCACGGGTTCGCGCGCCAGTGGCCGAAATCGCTGACCAGTTTGACGCGCATCCACCTCATGTTCGCCCTGCGCGCGATGCTGCCGGCAAATAGT
>CAINLT010000263.1 GCA_903850505.1 uncultured Myxococcales bacterium | reverse complement strand
GCCGGTCTCGCCGGCGAGGATGAAGCCGCCGTCGCTGGTGCGTGCCGCGCCCGCGAAGGTGTCGGTGCTGCTCGGCCCGTCGATCGTCTTCTCCCACAACCGGTCGGAGGCTTTCAGGCATGTGCCCGCGGTGCAAAAGTCGCCGGTGCAACCGTCAAACGTGCCGCAGCTTGTGCCGTCGACGGTGTTGCTGTGCGCGCAGGCGTTGTTGCTGCAGCTGTCCAAGGTGCAGGCGTTGCCGTCGTCACACGCATTGGGCGTGCCGCCGCAGACGCCGGCCGTGCAGACGTCGCTGACCGTGCAGAAGTTGCCGTCGTCGCACGCGCCGCCCGTCGTGCCGGTGTAGACGCAGCCCTTGGCGGGATCGCACGCGTCGGTCGTGCACGCGTTGTTGTCATTGCAGACCACGGTCGCGCCGGAGACGCATTTGCCCGCGGCGCAGACGTCCGGCCCGGTGCAGGCGTCCTTGTCGGTGCATGGCGCGTTGTTCTGGGTGAACAGGCAGCCGTCGGCGGGCGTGCAGGTGTTGTCGGTGCACGGATTCAGGTCGTCGCACACGATTGCGGTGCCCGTGCATTTGCCGGCGCTGCAGGCGTCGTTGACGGTGCAGAGGCTGGCGTCGTCGCAAGGCGTGCCGATGGCGTCGACGTGGACGCAGCCCAGCGCGATGTCGCACGAGTCGACCGTGCACGGGTTCTTGTCGTCGCAGCTGGGCGCCGCGCCGCCGATGCAGGCACCGGCGCTGCACAGGTCGCCGGTCGTGCAGGCGTTGCCGTCCGTGCAGGGGGTGCCGCTCAAGTCCGTGTGCGCACAGCCGGCACCTTCGATGCACACGTCCGCGGTGCACTGCTTGCCGTCGTCGCAGGAGACCGGCGTGCCCGTGCACGTGCCGGCGACGCAGCCGTCATTGCCCGTGCACGCGAGGCCGTCGTCACACGTGGACGTGACGTTGGTGTGCTTGCAGCCCGTCGCCGGATCGCAGGTGTCCGCGGTGCAGACGTTCTTGTCGTTGCAGTCCAGCGTGAGCCCCACGCACGCGCCCGCGCTGCACGTGTCCGCGATGGTGCACGCGCTGCCGTCCGAGCACGCCGCGGTATTGTTGGCGTGGATGCAGCCGCTGAGCAGCTTGCAGGAGTCGTCGGTGCACGCGTTGTTGTCGTCGCACGCGATCGCCGGGCCAAAGCCGCTGCCGTTGGGCAGGCACGCGAACGTCGTGTTGCCCGCGCAGCCCGGACCGGTGCAGACGTCCGCAGTGCACACGTGCGTGCTGAGGTTGCAGAACTGCGCTGACTTGCAATCCGTGTCGGTCAGGCAATCCACGCAGGTGCCGGTGGCCGTGTCGCAGACGGCGATGCAGTCCTTGCTGCTCTTGCACGGCGGCGCGGCGATGCAGAGGTGCGCGCTGCAGATCTGGTTGGTCCCGCAGTCGGTGGTGCTGTTGCAGTCGACGCAGGCGCCGTCGCCGACGCTGCACACCTGCATGGTGGCCTTGCAGTCGACGTCCGACTTGCAGCCGGGCGCGGCGACACATGCGTTCGCCTGGCAAAGGAAGCCGGCGCCGCAATCGGCGGAAGCGAGGCATGCGACGCACGCGTGAGAGACCGGGTCGCACTTGCCGCTGGCGCACGGGTGGCTGGCGTCGCACGCGGACGGCGGCGGGACGCAGTTGGCGATCGCCGCGTGGTTGCAGGCGCCGGCAGCGCAGGTGTCCGTCGTGCACGGGTTGTTGTCATCGCAGTTGGCGGCGGTCGCGCATTGCGGCGCACTGTCCGCGCCAACGTCACCGGAGTCTGCGTCAGAACCGGCTGCCGCATCCGTTCCGGCGGCAACATCGCCAGCGAGCGCATCGGAGCCCGCGGCGATGTCCTCGACAGTCGCGTCCGTTGCCGCGGTGGCGTCGGCTCCGGCATCGGTGGAGCTGATGGCGTCCGCGGCATCCGCAGCCGTGACGTCGGCGGCGTCAACCGTCGACGTGGCATCCTGGGCGTCCGCAGCAGCGTCCTCGCCGAGCGCAGCGTCCGTGCCGCTCTCGATTCCGTCCGCTTCCACAACCGGCGTGACGGTCGCGTTATCGCCGCAGCCAACCAAGCTGACAATCGCCACGCCACCCAGACACACCAGCCAATTCCGCATCGTTCCCCCGCAAATCATGACGCTGAACCGTCCCGGCAATCTGCCGCACCCCGTTGCATCTCTGCAAAGCCTATCGATCGCCGCCCAGAACTTCGCGCCAATTTCACAGTTCTTTACACTTTCAGGGACGCTTGCCCTGCTCCCGGCGCGTGGCACACTGGAGGCGCGCAATTCCTGCGCGGAGCGTCCCATGACCGACCAGCTCGTCCTGCCGCCTGATCCGGACCCTGCCCATGGCTTGCTGACGGCGCCGCCGCCGCTGCGCCGGCTGTTTTGCAACCGCACGCTGAACCTGCGGTCGATCAAGGTCATCGGCTACGACATGGACTACACGCTGATCCACTACCACGCGGACGAGTGGGAAGGTCGCGCGTACGCCCACCTGCGCCAACGCCTGCTCGCCCAGGGCTGGCCGGTGGAGCATCTGGTGTTTGAGCCCGATCGCGTGCAGCGCGGCCTGGTGATCGACAAGCAGCTCGGCAACATCCTCAAGGTCAATCGCTTTGGCTACATCAAGCAATCGATGCACGGCACGCGGATGCTGACGATGGACGAGCAGCGGCAGTCGTATGGCCGGACGCTCGTGGACCTCGCCGACAGCGCGCGGTACGTGTTTCTGAACACGCTGTTTGAAGTCTCGGAAGGCTGCATGTTCGCGCAGCTCGTGGAGCTGCTGGACCAGCGCCTGTTGCCGGAAACGCTCGGCTACGAGGCGCTGTACCGGCGCGTGCGCTTCACGCTGGACCGCGCGCACGTGGAAGGCGAGCTGAAGGCGGAGATCCTCGCGGATCCGGATCGGTACGTCGCGATTGACGAGGAGCTGCCGTTGGCGCTCGTGGATCAGCGCGAAGCGGGCAAGAAGCTGCTGCTGATCACCAACTCCGAGTGGTCGTACACGCAGGCGATGATGTCCTACGCCTTTGACCGGTTCTTGCCCGAGGGCCAGACCTGGCGCGACCTGTTCTCCTACGTCGTCGTTTCCGCGCGCAAGCCGGGCTTCTTCTCGGCGCAGGCGCTGATGTTCGAGGTGATGGAGGACACCGGGATGCTGCGGCTTGCCGAGGGCGATCTGCAGGTGGGCAAGGTCTACTTTGGCGGCAACGCGGATCGCCTGGAGAAGACACTTGGCGTGGACGGCGATCAGATCATGTACGTGGGCGATCACATGCTGACGGACGTGCTGAATTCCAAGAAGCTGCAGCAATGGCGCACGGCGCTGATTCTGCGCGAGTTGGAGGCCGAACTCGAGGCGCAGCTCAAGTGGGCGCCGAAGCAGCGGCAGATCGACGCGCTGATGGCGGAGAAGGGGGCGTTGGAGTTCCAGTTCTCCCAGCTGCGGGCGCAGCGCCAGCGCCAGCGGTTGGGCTACGGGCCGATCCTGACGACGGTGGCGGCGACGACAGAAGCGATGAACGATCTGCGCGAACGGATGATTGCGCTGGACGGCCGCGTGGCGCCGATGGTGGCCGCGGCGGGGCAGATTCACAACCGGCATTGGGGCCTCCTCATGCGAACAGGCAATGACAAGAGCCTGTTGGCGCGGCAGATCGAGCACCATGCGGACATCTATACGTCGCGGGTTTCCAATTTCCTCTACGAAACGCCCTTCGTGTTTCTGCGCAGCCTGCGCGGATCGCTGCCCCACGACCCGGAATAGCCTGCACCGGCCATGGACAAATCCGCAAATTGTGTTTTTATGTGAGTCCAGCGCGATGCAACACGTTGGGGCCCGTTGCATTGCCGATCGAGATTTGCCAACGTCGAGTCGAATGTGTTCGCAATCGCAACACGTCGCGCGTTCCGACCGTCCCACCCGGCGACCTCCCGCCAAAAAACCGGCAAGCCCATGTCAAAAACTCTCTCTCATCCTGACTTGGCACATCTTCTGCCAAGTCGCCGCAGTTTTCTGCAAACCAGCTTTTCAATCACGGGGATGGCAGTCTTGTCAGCCTGCAACACGCAGTGGCCCGGGGAATTTGCGACGGTCAAAGTCACGGCGAGCGGCAGTTCGCTCGACTTTGACGTCAATCAGGCGACCTTTGCCGCGCTGGCGACGGTCGGCGGCATGGTGGGCGTCGACTCCGGTTCCACGCAGCTTCTGCTGATCCGCACCGCGGCAGACAAAGTGACGGCCTTTTCTCGGCTGTGCCCGCACGCGCAGGCGGATCTTGCGCCCGACCAGCAAGGCACGTACGACGCGCCGACGAGCACGTTGACCTGCAACCTGCACAACTCCAAGTTCGACGCGACCGGTACCTGCACGTCTGGCCCGGCCAAGGGCAAGTCGCTCAAGACCTACGCCGTGACGTTTGACGCGACGACGGGCAAAGGCTCCGTTTCGCTTGGCACGTCAGTCGACTTCGACACCACGCAAGCGCAGTTCTCCGCGCTCGCGACGGTCGGCGGCATGGTCGGTCTCGATTCCGGGTCCGTCTCCATCCTGTTGATTCGGTCCGCCGACAAAACCGTCCTGGCGTTCTCGCGGCTCTGCCCGCACGCGCAGGCGGATCTCGCGCCCGATCAGCAAGGCAGCTACGACGCGCCGACGAGCACGCTGACGTGCAACCTGC
>CAINLT010000262.1 GCA_903850505.1 uncultured Myxococcales bacterium | reverse complement strand
TGGCTCACGAAGGTGTAGCCGCGGTCACGGGCTGCGAACTCAGGCTCTTGCACTTTTTCCACGTAAGCCGACATGCCGCGCGCCACGTAGTCCTGGGCGAGGTCGAACATGTTGTACCACATGGAGTGGATGCCAGCCAGCGTGATGAACTGGTACTTGTAGCCCATGGCGCCCAGCTCGCGCTGGAACTTGGCGATGGTGGCATCGTCCAGGTTCTTCTTCCAGTTGAACGACGGCGAGCAGTTGTACGCCAGCATCTTGCCCGGGAACTTCGCGTGCATCGCGTCCGAGAACACCTTGGCCTCGTGCAGGTCCGGCGTCGACGTTTCCATCCACACCACATCGGCGTACGGCGCGAACGCCAGACCGCGGGCGATGGCCATGTCCAGGCCATTGTTGATGCGGTAGAAGCCCTCGCTCGTGCGCTCGCCCGTGCAGAACTTCTGGTCATACGGGTCGACATCGCTGGTCAGCAGCGTCGCCGAATCCGCGTCCGTGCGCGCGACGAGGACCGTCGGCACGTCCAGCACGTCAGCCGCCAAGCGGGCCGAAACCAGCGTGCGGATGAACTGGCTGGTCGGGACCAGCACCTTGCCGCCGAGGTGGCCGCACTTCTTCTCGGACGAAAGCTGGTCCTCAAAGTGCACGCCCGCCGCGCCGGCGTCGATCATCTGCTTCATCAGCTCGAACACGTTCAGCGCGCCGCCAAAGCCGGCTTCCGCGTCCGCCATGATCGGCGCAAACCAGTGGGTGTCGCCGCCCTTGCCTTCCGCCCATTCCAGCTGATCGGCGCGCTGCAGCGCGTTGTTGATGCGGCGCACGACGGCCGGAACCGAGTTCGCCGGGTACAGGCTCTGGTCCGGGTAGGTCTGGCCCGACAGATTCGCATCCGCCGCAACCTGCCAGCCGGACAGATAAATCGCCTTCAGGCCAGCGCGCACCTGCTGCACAGCCTGACCGCCCGTCAGCGCGCCCAGCGCGTTCACGTACGCTTCCGTGCGCATGAGGCTCCACAGACGCTCAGCGCCAGCGCGGGCCAGCGAGTACTCGATCTTCATCGAACCGCGCAGCTTCTTGACGTCTTCCTGGCTGTACGGACGGACAATACCATTCCAACGGTCAGCGTTGCTCGACGGCGTCGTGGGCGTGTAGGGGGCCATGAGAATCCTCCGAAAATCAGTAAGTTTGGCGCGCGGCTAAATCTGGTCGAGATAGGGATACGCGCCAAGGGTGAGAAAATCCGCGAGCTCGGTCGCGGTCGACCATTCTGCGAACAATTGCGCAGCCAGTTGAAACCGGCCGTGTTGCCAGCGATCCGGACCGACTTCGGCCTGAATCACCTGGAGTTCCTGGGACATGCACGCGTCAAACAGCGCGCGATCCACGATGCGACCATCGTCCAACTTGGCCTCGTGGTGCAGCCACTGCCAAACCTGCGTGCGGGAAATCTCCGCCGTCGCTGCATCCTCCATGAGGTTGTACAGCGGCACGCAGCCATTGCCGCGCAGCCACGCCTCGATGTAGTGCACGCCCACGCGGATATTCTCGCGCAGCCCGTGTTCCGTGCGCTTGCCCACCGGCACCGCCAGCAGATCCGCAGCCGTCACCGGCGTCGCATTCGGCGTCTTGTCGATCTGGTTCGGCGTCGGCATCCCGGCGTCAAAAATTGCCTTGGCGATCGCCACGAGCGCCGGATGTGCGACCCACGTGCCGTCGTGACCGTTCGCCACTTCCCGGTGCTTGTCCGCTTCCACGCGCGCGATCGCCGCCGCGTTCGCTTCCGGGTCGTTCTTGATCGGGATCTGCGCGGCCATGCCGCCCATCGCGTGAATGCCGCGCTTGTGGCAGGTCTGCACCAGCAGCCGCGCGTACGACGCCATGTTGTGCTGCGTCATGCCGACGTCCTTGCGGTCCGGCAGCACCTTGTCGGCGTGCTCACGCAAGGTCTTGATGTAGCTGAAGATGTAGTCCCAGCGCCCACAGTTCAAGCCCGCCGAGTGATCGCGCAGTTCGTAGAGGATCTCGTCCATCTCAAACGCCGCCGGCAGCGTCTCGATCAGCACCGTAGCGCGAATCGAGCCGTTGGGAATGCCCAGCGTCTTCTGCGCGAGGACAAAAACGTCATTCCACAGGCGCGCTTCCAGATGCGACTGCATCTTGGGCAAGTAGAAATACGGCCCAGTTCCGCGGCTCAGCGCTTCCGCGGCGTTGTGGAAGAAGTAGAGGCCAAAATCAAAGAGCGAGCCCGAGATCGGCTTGCCGCCCAGCGTCACGTGCGCTTCTTCCAGGTGCCAGCCGCGCGGGCGGACCAGCAGCGTCGCGATCTTGGCGTTCAGCTTGTACGCCTTGCCGCCATCTTGCGTGAAGCTGATGGTCTTGCGCACCGCGTCGATCAGGTTCAGCTGGCCGTCGATGTTGTTGTCCCAGGTCGGCGCGTTGGCGTCCTCAAAATCGGCCATGAACACGCTGGCGCCGGAGTTCAGCGCGTTGATGACCATCTTGCGGTCGACCGGACCGGTGATCTCCACACGGCGATCGCGCAGGTCCGCAGGAATCGGCGCCACTTTCCAGTTGCCCGCGCGAATCTCGGCGGTTTCCGGCAGGAAATCCGGCAGCCCGCCCGCGTCGTAGCGCGCCTGCACCACCTTGCGGCGCTCCAGGAGTTCACGCCGGCGCTGGCCAAACGTCTGCTCCAACAGTGCCAAGAACGCCAGCGATTCCGGCGTCAGAATGCGCTCGTAGCCCGGACGCATGGCGCCGAGAACGGTCAAAGTCGGGGTCGAAGTCGAGCTGTGTGCGAACGTCATGGAAGGCCTCCGAGCCGCGAGCATTGTTTACAAAACCTAGCGCTCAGTCAATAGATGCCGTCGTTTCGCTGTGTTGACTCTGTAAAGTTTGGTCTGTAAAGTCACCCGAAGGTGTAAACGCTGTAAAGACCGGTACAGGAGGGAACGATGGCCGACGGACAAAAACCCAATATCCAAGGTAAGCTGCCAAGCACCCAAGGCAAGCTCGGCGGCAAAATCCGCGCGCTGCGCCGCAAGGAGCAGATGTCGCAGGCGGAACTGGCGCGACGCCTCAGCATTTCAGCGAGTTACCTGAACCTCATCGAGCATGACCAGCGCGCGCTGACGGCGGAACTGCTGATTAAGCTGGCGCAAGTGCTGCCAATCGACTTCCAGACGCTGTCGGGCCGGGCGGAGGAGCGTCTGTCCGCCGATCTGATGGAGGCGTTCTCCGACCCGTTTTTTGACGGCCACAACCTGATGGCAACGGAAGTGCGTGAGGTTGCGGAACAATCGCCCAGCGTCGTGCGGGCCATCCTGGCGCTCGTTGAGGGCTGGCAGGCGTCGCGCAACCTGAACGAGACGCTGGCGTCCAAGGTTTACGCGGACCAGAACCTGCCGGGCGTCGCGGCGTCGCGGTTGCCGTCTGAAGAAGTGAACGACTTTGTCCAGCAACACATGAATTTCTTTCCGGATCTGGAAGACGCGGCGGAGAG
>CAINLT010000261.1 GCA_903850505.1 uncultured Myxococcales bacterium | reverse complement strand
GTCCCCTCCGCGGAACTATCCGCGCCGAAAGGATGATCTGGTTGTTCAGGCAAAAACAGGAACCACTGGATCGGATTCGGCGTCGTGGTCAGACCACTCGTGGAACCGTGATTGATGACGCGTCAATGCAGGGATGTTTAGACGCGATTGACGAAATCGACGTTCCTCCGCTCCCCGGTGCAAAATTCGAGACGAGCGCGCCGGAATCCAATGGATGGCAACCTCTGACCGCAGGGGCGGCTCTGGAGGAAGCGCCGTCGCAAATTGATCCAGGCCTGGCGGGCAAGTGCCCGTCCTCGGTCGGGCCACCCGCTACGGTCACGACGTCAACTCCGTGTCCGTGCAAAGGTGGCCCACCGTGCACGGACTGCGCCGGCGCTGCGCCAGCCGTGCTCTATCCGAGTTGTCTCGACACGGGCTGCGGTGCCGACGGCATCTGCGAATGGACGCCAAAGCCGATAGGGACCGCGTGCCAGTTTCAGGAAAATGGCTACTGCTTTGGGTCTTGCGACGGACTGGGCCACTGCGTCGCCCCGTGTCCGTTCGCTTCGAAATGCCAAGAGTTTGTCGGCCTCGTTGGCGCCGGCGCGGGGGCTTGTCCCACCGACAATCGGTGCGTCGCGAGCGGGGCCTTCTTCCTGCCCGAATTGGAGCAACCCGGACACAGCGAGGGTGAATATGCGAGATTCGGCACGATCGCCGTCCCCGTCAACGACAGCAACCCCTGTACTCAGGATTTCTGCGTGAGCTGCAAAGGCGAGGGCCACACGAACATCGTCGGGCCATGCCAAATCGGTGACGGTTGCGGGCAATGCAACGCGGGTAGTTGCGACGCGCAAGGTTCCGCGGCTTTGTTCGATATCGCGTACGAAGGTCTCCATTTCACGGACGTGACGCTGACCACGGACGGCGCGATCATCGTCAAGGGCAAAGGAGAAGGAACCGGGTGGGACACCAACGGCGACTCCTTCGTTGCGCGCATCTCCGGACTCGGTGTGCCGGTGTGGCAAACTCGACGCCCGCTGTACTTCTGGAACGTCCCAACGCCGTTGCAGAACGGTGATCTGCTTGTCGTCGCGCAAGTTGTTGAAGGGTATAAATGTAGCCTGTTTCGACTCGATCTGGCGACCGGGGTAGCGACTGCGACGGGAATGGAGATGGGCTGTGGCGGATCGCTTCTCGCGGTGTTGCCAGACGACACGCTAGCAACGAGCACGGAACACAAGGCGCTCGATGGCACGGCACTACCCGCATGGTTCCAGCTGACCCCGAATGTGGTGCCGTACATGTACAACGTTTACTGGTCGGTTGCCATAACCGCAGCGCCCTTGGTCATTGCGACTGCGTCCGAGCCGATGTGGCCGTCCAATCCAGTCTACGGCCTGCCGCCCGTCTTTGTCGTGGACATCAACGGCAACTTGCTGAGCAAGAACGCGCCCGGCGAAGGCATCGTTGTGGGCGCTGCAGCAACCGGCGACGGAACCGTCGCGGTCTGGACGAACCGCAGCACAACTGTGCTCAATTGGCCGTTCTTCTTTCCGTCGGTGGGATACGATCCGTGGGCCGGCTGGCTCGACCCGATCACCGGAGTTGTCACGCACAAAGCGGACCTGAGCGCGCTGGCCGTCACGAAGGATGGGATATCGGGCTTGATGCTTCCGTCTGGCGGAGTCGCCATCAAGAGCCACGGACAAATCGTTTGGACAGACAAAGAGGGAAAGGCGATCGGCCTCGCGAAGGTGCCAGCGCAATACGGAGGGCTGAACCTGTTTGGTCGCTGGCCCGACGGCTCGATTGGTTTGGCGGGCTGGAACCGTCTGGTGCGCATCCCGTTCAAGTGGTCCGGGTGCGGCACGTAACCGGTCGGCTCCTTGCTGGCGCGAACTGGTGGCGATGTCAGAGCGGGCGGCCCCGACGTCGGCAACAGTTCGTGTAGCAGAAAAGCCCAGCAATAACAACCAATCCCCACCACCAGCACATAAATTTGACGTCCAAATAAAATTTTCTACGCTCTCCCCACCGGCCCAAAACACCACCGCCGGAGAGGAGAATCTACATGCGTTTGCCCCACCTCAAAGCATCCCTTGGCGCCCTCCTGGAGCTCGCGTGGTACGCGACCTGCGCCGTAGAAGCCGACCCGGACGTCGTCGGTCTGCAGAAGCAAATCGCCGATGCGCGCTTGAACCTGCGCAAGGCGCGCGACGCCCGCAACGACGCATCGGACGACCTGGTCAAGGCCCGCGCGCTCCGCGGCATCGCGCTGCTGGCGCTTGGCAAGTGGCTGCGGCAGCTGAGCCTCGACACGACGGCGGCGCTTGGCGGCAAGAAGAACTCGCTGGAATTCACGCGCATCTTCCCCATGCCGCCGTCCAAGATGATGGCGCAGTCGGCGGCGGATCGCATGCTCAGCGCGCAGAATGTGCTCAAGGCGCTGGCGCACCCGGCGACGCCCAAGTCGCTGGCGCCGCACATCAAGACGGGCGAGGCGCTGCTCAAGGCGCTGACGACGCGCGAGGCCGGGGTGGTGGCAGCGCAGGGCGTGGTGAAGGACCGCATCGACGACATCCGCGTGATCCGCAAGACGTGGTTTACCGCGTACCGGAGCCTGGAGTCGGCGCTGGCGCTGAAGTTTCCGGATGATGCGGAGCGGGTGAACGCGTATTTTGATGAACCGCCCAAGCCGAAGGCGGACGTGAGCCTGAGCGAGCCCGCGCCGGTGGTGGCGCCGGTGGTGAATCCGTAGCGCGGCTGGCGCGGCCACAGACAGGCCATCACGAACACCTCCTGACGGCCAGTGTGCCGTCGGGAGCCCGCGGTGCCGCCGGCC
>CAINLT010000260.1 GCA_903850505.1 uncultured Myxococcales bacterium | reverse complement strand
GTCAGGGCGTCGTCGATCGCGTCGGCGTCAGGCACGGCGGCATCCAGCGTGTCCGGGGCAACCGTGTCGCCCGGCGTTCCGTCGCCCGGACCACTGCCCAGATCGCCGGCATCCGCCAAGCCGACGTCGCCGCCCGCGTCTTCGCTGGCGTCAGCAGCGCTTCCTTTGGCCGGATCGACCGCGGCGCCGCATGCGCCAAGCAGGAGCAGAAACAGGAGAATTGCCCAACGATTCATCTTCCCGCCCCGCATCCGCTGCACACAACTCGAATACTTCGCTGGAGTACCGTTTTGACGGTACCGATGCAAGCCGAATCACGCCACTTTCCACTTTGCCCGGTTGCCGTCAAACTGCGTCCATGGCTGAACCGCTTCCCAAACTGGACAAGAGCCTCTGGCGCACGGCCCGCGGCGAGCGCTGTGAACTCCACGTCTGCGGCGGCGCGTGCTGCGTCAACGGGATCTGGGTCGATCTTCGCCACGTCCAGCGCGTCCTCGATGCCGCCGAGACCGTGCGCCCGTTCATGGCGCCTGACTACGCGGACAATGAGGACCTGTGGTTCGGCGATGAAACGCTGGAGACCGCTGATTTCGCCAGCGGAATTGGCCTGCCGACCGCCGTGGGCCCGCGCGCCGATGGATCGGGCCGGCAAGGCTGCGTCTTCGTGCGCGCCGATCACAAATGCGCGCTGCAAATGGCTTCGGAGGCGGCGGGGCTGCCCTGGCCGGGGCTGAAGCCGTTTGACTGCGCGACCTACCCGATCCTGCGTTCAGACGGCGCGGTGCAAGTCGACTACGAGAGCGCGAAGCACCATCCCGGCGCGGACTGCCAGCAAGGCGGGCCCACGCAGCGGCGGATGCGCGACGTTTTTGCCGAAGAAATCGCCCTGTGCATGCCGCCGGGCGCGGCGCTGCCGGACGATCCGAACTAGCCGTTTCTACAGGTACTTGTCGATGATGCGGCCCAGGCCCGGCACCGCTGTGACGACGTGGTCCTTCGCGTTGGGCCGCAGCTTGCCGTAGAGCGAGGCGATCTTCGGATCGGCCTTGCGGGCGCGCGCATCGGTGACTTCCAGCAATTTCTCCGCCACGCCGGTGGCGTCGCGCGTGCACGTGGCGCCAAAGGTGCCGATCTTGCCGCCCTCTTCCCACCGCGTGAAATGGCCTTCGAGCTTGCCGACCCACTCGTCGAGCAACGTGCTGATCACGCCGTCGATGAAGCCCGGCTTCACGGCCTTGACCGTGGCGAACGCGCCCTTGATGGCGAGGCCGGCGAGGCCGCCTTTCTTGCCGACTTCTTCGTCGATGAGGCCGGAGCAGTCGCGCACCAGCTTGGGGCGGTTGGTCGGAGTCAGGAGCGTGTCTTGCAGGGTCGCCATGGTGCCTCGTCGTTGCGTTGAGCGGACCTCAGTTTAGCAGATTGCGTTTTGACTGGCGACTCCGCTGCACCTCCGGCATGCTGGGCAAGATGACGCTGCCCGTCCACCAGTCCCGCCCTCGCCTCATGCGCCGCCGCACGCCGCCGACTTTGCCGGTAACGGCTCGCAGCATTTCGCTTTTTCGCCTCGGCGAAGCGTGCAACAACCATTGCCCGATGTGCTCCAACTCGGGCCGACCTGAAGCGTGGCTGACGCCGCAGGACGAACTGCTCAAACGGGTGGATTGGCTTGCCGCGCAAGGCATGAAGCGCGTGGTTGTGACCGGCGGCGAACCGACGAGCCACCCGGCGTTCTGGTCGGTCGTCAAGCGACTCGGGGAACGCGGCCTCGTCTGGGACATCAACAGCAACGGCCGGACGTTCGCCCAGATCGGTTTCGCCGATCGCGCCGTGGACGAGGGCCTACAGCGCGCGATCATCTCGCTCCACAGCCACATTCCGGAAGTGTCCCAGGAAATCAGCGGCGTCACGGCCAAGGGCCACGGGGAGATCATCGCCGGGATCGACGCGCTCGTGGGCGCAGGCGTGCCTGTGATGCTCAACCTCGTGCTGACGACACTCAACCACAGGCATCTGCGCGACTACCTCAACTGGACGGTGGCGCGCTGGGGCCACGAGATTGAGCTCAAGGTCTGCTTTCCCACGACCGTCGGCCGCGGCGGCGGTTGGCCAGGCATCGAGTTGCGCTACGCCGACGTGCAAGACGAAGTCCGCGCATTTGTTGAAGACTGCGAGGCCATCAACCTCACGTGGCACCTGGAATCCTTTCCGCCGTGCGCGATCGACGATCCGCGCGCCCGCAACATGAGCCGATCCGGCTTTGGCGAGACACATTACCTCGACGATCTCACCGGCGACCGGCTCTACCCGATCGCGCACATCGAAGCCGAGTTGGGCTGCTATGCGGAGACGTGCCGGACATGCCAGGCTTTTGGCACCTGTCCCGGCGTGAGTGAAGCCTATGCCCGGCGCTGGGGCACGGAAGAGTTCAAGCCCTTCCGCTGACGGCGATGACGCACGGCCAGCAGGCCAACCACCAGCCCAACCAGCAGCAGCCATCGCGCATCACCCGACGCGGGCGGCAGCGGCCTCTGCTGTCCGGCGTCGCAGCTGAGCGACGTGTCGGGCGGCAGGCAGAACTCCTGATGGGTCGAATACCGGTAGGCCAGGCACGCGCACGTCGCGAGCTTGGGCGCCACGTACGTCGGCAGCGGCGCCCCGCCACCGGGCTGCGGCGTCTCGGGGGTCGGCGGACCGCTCAGTGCCACCGCGGTGCCAAGGCCGATCGCGTTGCCCAATTCCAGGATCAACGCCGCCCGCACGTCCCACTGCGCAACCTCACAGTTGCTGTAGCAGTACACGTGCGTCGTGTTGCGCAACAGAATGTCGGCATCGAGGATGTGCCCGTCGTGCGCGGTCGTCAGGTAGGTCGTGCTGACAATCAGCTTGGAGAGCTGCCACTCGGCGTCGCTGCGCAAAAACGCGATTTGACTCGAATTTTCCGCCGCGCCGGCACACAACGCCGCCGATTGGCCCGCGGGACAATTCGATGAGAGCAAGGGCACGGCGCTGCGCCCGCCATAGGTGAAGTTCAGGCCCAGCGGATTGGCGTCGCACGCGGTCGCAATGCAGCCCGCGTCGCCATTGGGCCGGGCCAACGCGGTATCCGTGACGTCCTTGGGCAGCGGCGGCAGCGTGCCGAATGCCGAACAGACGTGGCAACTCAGGCCTTGCCAGCTGCCGAAAGCGTCGAGGATCGCGTGCTCCAGGTCATCGTTGCTCGGCCCGCTGCCCGGCGCTTCCGGCGCGTACAGTTGCCAGCTCAGGTCATTCTGCAACCAGCGTCGGCAAAGGCCGTCGGGACCACGCTGGCAATCGCAGCTGTCCAAGCTGACCGTTGTCGTGAGATCGGGCTCGGCGGCAAACACGCCGCTGCTCCACATCGCGTTTGCGATGAGGCAGCTCCAGACGCCGCGCCCTATACGAGATTTTCGCTGCACTTTCGCTCCGCCGCTGCCTCTTCTGCAACCTAGCCACACCGCGCGCGCATGGCAAGAGGCTTCAACAGCGCCGCGCGGGTGAATCCGTGACAATGAGCCGATACAGCGCGCAAATCTGCTGGTAGAATCGCTGCAGGAGGCGCCCATGGCTGCCATCGCGACCCACATGAACACGATGCCCGGTCTGGACTTGCCCGACCTCACAGTCCCAAGCAGTGACACGCGAACTTTTCGCCGGGTGCTCAACGCCTATTGGCAGCGCGTGCTGCATGATTTGGCGCGCGTGCCGCTGGCGGCGGTGGCGAATCACAACCGCGCGCTGTACGACCGGACGTGCCAAGCCCTGCGGGCGGCGGGCCAGCGCGATCCACGCAAAGCGCTCCATGTGGTGCGGCAGCCGACGGTCTCCGTGCTCGTGGAATGCATCCAGCGCCAATTGGCCGGCATTCCCGATTCGGTGCTCCTGAACACGTGGCTCCGCGAGTTGTGCGCGCTGGTACTGCTGGAACTGGCCGCGCTCGGCGAATTGCCGGCTGCTGGCGTGACGATCGGCCGCGATCCTCAGGGCAATTTCCCGGTCCTGCGCTCGCCGACCGCCAATCTGCTGCTGCGCCCGCATGAAGTTGTGACCGCGCTGACGTTCCGGCCGCACGTGCTGACCGTGCACGAAGGGATGCAGACCCAGGCGCTGCCGCTGCGCCCCGATGGCAAGTGGCTGGAGCACCGGCAGGGACTCGGCCTGCCCGCGGACGTCGAGCACCCGTACCTGACGATTGTCCCGGGCGTGTTCCTGGCGCTGACCGACAACAATCCGCTGGCGAGTTTTGAGGCGCATCCGGACAAGAACGGCAACCAACTCGACCTGGGCGCGCGCGATCCGACCGAATGGCTGGAATCCCTGCGGCAGGCGATCGCGGACATCGACGCCAACTTGCCGCTCGTCGGCGAGGAAATTCGCCTGTGCATGCGGCTGTTCGTGCCGGTTGGCTACGACGCGCAAAAGCACCTGTCGGCCAGCTTTCAGGAGGCGATTGGCCTCATCTACCTGACGCTGCACCCGCAGCAAATGACGATGACGGAAGCGGTGTTGCACGAGTTCCAGCACAACAAGATCAACGCCGCCTTCCGCCTCGATCCGCTGCTGCACAACGCGTGGTCGCCGCTGTACCCGTCGCCGGTGCGGCCGGATCCGCGGCCCTTGCACGGCGTGCTGTTGGCCGTTCACGCGTTCCAGCCGATTGCGCGCTTGTACGAGGAAATGGCGCGCGCCGGTCGGCCGGAGTCGCTCAACGCGTTCTGGAACGAACGGTTCCGCAAGATCATCCACATCAACCGCGCTGGCGCTGAAACGGTGCTGGGCAACGCGCAACCGACGGCGGCGGGGCAAGGGCTGTTTGCCGAGATGCGCGCGCTGGACGAGCATTTCCGCACGTATGAGGCGGCGCGCTGGCCGGACCGCAAGGATGGCGCGGACCTGAGCGAGTTGGCGGAACAGCACGACTAGTTCAACGCGTCAGAAACTGCCCGAACGCTCGCCTTCCGTGCGCTGCAGGCGCTCCAGGATCGCCAGCACTTTGTCTTCCAGCACATGCGGATCGATGCGCTTGGGCGCAGCCCTCGCCGCGGGCGCGCTCGCAGCCACAGGCGACGCGGCCATTTCCGGCGCACCACCGCGCGACTCTTCCGCAAAGACGCGCGCTTCTGCCTGCCGCGCAACCCGTTCCTCTGCCTCGCCATCGCTCGCGCCATCGCGGCGACGGCGTTCATTGAGCACCGGCATCGCCGCCGCGCCTGCACCCGCGCCCGCGTGGGACGGCGGCGCTACGTGGGCGACTTCATGGGCGATGACCGCGCGGCCCTCAGGCGTCGACGGATCGTACTGACCGGGGGCAAAGAAGACGTCGCCATCGCCAACGGCAAACGCACGCGCATCCAGGGCATCGGCAGCCGCCTGCGCGCGCGAACCGCGATGAACGCGAATGTCAGCGAGGCGATCGCGGCGAAACCCCTGCCCCGCCAAGCGCTCAATCAGGTCGTTGTCCAGCCGCGTCGGCAGCGGATCCGCCAGCCAGCGCGCGCCGATCGCCGCATAGCGATCCGCCAGATCGGCGCCGATCTGCTCAGAGCGCGTCGCGGCGAGTTGCGTGCCGAGTTCGCCTGCCTGCTGCGCGGTGCTCACGGCGTCCAGCGGCGGCTGCTGCGAAGGTGGATTTTTGCGTCGCGTCGCCATGTTCCCTCGATTGGTGAACGTACCACGCCACGCGGCCATCGCAAACGGGAAGCGCGGCGCTGGTGTCGCCACGCCCCGGCGACCGTGGCCGCAGCTGCGCAAAACGCCGATCCACATTAGCGCGACGCGGTTGACACACTCCGGAGCGCCGTTGAAGCTACCGTCGGCGGCCCGCGCCGCGGCTATCCTGAACTGCTCGAACGTGAGGACCTCGCCCCATGCCGTTGTCGGCCCTGCCCCATGTCACCGCGCGCCGCGTCCCTGAGATCCGCGTTGAACCGCCCGCCATCGTCGCGCCGCTGCTGGACCGCGTCCCCGCGCTGCGGCTGATTGGCAACACGCCGTTGGTGCCGATTGACTGTTTCGCCGCCGAGCATCCCGGCGTCGAACTCTACGCCAAGGTCGAATACTTCAACCCGGGCGGCTCGTTGAAGGATCGGCCGGTCCTGCGGATGTTGGCAGAGGCGATCGCCGACGGTCGCCTGACGCCGGACAAGACGATCATCGACAGCTCCAGCGGCAACGCCGGCATTGCCTACGCGCTGATCGGCGGCGCGTTGGGCTACGGCGTCGAGATCGTGATTCCCGACAACGCCTCCAAAGAGCGGCTCAAGCGTTTGGCCGCCCATGGCGCGAAGATCACCCACACGTCCGCGCAGGACGGCTACGACGAGGCGATCCGCGCGGTCAGGCGCATCGTCAAAGCCAATCCGGACAAGTACTTCTACTGCGACCAGTATTCCAATGACGGCAACTGGCGCGCGCACTTCGACACGACCGCCAACGAGATCTGGCAGCAGACGGAAGGCAGGGTCAGCCATTTCGTGTTCGGCGTTGGCACGGGCGGCACGATCACCGGCATCGGCCGCCGACTGCGCGAGCTCAATCCAAGCGTCGCCATCGAACTGCTTATTCCCGATGCATTTCCCGGCGTGGAAGGGCTGAAGCCGCTCGGCGCGCCCGGCGATCACATCCCGGAAATCTACGACACAACGCTCGCCAACCGCACGTGGGACGTCGACGCCGACAGAGCCTGGGAAGTCAGCCAGCGTCTCGCCCAAGCGGGCCTGTTCGCCGGCCAAAGCTCCGGCGTCTGCGTCGCCAACGCGCTGCGGGTCGCCAAGGATGCGAGCAAGCGCGGCGAAAAAGCCGTGATCGTGACGATGTTGTGCGATATTGGCGAACGGTACTTCTCCACACGACTCTGGGACGTCTGAGCAGCTGACACGAGGCAACCATGCACTGGGATCGACCAAGTCCGGTACAGAATCCGGCAAAGACATCGGACGCGATTCGCGTAGAGTCGCACCACACGCCCGCGCGCGCTGACTCGGACGCGTTCACGCGTGAAGCTGCGGCGCAGGTGTCGCCGATTGCGCGCATCCTCGGCCTAAGCGCGCCCAGCTCCTGGGTGCTGATGACCACGGCCATGTGGTGGGCGTGGCGCGTGACAGCGATCTACGCCCGCGATGAGCTGACGGGGCCGCATGCGCAGCCGATCGCGCTGTTCTCCGGACTGTTCGCGGACCTCGTGATCATCCAGCTAGCGTTCGCCGCCGCGCGCCTGACGGCCGTTGCCACGACGCCGACGGCTGACGTCCGCCACATCTACGTCACGGTCGTGAAGCGCCTGATCTTTTTGCTGTTCTTCCTCTCCACGATGCTGCGGATCCTGGACGTCGTGCAGAGCGCGATGATGCACCGTCCGCCCGACGAAGATTTCTGGATCCACGTCATCCGCGAACCCGATCTGATGGTCTCCGCGCCCGTTCTCTTCGCCGTGCTGATCGCCGCCGCGGGCACCGCCATCGGCCGCTACGCCATCGGCTGTGATCTCGAGATCACGCAATCGCTGGCGGAATTCTGGGATCAGCGCAAGGCGGTCACGATGACTGCCGGCAGCCTCATCGTCTGCGCCGTGTTGTCGCTGCTCCTGATGACCGGCAGTCCGTATGGCGGCCGCGGTCGGCTCGTGGAAGTCGGCGCGCCGGTCGCCCTCGTCCAAGCGATGGCGAACCGTTCCGCGCTGCTGCGTCCAACCCTGGAAAAATAGCGAAAGTTGCGTGGCTCCTGATGCGCGCAGGCGCGATCAGAGTTCGCAGGGGCATTGCCGCGGCACTTTCGTGCGGTGCGAACGGCAGCGTTCACGCGTGACGTCGCAGCGCGCGGACAGCGCCGAGACCGCCGGGTAGCGCTTGGAAATATTGCAGACGCTGTTGGCGAGGTGGCAACTCTCCGAGGAGCGATTGCACATCTCAAAACACAAATCCAGCGCATTGTCGGAGGTTGAAACCGACTGAATCTGATAGCCGATTTGCATTTGGCGATTGGTCGCCACGTCGACGGTGAGGCGATCTTCCTCGCTGACTTCGCCAAAGCCCTCGGCGCGCGCACCGGCGCTGGAGCAGCCAGAGACTGCAATCGCCGCGGACGCAACGCCAACCAGCCACCCAACGCCATGAATGCGTTTGGATTTCTCTGCGCTCCTGCGGCCAAAAGGCCGAAGCGACTTGCAGATTTTGGCCAATTCCATCGTCACCGCAACGGCTCCAAAGGCGCACTGAGCACCACAATCTCGCTCAGTGTAAGTGGCGCGCGCGCTACGGGCAAGTTCAGGGGCGTCAGGCCCGTGTGGAAGTGTGTGGTTGCATCAGGCTGCGCCCGGAGAAACGCCCGCCCCTTGCGCTCGCAGGCCCGTCCGTCCGACACTGCCGCGCTGCGGGGCAACGCATTGGCCGCGCAAGACGAGGCTTCGGTGGTCGGCAATTCCAGTCTCATGACGGCGAACCCAGGTTCAGAACCGTCGCGCCCGGAAAGCATCCGCACGTTGGTCGATCTGTTCGAGCGCTCGGTGCAGGCCGGCCCTGGCAAGCAGATCCTGCGCAGCAAGATCGGTGACACGTGGCAGCCGACCACGTTTGGCGCTTGGCGCGACACGTCAGGCATCTGGGCGCGCGGCCTGTGCGCGCTGGGCGTGGAGGTCGGCGACCGCGTCGGACTCGTCTCCGTCACGCGGCGCGAGTGGCTGTTCGCCGACATGGCGATCCTCATGGCCGGCGCCGTGACCGTGCCCGTCTACCCGTCCGCGATGTCAGAGGAAGCGCAATTCGTTCTGGAAAACAGCGAGTCGCGCTTCGTGTTCGTCGAGGATCCGGCGCAGTTGGAGAAGCTCGTCAAGCACCGCGACGAGCTGCCCAAGCTCGAGCGTGTCATCTACATCCAGGACATCGCCATCCTCGATCGCCCCGACGCCCAGGGGCGCCTGCGCGTGCGGTTGGATGAGGTGCTGTCGCCCGACGACCCGTGGCTGTTGTCCGTGCAGCAGCTCGCCGATCTCGGCCGCAGCATTGGCGAAGGCCTGCTGAGCGATCGCCGGGACCAGATCGAGCCGCATCAACCGGCGACGATCGTCTACACGTCCGGCACGACGGGCCGTCCCAAGGGCGTGGTCCTGACCCACGACACCTTCGTCTTTGAAACACAGGCCTGTGAAACGGCGCTGGACGTCCATGACGACGACGGCCTGCTGCTTTTCCTGCCGCTGGCGCACGTGTTCGCCAAGCTCGTCTACATCGTCTGCGTCAACGTGCGTTGTGAAATGCTGATTCCGCGGTCGATCGCGACGGTGCTGCAGGACATGGCGGAAGCCCAGCCGACCGTGATGCCCGCCGTCCCGCGCATCTTTGAGAAGGCGCACGCCAAGATCATGGCGGGCGTCGAGGCAGGCGGCCCGGTCAAGAAGAAGATTTTCCAGTGGGCGCTGGGGATTGGCCGCGAGGTCTCACAATTGCGCCAGCGCGGCAAGGAGCCGACCGGCGTGCTGAAAGTGCGGTACGAATTGGCCAACCGGATCGTGTTCACCAAGATTCACGCGGCTTTCGGCGGTCGGGTCCGCGGCTTCATCTCGGGCGCGGCGCCGCTGTCGCGCGAACTCTCGGAATTTTTCCACGCCGTTGGCCTGCTGATCCTGGAAGGCTACGGCATGACCGAAAACTGCGCCGCGGCGACGGTAAATCGGCTGGATCACTTCAAGTTTGGCACCGTCGGCATCCCGATTCCCGGCGTGCAGATCCGCATCGCTGAAGACGGCGAAGTCCTCATCAAGGGCCGCAACGTGATGCAGGGCTACTGGCGCAATCCCGACGCGACGGCGGAATCCTTGACCGACGGCTGGCTCCACACCGGCGACGTCGGCGAAGTGGACGCGGACGGCTTCTTGCGCATCACCGACCGCAAAAAGGACATCATCGTCACGTCGG
>CAINLT010000259.1 GCA_903850505.1 uncultured Myxococcales bacterium | reverse complement strand
GCTGCAGCGCGGAGACGGATGCGCGACGCGGGCGAGGCGCAGTCTACTCAGCCGCGGCGACTTCTTCTTCCTGGCCCGGCTCCGGCGGCATGATCAGCCGGTCCGCGATCAGCTCCGCGATGTCCTTGGTCTTGACCGAGTCCTTCTTGTCCGCCGCGCCCACGCCGTCCGACAGCATCGTCATGCAGAACGGGCAGCTCGACGCGATGATTTCCGGCTTGGCTTCCAGGAGTTGCTCGACGCGCACGTTGTTGATGCGGTCGCCGATCTTCTCTTCCATGAACATGCGCGCACCGCCAGCGCCGCAGCACATGCCCATCTTCTCGCTGCGCTCAATCTCCAGCAGCTCCAGCCCCGGAATCGCCTTCAGCGCCTCGCGCGGCTGCTCATAGACGTCATTGTGCCGGCCCATGTAGCAGGAATCGTGGAACACGACCTTCTGCGCGTCGCCCTGCGACAGGTTCAGCCGGCCGTCCGCGATCAACTGCGGAATCAGCTCGCTGTGGTGCACCATCTCAAAGCTGGCGCCCAGCTGCTTGTATTCATTCTTGATCGTGTTGTAGCAGTGCGGGCAGTTGCTGACGATCTTCGTCACGCCGGCTTCCTTCCACGTGTCGATGTTGTCCTGCGCCATCGTCTGGAACAGGTACTCGTTGCCCATGCGCCGCGCCGGGTCGCCGCAGCACTTCTCTTTCTTGCCCATGACGGCGTAGCGGATGCCCGCCGCTTTGAGGATCTTCGCGGTCGCCAGCGTGATCTCCTTGGCGCGGTCGTCAAAGCTGCCCGCGCAACCGACGTAGAAGAGGTACTCAGGGTTTTCCGTGTCCGCCAGCGTCGGGATGTTCTGGTCCTTGGCCCAGTCAAAGCGCTTGCCGCTCGCCATGCCCCACGGGTTGGACTTGGACTCGATGTTCTTCAGCGTCGTGCCGACTTCCTTGGGGAATTCGTTGCGCGTCATGACGAGGTGGCGGCGAATGTCGATGATTTTGTCGACGTGCTCGATCATCACCGGGCACTGCTCGCTGCAGGACCGGCACGTCGTGCAGGACCAAATCGCGTCCGTATTGACCGCGGCAATGAGCGCAGGCATCGCGCCCTCTGCTTCAGCCGCCGAGACCTCGCCGGAAATCGCCAACTGCGCCGTCGCGACCGACTTGCCACCGGCGATGATGCGCGCCTGATCCGCGTAGACGTGATCGCGAATGTCCAAGATGATCATCTTGGGATTCAGCGGCTTGCCCGTCGTCCAAGCCGGGCAGTTCACTTCGCAGCGACCGCATTCCGTGCACGTGTAGAGGTCGAGGATCTGCTTCCAGCTGAGGTCTTCCGTCTTGGACAGGCCCAGCGGCAGTTCCTCCTCCAGGCTCTTTTCAATGTCCGGAACGAACGACAGCGCGCCCTTGGGCTCCAGCTTGGACAGGAACACGTTGGGCAGCGACGTGATGACGTGGAAGTGCTTGGAGAGCGGCAGGAGGTTCATGAACGTGAGGACAATCGCCAAGTGAATCCAGTAGTTCACTTCACCGAGAATTTCCTGAGTCTTGGGCGCGATGCCGGACGTGGCGAACAGGTTGGCGAGGAAACCGCCGATCGGCGCGTGGCTCACGTGCTCAGACGCGTACGCGATCTTCTCGGGGTTGCCCGTGGCCATCATGCCGCCGAAGTGCAGACCTTCAAACAGGAATTCCGTGACCATCAGGCCGCCAATGAAGCCGAGGATGAGGAGCGCTTCGCCCGAATACGCGATGCGCTTGGGCTTGACGATGAGGCGGCGGTAGAAGAAGCCGAGGATGCTCAGCAGCACGATGGCGGCGGTAAAGTCCTTGATCGGCGCGTAGATGGGCTCGATGAACGGCAGCGGCCAATCCGGGCTGAAGCCCTGCACAAAGAGCTGCGTGGTCCGCGCGCCCAGCACCACGAATCCCCAGAACGTGAGCGCGTGGAGCAGGCCGGACGCGGGCTCCTTGAACATCTTGGCCTGGCCGAGGCCGACCTCAAGCAGCGCCCGGACGCGGTTCTCAACCAGGTCCCAGCGCGTTTCCGGCTTGCCGGCTTTGAGCACGAGGAAGCGGCCGTAGATCGTGCGGGCAAACAGCCCAAGACCAACGACAAGCAGCAGAATCACGACTGGCAGGCGGTATTCGTAGCTCATGGGACTCCTATCGTGCGCCGGGCGTCGCCGCCCGGCGTCATCTTTCCGCTAACGGGGCCGGCGGGTCGCCTGAACGGCGAAGGTCGGATACCCGTGGAAATGGCAGCGACGCTCACGCAGCGTCGGCGGCAACTGCGCGCCCGGATCCGCCAGGCGCTCGATCTCAAAATGCGGGTCTTCCGCCATGACGCCCTGCGCCCAATCGGCGTAGCCCGGAACGTCCGTCTTCAACAACAACCGTCCGCCCGGCCGCAGCCAGACCGCCGCCTCTGCGACAAAATCCGCGGTCAGCAGGCGTTTCTTGATGTGCCGCGGCTTCCACCACGGGTCGGGAAAGAACACGAGCAACTGGTCCAGCGTGCCGGGCGTCAGCACTTCGCGCAGCATCTCGCGGGCGTCCACGAGGCAGAACGTCGCGTTCTGGATGCCGTGCTTTACGGCCAGCGCGTCGGCTTCCTGACAGTACTTCTTGCGGACTTCAAATCCGACGTAGCGGACGCCCGGATTGGCCAGGCAGAACGCAGCGGCGAATTCGCCCATCTGGAAGCCGATTTCGATGACCAGCGGCCGCGGATCGGACGGGTCGACGATCGCCTTGAGCTTCTGCTGGTCCGCTTCGCGGAAGATCGGGTCGAGAATGAAGCTGCCGCCAAGCTCTGACGGCGTGCCGTGCAGGCGGCGCATTTCCAGCGATCCGCCAATCAGCGCCTTGGCTTTGCGACGCGATAGCTCAGCGTCGCCATCAGCCGGCGAGGGAGGGGAGTCACTGACATGGAACTTGCGCAACGCCATCGCGGCGCGGAGCATAGCGCAGTGCGTCATGCGCGGCAAACCTGCGCGACCGAGAAGCAAGATGGCGGAAGACAAGAAGAGTGCGCAAACGGGTCGCGGTAAACCGACGCTGGTGGCAGTGATTCTCGCGACGGCGTTCGTGGGCTCAGCGACGATGATGCTGTGGAGCGGCTGGCAGTTGTACCACGGCGAGACCATGCCGCCGGCGCTCACCGCGACGGGGACGGCGTGCGATTGGGTGCTGCTTGTCGACGAACCGGCACGCGCGGCCGAGGCGTGGAAAGCGCTGCAGGCGCACGATTTGCCGCCGGAGACGACCGCGACGCTGGCCGCGCTCACCCCGCTGTGGCAGGCGAGCGCGGCGGCGGGTGTCGATCGCGCGCAGGCGTGGACGCTCTGTGGGCTGCCGGGCGGCGCTGTGCTGACGATGGCGGCGGGACCCGGGCAGGCTGAAGCGGCGCAGGCGCTGGTGGCGC
>CAINLT010000258.1 GCA_903850505.1 uncultured Myxococcales bacterium | reverse complement strand
TGGAGCCCATGGACCGATCCGATTTGTCGGCGGGATTTTCGCCATTGTGACTGACCCAGAAGCGTAGGGAAATATCGCAGAATCGGCAAGCACGCAGGAATTTTCCAGTGCGATTTTCAAGTGCTATTGGACACATCCGGCAGCACATGACCCGACGCTGAGGACCGTGACCGTCGGCCGCCGCATCCTATTTCCAGCGATTTTCGCGCACAGCATTACGCGAAGTCGCGCTGGATTTGTCTGACGATCGCCGCATCGCGGCACTGGCATTTCCGGCTGGACAGTCCGCGAACGCATGCGTCACGCCCAGCTGACATGCCGAGGTTGACACACGCCCGTCTGGCCCGATGATGGCGCTCCACACGCTGAGGCATTCATGTCGCCACGTCGCCGAATCGCACTTCTGCTCCTTGTGTTGGTCGCTGTGCTCGGCGCGGCCATCTGGCAGCGCGCGTTGCCATTTGGCCACCACCATCACCACGGCGCGGGCTTTGGCGCCCTGCCCCACGTGCCCGCGCAAGTGGCGGGCGAAATCCCGGTGCACCTGCGCCAAGTGGCCGACGGCTTCAAGATGCCGACTGACCTGCACTACATCGCCGGCGAGGATGTGTGGCTCGTCGCGCAAAAGGACGGGGACCTCGCGTGGCTTGCGGCAAACGGCCAAACGCGTGGTCTGTACCTGCACGCCGACGTGGTCCATGACGGCGAGGAAGGCCTGCTCGGTATCGCCCTGCACCCGGATTTTGCCAGGAACGGCAGGTTTTTCCTCAACACTGTGGTGCGCAAAGGCGAGGGGGACACCGCGACAGACTGGACGCAAATTGTCCAGTGGCGGGCGCGTGGACCGGTTCGGACGGCACCACCCGAGCGCGTTGGACTGGTTCTGGAGGTGCGCCAGCCGTACACCAACCACAAGGCGGGGCAGCTGCAATTTGGCCCAGATGGCAAGCTGTACATCGGTTTGGGCGATGGCGGCTCCGGCGGTGATCCGCACGGCAACGGCCAGAACCCCAACGTGCTCCTCGGCAAGATGTTGCGCATCGATGTCGACCGCGTCGACCCGGGTCTGGCGTACGCGGTGCCGGCGGACAATCCGTTTGTCGGTCGGGCGGGTTGGCGGCCGGAAATCTGGGCGCTGGGGCTGCGCAACCCGTGGCGCTACAGTTTTGACCCGATGGGGCGCCTGATTGTGGCAGACGTCGGCCAGAATGCGTGGGAGGAGGTCAATCTCGTGGCGCGCGGCGACAACCTCGGCTGGAACCGGCGCGAGGGCAAGAACTGCTACCCGCCCGGCAGCGCCTGCACCGGCGACGGCATGGTCGACCCGGTGTGGCAGTACGCCCACGACGTCGGCGCGTGCATCACCGGCGGTTACGTCGCGACGGGGAACGCCGTGCCCCAGCTCCGCGGCAAGTACGTCGTCGGCGACTTCACGTCCGGCGCCATCTGGGCCCTCGACTTGCCCGCCAACCAGACAGGAACAGCGACGGCGTGGCACTTGACCGAATCCGGCGCGCACATCGCCACGTTTGGCCGCAACGCCGCGGGCGATCTGTGGGCGGCCGACGTGTTCACAGGCATCATCTACGCGCTAGCGCCGTGACTGGCCAGCGACTGGAGCAGCACGCCGCAATGCGCATGGCGTGACATCGCGGGCGCGGACGCGTCGGCAGGAATGGTGATATCCGCGCGCAGGTCC
>CAINLT010000257.1 GCA_903850505.1 uncultured Myxococcales bacterium | reverse complement strand
ATGCTGGACGACGCCAAGAAGGCGACCGACTGGATGGCCAACTGCATGGAGAACAAGGTTCTCAAGCAAGTCAATGAGTTCGATCGCATCATCTACAATCGCACGGACGCGCCGTGGCCGGTCTCCGATCGCGACGTGGTCATCTTCGTCGCCGTGACGGCGGACCTCGACAAGCGCGAGGTGAACATCAAGTTCAGCCAAATCACCAACGCCGGGCCGGGGCCGATCGATGGCGTCGTCCGGATGCCGCGGCTCAAGGGCTACTACAAGCTGCAGTACGTCGACGAGAAGCACACGCGCGTGACCTACCAGATCGACGCCGACTCGGGCGGCAGCTTGCCGGACTGGCTGATCGCCCGCGCGACGCGTGCGCTGCCCGTGCAGACGTTGAACGGCATGCGCAAGCAGCTCAAGAAGACGATGGGCAATTACGACGACTTCGTGAAGCGCTATGACCCGACCCGGGGCGGCAAGATTCCGGAGCAGTTTGCCAAGAGTCCGACGGTCGCTCCCGGTATTGCGCCGGCGCAGGCCCAGCCCTAATCTGCCGATCATCCCATCGGGCAAGGCCTCGTCGGTCTGTCTGCGCGTAGAACACGGTCCCCCCGGAGTTCCGATGGCCGGTCGCTATTTCCGTCCCCCGTAAGTCTCCGCGTTTCGCATGCTCGCGCCGATCATCTGGGACGCCCCGCGCGATCCGACGATCCTGGGCGACACCGAGATCGCGGTCGCGCCCCTGCTTGCGTACCTGGAAGCGCATCACGCCAAGACGGGCCAGAAGCTGACCGTGACCCACGCGGTCGCGCGCGGCGTGGCGTCCGTGCTGGGTGCGCATCCGGACCTCAATTGCATCGTGCGGCGCGGTCGGCTCTGGATGCGGCGCGACGTCGACGTGTTCTGCCAGGTCGCGGTGCCGCACGCCGATGGCCGCAAGCTGGCCGGCGCGGACCTGTCGGGCGCGGTGATTCGCAATGCCGACAAGCGCACGATGGCGGAGATCGCCGCTGAACTGCAGGCGACAGCCGACAAGATCCGCCACCACAAGGATCCGCTGCTGAAGCAGACCAAGCAGATGCTGTCCGTGCTGCCGCCGTTGATTGCCCGGCCTTTCCTGCGCCTGCTGGCGTACCTGAACCACGATTGGGGCGTCGACCTGCGCTGGATGGGCGTTCCGGATGACCCGTTTGGCTCGATCATGGTCACGTCGCTGGGCATGTTTGGCATCCGCAACGCGTATGCGCCGCTGTTTCCCAACGCGCGCTGCATCGGCGTGCTGCTCGTGGGCGGCGTGCACGACCGCGCGGCCGTTGTCGATGGCCAGGTTGTCGCGCAAAAGGCGCTGCCGCTGACGATCGCGCTGGATCACCGCATGATCGATGGCCTGCAGGCGTCCGTGTTCTCCCGCGAGCTCATCCGCCGGCTGGAGAATCCGGAGCTGCTGGACGACCTGACCTTGTCCGCGCCGCCATCCCACCCGTTGACCGACGGCGCCAAGGCGTAGCCCGTTGCCAAAACTTGACCTGATCGGAGCCAACATGACCGCAATCCCCTGGCGCCTGTTCGCGTGCTGCGCCGCACTGAGCCTGAGCGCCTGCGCCGCGAAAGAAGCCGCGCCTGACAAGACCGTCACCATCCGTTGGACCAGCTACGGCGTGCCGCACATCACCGCCGCGACGTGGCAGGGGCTCGGCTACGGCCAGGGCTACGCATTCGCCAAGGAGAACATCTGCACGTTGGCCGACCAGATCGTCAAAGTCCGCAGCGAGCGCAGCAAGTGGCTGGGCGCCGGCGACAAGAACGCCAACGTGACGAGCGACATGGCCTACAAGGCGATGGAAGTCGTGCCGCACGCGCAGATGTTCTGGGACGTGCAAATCAGCGGTCGCGCCAAGGACATGATCAGCGGCTACGTGGCGGGCTACAACGCGCGGCTGGCGGAAGTGGGCAAGGACGGGCTGCCGTCGCCGTGCAAGGGCGCGGACTGGGTGCAGCCGATCTCGGCGATCGACCTGCTGGCGTATTACGCTGATCTGGGTGAGTTGGCCTCGGCGCGCAACTTCAAGGAATATTTGACGATTGCTCATCCGCCCAACGATTCGACGCAAAACGACTGGCCGCGCTGGCTGGATCCGGCGGAGCAGAACGGGCTGGCGCTGGCATTTGGCAAGGAGCTGGACCCGATTCGCAACGCGCAGATTGGATCCAACGGTTGGGGACTCGGCAAGGACAAGACGGCGGACGGCCACGGCGCGGTGCTCGCCAATCCGCACTTTCCGTGGTTCGGTGAGCTGCGGCTGTGGGAGTCGCACCTGACGATTCCGGGCGAAGTCGATGTGGCCGGCGCGTCGCTGATGGGCGTGGGTGGCGTGCTCATCGGCCACAACCAGCACGTTGCTTGGACGGAGACGGTGTCGGCCTCGCGCAAGTTCACGGTGTACAAGCTGCCGTTGGTCAAGGGCGATCCGACGAGCTACACGGTGGACGGCAAGGTCATGAAGATGACGAGCCACACCGAGACGATCCAGATCAAGCAGCCTGACGGCACGCTCCAGCCCATGACGCAGACGTTCTGGAAGTCGCACCACGGGCCGATCCTCGTCGTGGGCGGCGTGGGTGAATGGAACACGGAGACCGTGTTTACGTTGCGGGATGCCAACGCGTTGAATGGCAAGCTGATCGATCATTTCCTCGGCTTTGCGGTCGCGAAGTCGGTCGCGGATCTCCAGTCGGTTTGCCAGTCCGTGCAGGCCAACCCGTGGACGAACACGATGGCCGCGGATGACCAAGGCAGCGCGTTCTACACGGAGTCGCACAGCACGCCGAACGTTTCCAAGGCGACGATGGACGCGTGGAATGCCAACACGGACGTCATCGTCGGGCTGCTGCGCAACAACGGCGTGGTGCTGCTGGACGGCAGCACGTCGGCCAATGACTGGGTCGTGAAGCCCGGCGCGCGCGAGGACGGGCTGACGCCGTGGGAAGAGACGCCGCACCTGACGCGTACGGATTTTGTCTTCAACGCCAACGACTCGCACTGGATGACCAACCCGGCGGCGCTGCTGGAAGGCTACGGCGGCATGTACGGCCCCGAAAGGACGGCGCGGTCGACGCGCACGCGGATGAATCTCGCGTTCTTGATGGGCACGGGCAAGGACGCGGCGGCGGGCGACGACGGCAAGTTCACGCAGGACGAGCTGACGGCGATGTTCATGAACGACCACATCCACTCGGCGGACTTGGCGCTGCCGGACGTGCTGACGGCGTGCGCGGGCGTGGCGACGGTGAAGATCGGCAACCAGGACGTCGACGTGGCGCAGGCCTGCGCGATCCTCGGCAAATGGGACCGGACGGCGACGGCGGACGGCAAGGGCGCGCTGCTCTGGCGGGAATTCTGGTACGACAAGGATGGCCCGGCGTGGGCGCACAAGTTTGACCTCGCCGACCCGATTGGCACGCCGTACGGCATGCCGCTGGCACCAACGGGGACGGACAACCCGGCCGTGCAGACGCTGGCGCGCGCCGTGCTGGCGCTGCAGGCGGCGAAGATCCCGCTGGACGCCGCGGTGCCGGACTTTGAGTACACGCTGAAGGGCACGACGCGGCTGGCGATTCACGGGTCGGATGATTCCGAAGGTGCGTTCCAGGTCGTGGGCTGGGTGCCGAGCGAGAATGACACGCTGTTGCCGGCCATGACCGCGCCGAAGCAGCCGATGAGCGCGTCAGGGCTGGCGATCGGCGACGGCTATCCCGTCAACTACGGCAGCAGCTTCGTCATGGTCTGCATGCTCACCGCGGACGGTCCCAAGGCGAAGGCGATCCTGACGTACGGCCAGTCGAGCGACCCGCTGAGCCCGCAGTTCACCGATCAGGCGACGCTGTTCAGCCAGCGGAAATTCCGCGACATGCCGTTCACGGACGCTGAGATCGCCGCCGATCCCAACCTGACGAGCCAGTCTTTGACGATGCAGTGAATAGGTTGCACCCGTCGCCCGTTTCGGCGATAAGATCGCGCCACCCGGTCGATAACAACGGAGAAGTTCATGATGTTGCAGCAGTTCACGCGTCGCTCGATTCTTGCCCTCACGCTCTGCCTGACCTTCCTTGCCACGGCGGGCTTTGCCCAGGAGGGTTCGTGGGAGAGCATCGGCACCTATGACGGCGTCAAGGTGTGGCGCAAGCAGATCCCCGGCAGCGATCTGTTCGCTTTCAAAGGTGAAATCACGACGAACTTGCATATCGGCAAGATCATGAACACGTTCCTGGACCGCGACCAGCGCAAGTACTGGGTCGATCGCTTCAAGGAACAGAAGATGATCGAGAAGCCCAATCCGCTGTCTGAGTTGTACTGGATTCACTTTGAGCTGCCGTTCCCGATGACGGACCGCGACTACGTGTTGAAGGCGGACGGCCAGAACGACGTCGCCGCGCACGTGTTCACAGCGCGGATCAAGTCGGTCGTGGACGGGCGCAAGGGACCGGACGACTGCTGCGTGCGCGCCGAGGCGAAGAACACGTACTACCGCTTCGAGGCGCTTCCGGGCTCGGAGAAGACCAAGTTGACGGTGGAAGTGCACACCGATCCGAAGGGCTCGCTGCCGGACTGGCTGATCAACCTGATCCAGAAGAAATGGCCGTCCAAGACGCTGTCGGGGCTCATCAATCGCGCCAAGGCGCAGAACCAGATCGCGCCGGAATACGCCAATTGGCATGACGCGCCGGTTGCCGCGCCCGCGCCGACGCCGCTTCAGCCGTAAGACACGACTCCGCAGGCCGGGCGTCGCTTCACGCAGACCTACACCGCCCGCACGCGCACTTCCGCCAGCCCGGGCACGCGCAGGCTCACGCGCATGCCGGGCAGCAGGGGCTCGGCCAACGTCGCCGCGCCCGTCAGGATGATGGCGTCGGCGGGCAGGGTGATGCCGAACTCCGTAAGCAGATCCATGAGCTGCACCAGCGACTCGACGGGGTGCCCCGAGATCGCCGCGGAAGTTCCGGATTGTACGACGGTATCGTTGATCGCCATGGCCATGGGCAGATCGGCCACGTCGCAAGGCGGCTGCCACGCCCCGAGCACATAGCGCCAACTCGAAGCGTTGTCGGCGATGACGTCGGGCAGCGAGAAATACTTGAAGCCGACGTAGCGCGAATCCAGCACCTCAAGCGCCGCACACACGCCGTCGACGGCTTCCCACGCCTCCTCGCGCGTCACCGGCCCCGCCAGCGCGTGGCCGAGGCGCAGCGCGATCTCCGGTTCGATCTTGGGATGGACGCCGTCGGCGACGCGCAGTTCGCCATCGTGCGGTACGCGCATCGCGTCGGTCAGCACGCCCCAGATCGCCCGATCGAGGTTCATCTGCTCGCGTTTGGCCGCCGAAGTCAGGCCCATCTTCCAGCCGACGATGTGCTCACCGCGCGCCTGCCGCAGCGCAATGCCCGCGATCATCACCCGGTAAGCCGCCGAGACGCTCAAGTTGGCGACTTCTTCCGTCAGCCGCGGAATTTCCTGCCGGTTGAGGAGCGCGGCGTCCAGGCGGTCAGCGAGTTTCTGGGTCAGTTCAGCGCTCAGCATGTGCATCTCCGCGACGGTTGAACTGCACCATCGCCAGACGGCGCCGCGGCGTCAAGGGGGCGCACGCAACGTTTTTGCCATTCGCCAATTGACGCAGATCAAGTGCTCGTTGAGAATTGGCGCACTCCAACGTCCCCATGGGGCGGTCGCGACGCGTTACCCACGGACCTGCACTTGGGGAAGGGCAGGTCCGTGGCGAACGCCGCAGCGTTTGAATCCGCGGCTTGAATCAATCCGCGGCTGACGCGTTGGATAGTCAGAGAGGGCGGGCAGCGTCGCAAGACGCCAGCCGCCAGGGGATGTGCGAGACGCGCCCGGAGTTGGCGCGATGTTTGCATGTT
>CAINLT010000256.1 GCA_903850505.1 uncultured Myxococcales bacterium | reverse complement strand
GGCTCACGCCGCCGCGTTTGCCTGCCACCAGGTCGTTGGCCGCGTTGACCGAATCGCCGATGTCGCCCAGCCAGAACTCGCGGAGAAAATCGACATTTTGCCGCACTTTCGGCGCCAATTCGTCCGGCACGTTCAGCGCTTTCAGGCGGTCTTCCGCCGTGCCGCACACCTTGGCGATGCGCGTCGGGTTGCTCCAGCCGCTGCCGATCATCGTGTTCAAGCACGGATCCAGCACCTCGCACTGCAGCACCTCGTCAAACGCCAGCCATGCCGTCCGCTGCGAGGCCACCGACTCACCGTCCAGCGCGTTTTCGTTCAACGGCGGCAGGAGCGACACGCGCAGGTAACGCCACGCATGCAGGCTGCCGAAGGCCAACAGGCCGAGAAGCAGGACCAGAAACAGCGCGTTCGGACGACGTTCCATCGATGCTCCCAGTCAACGCCGCGGCCGTCCAACCGGCGTCGACATCACCAGTTTGTGGCTTCCGCTCGCGACGTCAAGTGCGGTGAAGCCCTTGTCTCGGACGCCCGCTATCCGCATGCTGGGAAATCCGCGGCGGCGGTTGAACCGCCGGCAATACCCAACACGCCAACTTCAGGGCCTCGCACCATGGGCGACCTCCAACGCTTCGACCGCTTCGCCGACTTCCTGGTCAAGGAATTCCCCACCGCGCAGCGGATTTGGGACATCGCCGGCGGCATGGGCAAGCTGAACGAAGCGCTGACCGCGCGCGGCCGCCAAGCGCTGACCTTTGACGTGCGGCCCAAGCACCTGCCCGTGCCGTTCGCCGAACGCCTGCTGATGCCCGACGAGCCGTGTACCGCGGACCTGCTCGTGGGCCTGCATCCGGACGGGGCGACGCGGGTCATCGTGGAATACGCGGCGCAGCATCGCCTGCCCTTCGCGGTGATTCCGTGTTGCAGCGACAACTCGATGCCGTACAAGCCGTGGGTGCGGCACATTGGCGAGATTGCCCGCGAGGCCGGATTTGCGGTCACCGAGGCGGATTTGCCGATCCAGGGGCGCAAGCGCGTGGTGATGGGGCGGTTTGTGTGACATTTTCGACGGCGCCGCGGCAAAATCTGGCAGCGGCCGAACAAGAGGGTGCCCACCCGGTGCGCGGGTGGGATATTTGACGGAAGCCGCAGCGGGTTGACGACGGCCACCGGGAACCGCAGGCTGTCACGACAGACGGCGAGGAATCCACGATGAACGCGAAGATGTGGCTGATGGTGCTGGCGACGGCGACGGCGTGCGGATCGACGACGACGAGCAGTAGCTCGGGGACGAGCGACGATGTGACCGCTGACGCCCTGGCGGATGTCGCGGACATGGCGGATGTCGCGGACACGGCTGAACTTCCCGACGGTTGGGAGTGCGACCCCAAGTCCTTCGACTCGATGACCGAAGCGTGCATCTGCGGCACGAGCTACCTCTACCCGGTGTGCGTCGCCGGCAAGCTCGCGTGTCCGCCGTGCGAGGATGCTGTGGGCAACGATGTCGCCCCGGATTCCGCCGACACCGCCATCGCCGATACCGCGCCCGACGTCGCTGCTGCCCCCTACTCCGCCGTCCAAGCGGTCTTTGACGCCCGCTGCATCACCTGCCACAGCGCGACCGCGCTTGGCCTCCCAGGCTACGCTGCGCTGCCGCTGACCAGCGACGTCTCGTACAAGAACCTCGTGAATCAGCCGGCGCACGAGGCGTGCGGCAACCTGCTCGTCGCGCCGGGCAAGCCCAACGAGAGCTACCTGTGGCAGAAACTGACCGCGACGACGCCGTGTGAAGGCGGCCACATGCCGGCAAAATTTGAAGTCCTGCCTGCGCCGCCGCTGACGACCGAACAGCTCGCGGCGATTCAGGACTGGATCGCGGGCGGCGCGCTGCCGTAACAGGTCCACTTGCTTGTGTTTCGCTGCGTTCATCCTATCCTCTGGGGCGGTCTCTCCGCTTGGGGGTTCCTACGACCGCAGCGAAGTCCACTCTACCTCAGCTCACCCTGACTGACGCGCCGCACACCTCGGTACGCGAACGCACGCTGGCTTTGGCGGGCGTTCTGGATGCGCGCGGCGCAGCCGTCTTTGCCGCCGGTGTGCGCAAGCGCCTGCCCAGCAAGAAAGGCAAGCTCGTCCTCGACCTCTCCGCGCTCACCGCGATCGACAGCGCTGGCACCGCGACCTTGGTCGACCTCTGGCGCACGGGCCACCGCCGCGGCGTCAAGATCGAGCTCGCTGGCGTACAGCCCGCGGTGCAGAAGGAACTCGAGCAATTCCGCGTCACCGTCGAATTGCCGCCGCCCGCCACCATTCCCGGCTTTTTCGAGTCTCTCGGCGAGACCGCCTGGAGCGCCGTCACCGCGCTCGGCAACTTCATGGTGCTCGCCGCCGACGTCACCATTGGCGGCATCCAGGCGTTCTTCACGCCCGGCCGCATGCGCTGGGCCACTTATTTCCGCGAAGCCAGCCTCATGGGCTCCCAGGCTTTCGGCATCGTCGGCCTCATCACCTTTCTCATCGGGCTCACGCTCGCGTTCCAGTCCGCCTACCAATTGCGGCAATTCGGCGCCGCCATCTATGTCGCGTCCCTGACCGCGATTTCCATGGTCCGGGAAATGGGCCCGCTCATCACGGCCATCCTGGTCGCCGGTCGTTCCGGCAGCTCCATCACGTCAGAAGTCGCGACGATGAAGGTCGGCGAAGAAATCGACGCCATGCAGGTCATGGGCATCCCGTTTGTCGACTTCATCGCCGTGCCCAAAGTCCTCGCGATGATCACGATGGTGCCGCTGCTGACGATGCTCGCGGATTTGCTCGGCATCCTCGGCGGCTGGTTGGTCGGCATGATCTACCTGGACATCGCGCCCAAGCCGTATTTGCAAAAGACCATCGACGCGCTCGTCACCAAGGACCTCGTCACCGGCCTTTTCAAGTCCGTCGTCTTCGCGTGGGGCATCGCGCTCATCGGCCTCTACCACGGCATCGGCGTACGCGGCGGCGCGCAGGAAGTCGGCAAGGCGACGACCGCGTCCGTCGTCAGCGCGATCTTTTTCATCATCGTCGCGGACAGCATCTTCTCGATCATTTTCTACGTGGTGATGGGATGACCGACGCCCCCGCCATACTGGAAGTCCGCGGCATGATCGTGCGCTATGGCGCGAAGACGATCCTGGACGGCGTCGACATGACCGTGCAACAGGGCGAAATTCGCGTGATTCTGGGCGGCAGCGGTTCAGGCAAATCGACGCTGCTCAAAGGCATTCTGGGGCTGACGGATGTCGTGGGCGGCAAGGCCACGATGCTGGGTCAGGAGCTGACCGGGCTGAGCGAGAAAGCGCGCGGGCTGTTGATGCAGCGCATCGGCGTGCTCTTCCAAAATGGCGCGCTCTTTGGCTCGCTGACCGTGGGCGAGAACATCGCGCTGCCGCTGCGCGAGCACCGCAAGTTGCCGGAAGGCGCGATTGCCGAGCTCGTGCGGATGAAGCTCGCGCAGGTCGATTTGGGCCACGCGGAGAATCTCTATCCGTCGGAGCTCTCGGGCGGCATGCGCAAGCGGGCGGGTCTGGCGCGCGCGTTGGCGCTCGATCCGGAGATCCTGTTTTGCGACGAGCCATCGGCGGGCCTCGATCCGCTGACTTCCGCTGAAATGGACAACCTGATCCTGACTTTGCGGGATCGCCTGAAGATGACGGTGGTGATTGTGACGCACGAGCTCGCGAGTATCGAGGCGATCGCCGATTCGCTGATCATGGTCGGCGGTGGCAAGGTCATCGCCGAGGGACCGATGGCGGAAGTGCGCGGGCGCGGTATTGTCGCGGTGGACGAGTTCTTCGCGCGAAAGACCAAGACCGCGGCGAAGCAGGAGATGAGCGTCGCCGATCTGTTTGGCCTGACGCCGGCAAAGGGAGGTGCGTAGTGGCCAATCTGACCAAAGGCCAAAAGGTCCGCCTCGGCTTGTTCGTGAGCGCGGGCCTGACCATCGTCATCGGCGCCACGCTGCTGCTCGCCGGCCGCGCGTTGACCGAAAAGCGCGACGAGTACCGCATCCGCTTCTCCAGCAAAGCTGCGTCGTTTTCCGGCCTCTCGGTCGGCTCCGATGTCACGTACAGCGGCCTCAAGATCGGCCGCGTGGAGACGTTGACCGTCGCGCCCGACGACGTCTCGGTCATCGCGGTCGGCATCAGCGTCACGCGTGGCACGCCCATCGCCAAGGATTCCAAGGCCAGCCTCGGCTCACAGGGCATCACCGGCATGAAGTACGTGGACATCTCGCGCGGTTCGCCGCACGTGGGCTTGCGCAAGCCGGGAGACCTGATTCCACCCGGTGAGTCGCTACTCGATTCGCTGTCAGCGCGCGCGGAGTCCATTGCCGAGAAGCTGGACGACCTGCTCGTGCACATGCAGGCGATGACGGGTGCGAAGGCGCAGGCGAGCGTGCAGCAGATTCTGGACCAGAGCGCGGGCATCCTGAACGACAACCGGGAGAACGTCGCGGCGATCGTTGCGAACGCGCGCAAGACGTCAGAAGAGCTCGCGGCGCTGGCGCACTCGGGCGCGGCCGTGATGGCACATGCGGACGAAGTCGTGCTGGAGCTGAAGTCGGTGGCCGAGGAAGTGCACAAGTCGGTCAGCCCGCGGGGCGATGTGGCGGCGACGCTGAGCAAGGTGGAGCGGCTGACGGACAGCCTCAACCTGCTGATTACGCGGAGTCAGGGCGATATTGACGTGACGCTGCGGCACTTGCGCGATGCGTCGGCGGATCTGAGCGACTTCAGCCAGGCCGTGAAGGAAAACCCGACGCTGTTGATGTTCAGCTCTGACAAACAGAGCGACCGGCGAATCGGCAAATGAGGATGAAGGCCACCATGGGACACGCAAGACGCCTGTACATAAGCCTCTGCACGCTGCTGCTGGCCGGCTGTTTTGGCGCGACGACCGCCGAGCAGCGCTACTACACGATGAACCTGCCAACGGTCGCGCAGCCGCCGGCAACGCGCAAAGGCCCGGAGCTGCTGCTGCATGAAGTGGAGGTCTCGCCGGTCTACAATCGGCCGCAGATCGTCTACCGCATTTCGCCGCAGGAGCTGCAGTTTTTCCGCCAGAACAACTGGGCGGACCGGCCGTCGCGGATGCTCGGGCAACTGCTGGCCCAGGGATTCACGCGTTCGGGGATCTTTCGCAGCGTCGTGGAGCGCATGGGTGAAAAGCCGCCGACCTACGTGCTGGACACGAGCGTGCAGGCCATCGAAGAGCTGGAAGGCGGCAACCAGTGGTTCGCCCACTTGGCGATGACGCTGCGGCTGACGCGTTTTGAGGACAACCGCACGGTCTGGCAGTTTTCGTTTGACGAGCGCCGGCCGTTGAGCGAACAGAACGTCGGGCTCGTCGTGCGGGCGATGTCAGAGATTTTGCACGAGCAACTGGAACTGGCCATGCCGGAGGTGGAGGCGGTCATC
>CAINLT010000255.1 GCA_903850505.1 uncultured Myxococcales bacterium | reverse complement strand
TCGTTGGGGATGCTGCACAAGTCGAGCTTGGCGCCGGTGCCCTTGTCCAGGCAAACAGGCCCCTGCCCGGTGCCAGTGTAGCACGCCTGTGCGGGGTTCTTGCAGGTGACGACCTCGATCTTGCAGGCCTCGTACGAGCACCAGTCACACGCTTTGTACTTCTGATCGGTGATCTGGTTGCAGCTCTGGCCCTTGCCGCAATTCGCCTCGCTGATGCAGAAGTTGGCGCAGACGCTCTTGCCCGTAGGGCAGCCGAGGCAAAGGCCTTCGGCGCAGTCGTCGGGGTTATTGCACGGTTCGCCGAGCTTGGCGGCGCCGCCGGCCACGCACGCGGGCTTGCCATCATCGCCGTAGCCGCACTTGGGCAGCGCAGGATCGCTGCAGCCGGTGTTTTGCAGCGGGTTGCACGCGGGCTTGGACGCGTCGGCTTTGCTGTCGGACTTGCTGGTGTCGATCGGACCGGGGTCGGTGCCAGTGTCGCTGCCCGCAGCGCTGTCGTCGAGGGCATCGGCAAGCGCGACGGCGGCGGAATCCGCGCTTCCGGTCTTGCTGGAGCAAGCCCAGGAGGTAGCCAGCGCGGCCACGAGCAGCAGGCGCGTGTGATGCATGAGAGCCTCGCGCGCCATCAGGCGCCGCCACGTATCTTGCACGAAACGACGCCGCGGGACAAACCGCTTGCAGCGACGGCGTTACGCGGCGCGAATGCGCGCCCGCACGATCACGGCCGCGAGGTTCAACGTGAACGTCAGCCCCAAAAGAACGGCGACGGTCGCATAGAGAATCGGCGTCGACGCATCCACGTCGGCGCTCTGCGTCGCCATCACGTAGACGTGGTAGCCGAGGTGCATGAACTGGCCGTCGAGGCTCTTGGGCAGCTCCGGCAAGAAGTACGCCGCGCCCGTGAACAGGATCGGCGCCACTTCACCCGCGCCGCGGCTCACCGCCAGGATGCCACCCGTCAGGATGCCCGGCATCGCCTGCGGCACGAGCAGCCGGAAGACGACCTCAAAGCGGGACGTCGCCAGCGCGTACGCCGCCTCCCGCTGCGCCGCCGGAATCTGCCGCAGCGCTTCTTCCGTCGCGACGATTGTGGTCGGCAAAGTCAGCGTCGCGAGCGTGAGCGCCGCCCACAGCAGTCCCGGCTGGCCCCAGACGAGCTTGCCGTCGTGCAGCACCTTGTCCAGCCCGCCGCCGACGAACTGCACGAAGAAACCCAAGCCGAAGAGGCCAAAGACGATGCTGGGAACGCCCGCGAGGTTCTGCACCGCCATGCGCACCGCGCGGGTCCACAGGGCGTCGGCGCGGGCGTACTCGTGCAGGTAGATTGCGGTCGCGACGCCGATCGGCACGCTGACGGCCGTCATCAGGAGCACCAGCATCGCCGTACCGACGATCGCCGGAAAGATGCCGCCGGCCATCATGCCGTCTTCCGGCGCCTTGCTGAGGAACGTCCAGGAGAGCTTCTCGCGGGCGTGGATCGCAACATCGCCGAGCAGCAGCCCCAGCGCCACGAGCAGCAACAGCACAGCGGACAGCGTCGCAACGACCATCGCGGCATCGCCGAACTTGGCGCGTATCGAGCGGGACTTGGGCGTGAGCGTCATCAGCTACCTCGACTTCACTTTGGCTTTTTGCGCGTCGATGACGCGGCCGCCAAGCAGGTTCAGGACCGACGTGAACACAAACAGCAGCAAGCCCAGGTAGAAAAGGACCGCGTAGTGCGCCGAACCAAAGACGACCTCACCCAGCTCCGACGCGATCGTCGCCGACAGCGTGCGGACCGAATCGGCCGGATTCCAGGAGGTGATCGCGGCGTTGCCGGACGCCATCAGCACGACCATGGTCTCGCCGACTGCGCGACCAAAACCGAGGGCAATGGCCGACGCGATGCCGGGCGCGGCGGTCGGCAACACGACCTTCAGGATGGTTTGCCATTTTGCCGCGCCGAGCGCGGTCGACGCCTCCACGTAAGTCGCGGGCACGGCGCGAATCGCCTCCTCGCTGATCGTGAACACCACCGGCACGATCGCCAGCGACAGCGCGACGCCCGAGACGATCGCGTTGAGCCGCGAATCGAACCCGAAGGTGTCCTGCAGCCACGTTGCCAGCGAAATCAGCGCGAAAAAGCCGAGCACGAACGACGGAATGCCGGCCAGCAATTCCAACGTCGGCTTGAGGATTTCCTGCGTCCGGCCGCGGGCATAGAACGCGACGAATACCGCCGCGCCGACGCCCATCGGCCCGGCGATCGCCATCGACACGATTGTGCTCTTCAGCGTGCCCGTCACCAGCGGCCACAGGCCAAATTTGGGAATCTCAGACACGGGCTGCCACACGTTCTGCGGCGCGTCGTAGCCCGGCCACAGGGTGGCAAACCACATCTGCGCCTGCGTGACTTCCTTGCGCACTTCCGCGGACGTCCACATCGGCAGCGCCGACTTCACGAGGAATCCGAAGATCAGGACGATGGCCAGGACCGCGATCATCGCCATCGCGCGCACCAGCCATTCCAGCGGCGCATGCCATTTGGGCGGCTGGCGAATCGGCAGACCGCGGGTCGGCACCTGCGTATCTTCAGGCAGTTCACGCCGCGGACGGTTGGCAATGTGCTGCAGCGGCATCGGGATGGAGTTCTGGGTCGACATGGCAGTCTCGCGGCGCGTCCGGTGACGGCGCGATGGCAAGATGCCCGCGAACTGTGACAATTGGATGAAAGGCGGGAAACGGTTGTGGGGAGGACGCGCCGCTCAGTGGTAGGCGTGCACGAGCGGGACGACTTCACTGCAGGGGCGGCACATCGACGACGGCAGGCCAGTATTGCGGCGGCTGCGCCCGGCAACGGCCTTGAAGACGTCGCCGCTGGCTTGTTCATCGCATTGCAGGCACGCGTTCAGCGAACCGTCGGCATTATTGTAAGGCGCGGTCAGGTTGGCGAGGCAGACCGCGAGGCAATGCGCCTTGGTGTTCACCGTGTTGAAATACCAGACTTGGGCACAGGGCAGGTCAAAGCCCAGCGCTTGCAAGCACGCGATGGCCTCAGTTTTGTCCGCCATCATGCCGCATTGCCGCACGGGATCGGTCAGGTCCGGATGGCGCATGTACACGGCCAGATCGACAAGCGGCGAGCACACGCCGCACGCGTCGTTGTGGGTCATCTGGCCGCCCGCCGCGCGCGCCGCATCGGCGTTGGCAAAAGTCTGCAGCGTGTACGTGTGCTGACCCGCGGGCCCCGGCATGAACGCGCAGACCTTGTCGTGATCGGGCACATGCGCCTCCGGGTGGGCGTAGGGGTCGTCGGTCACCTCTTGCGGCGGATTGACGAGCTGCCAGGTCAGGAGCGCGGCGGCGTCCGCTTCCGTGTAGGTCGGCGGCGTGAAGTCCTTGCCCTCGCAGGTGCAGGACGGTTGGCACTGCGCAGCGGTCAGGCCGGTCTTGTCGTTGGGCATGCCAAACAGCACGGTGCACGGCGTCGTGTCGGCGGTAACGCCCGCGTCAACAGGCGTGCTGCCGCTGGCCGCTGGCCCCTGACAGGCGGCGAGCACACACAACACAGGCAGCAATCGCAAGAACATGGCGCTCCGCATGGGCCATGAC
>CAINLT010000254.1 GCA_903850505.1 uncultured Myxococcales bacterium | reverse complement strand
GTTCGCCGCCAGCCAGCGCGCCTCGGGCAAGTGCGCGAGCAGATGGTCCCACGCGATCCACGGCAGCGCCGCGAGCTCCGACGGCGGCGCGTTGTCGACAGTCCCCGGCGCCGCCATCACCGCCAGCCGCGCTTCCAGCAGCCGCGCCGCAACGAGATCGCCGTGCTCCGGGCGATGGCTGCGCAACACAAGGTCCGCCTCGCGCCGCTCCAGGTCGACGTAGCCCGTCGACGCGTCGATCTCCAGCCGCAGCTGCGGATGCCGCGCCAGCAACCGCGGCAACAGCGGCACCAGCAGCCTGTCCGCCACACCGGGCGGCATCGACATCCGCACCGTCCCCTGCACTTCCGTCTCCACGCCATCCGCCGCCTGCACGAAGCGCAGCAGCGCCGCCTCCGCCATCGGCACCAGCGCCTGCAGCGCGGCCGTCTCGACGAGCCCGTCCCGACTCCGGTGAAACAGCACCACGTCCAACGCCGTCTCCAGCTGCGTCAACCGCCGGCTCGCCGTCGCCGGATCCAGACCGAGCGACTGCGCCGCCGCCGTCAGCGTCCCCGCGCGCCGACAGGCCATCAGGAGGGCCAGGTCGTCCCAGCGAAAAGTGCGATCGCGCGTCATCTGTGTCTGCCTTGTCGTTGCGTTTTTGCAACGCATGTTTGCCATGATCAATCTTTACATGCAATCACGCAAGACTAGACTGAACACATCGCGGCCGACGCCGCACGGGAATTTCTTATGAACCAGAAGCAGTTGCATGTCGTTTTCGGCGCCGGTCAGGTCGGCAGTCTCCTCGCGAACCGTCTCGTGGAGGCCGGGCATCGCGTGCGCGTCGTCCGGCGCAAAGCGCAGACAAGCCAGCACGCCAACCTGGAGTTTGTGCAGGCGGACGTCTATGACCGCGACGCGGCGATGCGCGCGGCGACCGGCGCGGCCGTGGTCTACCAGTGCACCAACGCGCCGTATCACGCGTGGCCGACGCAGTTGCCGCCGCTGTACCGGCACATCGCGGCGGCGGCGCAAGCGGCGGGTGCGCGGCTGGTGGTGCTGGACAACCTGTACATGGTCGGCAAGACGAGCGCGCCGTTTACCGAGACGGTGGCAGAACAGCCGTGCAGCAAGAAGGGCCAGATTCGCAAGGACTTGGCCGACGAACTGCGGGCGATGCACGCGCGCGGGGATCTGCGCGTGGTCTTTGGGCGCGCGAGCGACTTCTTTGGCCCGGGCGTGGATCAGGGCGCGATCCAGCACCCGCGGTCGATGGCGCAATTGCTGGGCGGCAAGACGGTGGACCTGCTGGGCAACGCCGATCAAGCCCACCGTTGGCGCTACGTGCCGGCCGTCGCGGCGGGCCTGCAAGCGCGGGGCGAGCCTCCGGAGCCGGACGGCGCGCTCTTCCACTTGCCCGTGCTGCCGCCGCAGACCGCGCGCCAGCAGCTGCAGGCGCTGGCCAACGCGCTGGACGTGCCGCTGAACGTGCGCGTGATGCCGCGGTGGCTGCTGCGGAGCATCGGGTTGATGTCGCCGACGATGCGCGAGTTCGACGAGATGCTGTACCAATTCGAAGCGCCGATGGTGATGGTCGACACCAAGATCCGCACGCAGTTGGGGCTGCTGCCGACGCCGATGGCGGCGCAAATGACGGCGACCGCGGCCTGGATCCGCCAGAACGCCGGGAAATAGGCGCTAGACGATCAGTTTGAACGCCGCGCCGGCCGCCGCGCTCAAGGCCAGCGTCCGCGGCAGCCCGAGCTTGAACCGGAACATCGCCAACATCGCGCCCAGCGTCAGGAGCGCCGAGGCGACGTCCAGCGTGCGCCAAGCGGGCGCCATCAGCCGCAGCGGGCCGATGTGGCGTTCATCGACGACGTGAAACACGACGTGGAGGCCGAACCACAGGGACAGGTTCAGCACGACGCCGACGACGGCCGCGGTGATGGACGAGAGCGCTGCCGAGAGTCCGCGGTGACCGCGCAGCGCTTCAATGTAGGGCGCGCCGAGGAAGATCCACAAGAAACACGGGACGAAAGTCACCCACACGGTCGTGACCGCGCCCAGCACGCCCGCGAGCATCGTCGCGAGGCCGGCAGGATGGCGATAGGCGCCGAGAAAGCCGACGAATTGGACGACGAGAATGAGCGGTCCGGGCGTCGTCTCCGCCAGGCCGAGGCCATCGAGCATCTCCCCGGGCTGGAGCCAGCCGTAGGTCTCGACGGCGCGCTGGGCGATGTAGGCGAGGACGGCATACGCGCCGCCGAACGTGACAACCGCGGCCTTGGAGAAGAAAACGCCTTCCTGCACAAAGACCGACGACGGGCCGAAGCCGGCGGAAAGGCCGAGAATGGGTAACGCCCACAGCAGGAGGCAGACCGCGGCGATCCGCAGCGCGCGGGGTGTGGACGGCCGGGTGTGGGCAAGTTCGCCCGCGGCGGCCATCTGGTCGATGACCGTCGCTTGGGCGCCGCCGGATTTTGCCAGCTGCGGCGCGGGGAAGAACGCGGGCCAATATTTGCTGGCGAAGAAGCCAAACGCGCCGGCGCCGAAGATGACCCAAGGAAATGCGACGTCGAAGAAGCAAATCGCGACGAACGCGGCGGCGGCGATGCCGACCAGGAGGCGGTTCTTGAGCGCGCGCTTGCCGATGCGCTGGACCGCCTCGACGACGACGGCGAGGACGGCTGCCTTGAGGCCAAAGAAGATGGCGGCGACGACCGTGAGCTCGCGAAAGCCGGCGTACAGGAGGCTCAGCGCGAGGATGCCGAGGAAGCCGGGCAGGATGAAGAGCAGCCCCGCGATGAGGCCGCCGGCCGTGCGGTGCATCAGCCAGCCAATGTAGACCGCGAGCTGCTGCGCCTCCGGGCCAGGCAACAACATGCAGTAGTTGAGCGCGTGGAGGAACCGGTCTTCGTCAATCCATTTGCGCCGCTCGACGAGCTCCTCGTGCATCAGCGCGACTTGCCCTGCCGGCCCGCCAAAACTCAGAAGGCCAATCCTCGCCCACACGCGCGTCGCCTGCGCGAGTGTCACGCGCGCGGGAGGCTGATCCGGTGGCGGCTGAGGCGGCGCAGTCATGCAGCAGAGCGTCTACGACTCCGCCGCGACCGTCAATTGCAGCCGGGCAACGCCACGTGCACGCACGCCTTGTTGAACGTGTTGCACGCGTCGACGGTGCACGCGTTGTTGTCGTTGCAGTCCGCGTCTGTCGCGCAAATCGCGTTCGGATTGCAGCCCGGGATGTTCACGTGCGCGCACGAGCTGTTGGACGGATTGCACACGTCGTTGGTGCACGGATTGCTGTCGTTGCAGTCGGCGTTGACAGTGCACTCGGGCGTCGCGACGCAGTTCTGCAGCGTCTGGTACACGCAGCCGCCGGTGAACGTGTTGCAGATGTCCAGCGTGCACGGGTTGTTGTCCGTGCAGTCCGTCGTGACGAGGCAGCCCGCGCCGCAGCCGGTGATCTTCTGGTTGGTGCACGCGCCCGTCGACGTCTGGCAGGTGTCCTTGGTGCAGGAATTGCCGTCGTCACACGTCTTGACCGTGCCCGCGCACTTGCCCGCGGTGCATTGGTCCAGGATCGTGCACGCCTGACCGTCCGTGCACGTGATGCCATTCGCGAGCGCTGTGTACTGGCACGCGCCGTTGACGCACGCATCAGCGGTGCACGCGTTGTTGTCGTTGCAGACGCCGGTGATGAGGCACTGCGTGCAGCCCGGGATGTTCTGGAACTGGCAGCTGCCCGCCGTCAAGCCACCGCCGGGACCGCCAGGTCCGCCGCCGCCGGGACCGCCCGTGTAGCAGCTGTCGGTCGTGCAAGGGTTGTTGTCGTTGCACACGACCGCGGTGCCCGCGCATTTGCCGGCCTTGCACGCATCGCCCGTGGTGCAGACCACGCCGTCGTCGCACGTGCCGCCGTCATTGGCGGGCGTAAAGGCGCACAAGCCGGAGGTCGCGTCGCACGCGCCGTTGGTGCACGGATTGGCGTCGTCGCAGAGCACGGTGATGCCCGTGACGCACTGGCCGGCCACGCACGTGTCGTTGGCGGTGCACAGGTTGTTGTCGGAGCACGTCGTCGCGTCCAGCGCGAGGTACGCACACGCGCCCGCGGTGCAGCTATCGGTCGTGCAGCTGTTGCCGTCGCTGCAGTCCGCCGCCGTGGTGCACGCCTTGCCGCAGCCGGGGATGGCTGCCGAGATGCACCCGCCCGTCTGGCTGTCGCAGCTGTCCGCGGTGCAGGCGTTGCCGTCGTCGCAGGTCTTGGCCGTGCCGACGCATTGGCCGGACTTGCAAGCGTCCGCCGCCGTGCACGCCAAGCCATCGCTGCAGCTCGTGCCGTCGATGGTCACCGCGTGGCCGCACGTGTGACCGCCGCCGCCGCCGCCAGGACCACCGCCGCCGCCGGTCTGCTGGCACAGGTCCGTGGTGCAGCTGTTGCCGTCGTCGCAATCGGCGGGCAAGGAGCCCTCGCACACGCCGGCGACGCACGTGCCGTTCACCTTGCACGCGCTGCCGGTGTTGCAGTTGCCGCCGTCATTGACCGTGTGCTCGCACTTGCCCTGCACGCATGCGTCCGCGGTGCACGGGTTGTTGTCGTTGCACTGGTTGCCGCCGGGGCCGGGGCCGGGGCCGCCGCCGCCACCCTGGCAGTTGTTGCCGCAGTTGTTGATCGCGCTGTGGCTGCATGTGCCGTTGGCCGCGCTGCAGGTGTCCAGCGTGCACGCGTCGCCGTCGTCGCAGTTCACCGCGACACCGATGCAAATCGTGCTGCTGCACGCGTCGCCCGTCGTGCACTTGTCGCCGTCGTCGCACGCGGTACCGCCGGGGAGCAACGCGTGCGCGCACGAGCCGTCCTTCGGGTTGCACGTGTCGGTGGTGCACGCATTGCCGTCGTCGCACGTCACGGGCTTGCCGTTGCCGCACGTCGCGGCTTGGCAGGTCTCGCTGACGGTGCAGACGTTGCCGTCGTTGCACGCGGTGCCGTCGAGGAACGTCGTTGCGCACTTGCCGGCCGTGCATGCCTCGCCGGTGCAGGGATTGTTGTCGTTGCAGTCGGCGGCCGTGACGCAGTTGCCGCCGCAGCCGGGGATCGCCTTGTGCGCGCATTTGCCGCTCGCGGCGTCGCACGTGTCCGCGGTGCAGCCGTCGCCGTCGTCGCAGTTGACGGGGTCCGCGCCGACGCACAAGCCGCCCGCGCAGGTGTCCGTGATGGTGCAGGCGTCGCCGTCCGTGCAAGGCAGCGCGGCCTTCGTCGCGGTCACGACGCACGCGCCGGTCACCGGATTGCACAGCTCAGAAGTGCACGGGTTGCCGTCGTCGCATTTCACCGGGCTGGAGACGCAAACGCCGGTCACGCAGGTTTCGTTCGTGGTGCACAGGTTGTTGTCGGTGCAGGCGCCGGTGACAAACGTGTGCTCGCACTTGTTGTTGACGCACGCGTCCTTGGTGCACGCGTTGTTGTCGTTGCAGCCAAAGCCGCCGCCGGGACCGCCACCGCCACCGCCACCGCCGCCGCAATTGCCCTGGCAATTGGGAATATTGGCGTACGCGCAGATGCCGGTCGACGGATTGCACGCGTCGTTGGTGCACGCGTTGTTGTCGTTGCAGGTCAGCACCTGGCCGATGCAGCTGCCCTTGGTGCACACGTCGGTGATGGTGCAGTTGTTGCCGTCCGTGCAGGCGGCGCCCTCGTTGCCGGGCGTGCCGATGCATTTGCCCTGCGCCACGTCGCACTTGTCGATTGTGCATGGGTTGCCGTCGTCGCACGCGACCTGGCTGCCGGCCTGGCACGCGCCGCCAAAGCAGGTGTCACCGGTCGTGCAGCCGTTGCCGTCGCTGCACGCGCCGCCGTCCGCGGACTTGGAGACGCACTTGCCGGCGACGCACAGGTCGGAGGTGCACGGGTTGCTGTCGTTGCAGTCGGCGTCCACGGCGCAGGTGCCGCCGCATTGCGGGGTCAGCGTGGACGAACACGCCGCGGTCTGCGGGTCGCACACGTCGGTCGTGCAGGCGTTGTTGTCGTCGCAGGATTTGGGCGAGCCGCCCACGCACTTGCCGGCCTTGCACCCATCGGCCAAGGTGCAGGCGCTGCCGTCGTCGCACGGGACGTTGTCGGCACCGGCGGGATGGACGCACGCGCCGCTGCTCGGATCGCACGCGTCGGTGGTGCACGGGTTGCTGTCATCGCAGCTGATCGCCTTGCCGACGCAGAGCCCGCCCGCGCAGCTGTCCGTCGTGCACGGATTGCCGTCGTCGCACGCGCCGCCGTCCGCAGGCGTCTGGCCGCACACACCGTTCGTGCACGCGTCTTTGGTGCAGGGGTTGCTGTCGTCGCACTGGACGTCGGCGGTGCATGCCGCGCCGCAATTCTGAATCGCCGCGTTGATGCACGTGCCGCTGGTCTTGTCGCAGCTGTCCAGCGTGCAGGCGTTGTTGTCGTCGCAACCGATCGCCGTGCCAGCGCAAGCGCCCGCCGCGCACGTGTCGCCGCTGGTGCACGCGTTGCCGTCCGAGCATGCGCCCGCGCTCAGCGCCGTGTGTGCGCACTTGCCCGTCGTCGGGCTGCATGCGTCGCTGGTGCATGCGTTCTTGTCGTCGCACAGGGTGTTGGCGCTGCGGGAGCTCGCGCCGCTTTCGCACTTGTCGCCCAGCGTGCAGAGGTTGCCGTCGTCGCACGGGTGGCTGGCGGGCTTGAAGACGCACTTGCCCGTCGCCGGGTCGCACGCGTCGTCGGTGCAGGTGTTGGTGTCGTCG
>CAINLT010000253.1 GCA_903850505.1 uncultured Myxococcales bacterium | reverse complement strand
CGCCACCGGCGAGGCCAAGCACGAGCAGGGTCAGCAAGAATCGACGCATCCGTTTCGCCTCGGCAGCAATACGCTAGGGCTGGCCCAGCGCCGCGAGCAACTGCGCCCGCGCAGTCGACAGGTTGTAACGCGCGGCAATCACTTGCACCGCCGCGTTGGTATAGGCCAGTTGGGTGTCATTGAGCTCAATGCCGTTGCCCACGCCCGCGAGGTAGCGCGCCTCCGCCATCCGCAGCAATTCCTTGCCGTTGAGCAGCGCGTCGTCGGCCGCGATGATCGTCGCTTTGGCGGCGCGCACGGCGAGACGCGCTTGGGAAATGTCGGACTGGATTTGCAGCAACTGCACGCTGTTCTGGCCCGCGACCGCAGCCAGGTTGGCCGTCGCCTCCGCTTCCTGCGCCTTGGCGATTCCGCCCTGGAAGATTGGCCAGTTCAGCGCCGCGCCGACGTTCCAGTTCGGCACCATCCCGCCAATCGTCACACCCACGTCCGTCACGCCCGCCGTCACCGCCAGCGTCGGCCACAGCGTGTTGTGAATGGCGCGCAGCGCGAGCTCCTGTTGACGCCGCTGGCGATCGAGCACCACAAGCTCCGGCCGTCCGGCAATCGCCTTGTCGACAAGCGCCTGCTGGGACGCGTCCTCGCCGTCGATCGCCTGCTGCTCGTCGTCACCCACGTCGTAGTCAATCTCGCCCAGCACGCCCATCGCCTGACTGAGCAGCGCGCGGCCCGAGTCGTAGGCGTTCTGGGCGGAAATGAGCCCAACTTGCGCATTGGACACGTTGGTCTTCGCCTGCACGAGGTCGATTTCCGGCCGCGCGCCTGCCTGCACAAAACCGCCGATTTGTTTCATGTGCCGGCGCTGATTGGCCAGCGTCTCGCGCGCAACGTCCACAAGCGCGCGCTGGGCGCGGGCCTGAAAGTACGCACGCCGGGCTGCCGCCACGACCTGCAGCTCCGTCGCCTTCTCGTTCCACGCCAGCGCATCCTGCGCCGCATCCGCCGCCGCGTAGCGATCCGCCGTCTGGCCAAAGTCGTAGACAAGCTGCGACGCCTGCACGCTGACGTTGAAGAGGTCGTAGGACGGCGCGAGCGACACCGTCGACGTCGTCGGCACCACCGTGCCCGGGCGCGGCGCGAAATTGCCGGTCGAGCGCTGGTACTGCACGAGCCCGTTGACCTGCGGCAAGTAACCCGTGTGGATTTGGTCGGCGCGACTGCGCGCGGCGGCCGTAGCAGCGCGACTGATCCGGATCTGCGGCTGGTTCTCCCGCGCGATGCGCTCGACGTCCGCGAGGCTGAGGATGCGCAGCTGTGGCGGCAAATCGGTCGGCGTGTCCTGGATCGGGAGCGTCACCGGCGGCAACTTGACCGGCGCGCGCGCCAGCGCCGGCAGGGCAATGACGTGCAGTGCAAGCCACGCCGCGCGCCTCCAGCCCTGTGTGATTCGTCCCGTCCGCATGCCCTTGCCTTGTCGCCCGTTGCCAATCCGGCGGCGGAGTATAGCGCGGTTCCGTGGCACGCGTCGCTGGCACAACGATTCTTAAAGAAGACGGGGAGGCTTGATGGGAGCCCGCGCGCTCGCATCCAGTTCCTGACCTGGCATTGCCGTCGACACGGGACAATTGCCGCGCGCACAATCGTTGCGCGTGACGAGCTTGCACCTGCCGGCCGAACCCATGCAGAATCATGTCCGCATTCAACCGCAGGCCGCCTTGCAGCAGTTGGACCTCAGGAGCGCCGAAGTGACAAGTCCACAATGGGATTCGGAAATCGATGAGGCGCTCGCCGAGATTCAAGGCCAGTTCCAGCAGGACGTGCGCGCCGTGCCCGACGCCCATCGCCGCGGTCGCTTTCGGTTGGGTTGGCACGATGCGGCGGTTCGCGGCAAGACGTACTCCGCCACGACGATGGCGAACCTGACGTGGCACAATCTCGGATTCCGGCTGGGAAAACGCTTCGGCCCTCGCGATGACGCGCACATCTACCGGGCGTTTGCGCACGCGGTCGAGGTGCTGACGGGCGGGACGGATCCGGTCGCCGAGTCGGGGCCCATGGATGCCGCGGAAGTTGCAGCCGCGGGCTTTTTCGCGCCAACCCAGGAAGATCGCCGCATGGCCAAGCACCATCTGGTGCTGGAGCGCAAGGTGCGCGCGCTGCGCGAATGTCTGGCGCGCGACCGCTGGACCTGCCAGGTGTGCGGTGTCCGTTTGCGCGAGCGCTATGGCCTGTCGACGGACCTCGCGGAAGGCCACCATCTGGGGCCACTACAGCGCCTGTCCGCGCCGGGGCGTGTCGCTGTCAGCGCCGAGGACATGGTGACGCTCTGCCCGAACTGCCATCGGGCGATCCACCGCCTGGGCTGCACGGCGGACGCGATGGAGCGGATGCGGCGACAGTTTTCCGTCACCGACTGAGCGACTGTTCAGAGAATCGTGCCGATGTTGCCGATGGACAAGCTGGGACCAAAGATGAACGTCCAATGCGGCGCGAGTTGGCCGTTCGTGCCATTGGTTGCGTCGGTCGCCGTCGGGTAGTAGCTGAAGTCATTGCGGAGTTCATAAGCCAGCCACGCGTGCAGGTTGAGCGCTGCCTGGGTCGTCTGTCCGGCGTTGCCGAGTGGAATGCTGACACCCAAGCCGCCCACGACCGCCAGCGTCGGCGGATAGCTGGGAAAGTTGGCGGTGCCGACAAGGCCCACGCCGATCGCGCCGAGCTCCAGACCCAGCAGGCTCTCCTTGCCTTCCTTGTCGAGCAAGGCCAAGCGCGTCAGCACGCCGAAATTCAGCGACAGCACCCCTTGTGGGCTGTTCACACGGTACAGGCCCGTCGGAAAGGCGGCGGTTGCGTAGAACCGGTAGCGTCCAGTCCCGAGAATCGCGGTCCACTGGGCGGCTGCGGTCTCGGACTTCTTGTCGGATTTCGCAGTAAATTGCAGGTCGTCGATGGGCCGCGTCACGCGGACAAGGATGCGATCGAAGGGCGCTTTGACGCCTTTGACCCACAGCGTCTGTTCGCCCGTACCCGTGCGCACGAGGACGTGCTCCGTGACGTGCGCGCCCGAGCGGGAAGTCCCATCCAGCGTCTGGACGTCAATGTCGACGGTCAGATCCTGCGTCCCTTCCTCGGGCGTCAGCCTGTCCCGGTGCACGACAAGGCGGCACGAGTCGCGGTGCTCAAAAGGCACGTTCAGCGACTTGCCAGCCGCCAGCGTCGTCGCCTTGCCGGTTCCGTCCTCGCAGAGGAACTCAACGACCGCCTCGCGATCCTTCTCGCCAGTCAGCGGCACCGCAATCCGCGCTTCCCGCAGCGGCCGTTGGACTGGATCAGCGAGCACGGCCAAGTTGGCGTCAGCAAGCGCCGCCGGCACTGTGTCCACACGAACGCCGTAGCGCAACGTCACGCTGCCACCCGCGCCTTCCTCGCCGCGCACCAGCACCTGGTTCTTCTCGGTTTGCACCTTCACCGCGCCAGCGACCGGCAACGGCACCAGACGCGTGTGCTCATCCAGCGGCAGGACCCGCAGCAGCGCGTCACGGTTGATCGGCACGAAGTCGACGGGACCCAGACCGATCAATTCGAGGACCGCGCGCGGTTGCCCGGGCGGGCGCGTCTTCTCCGTCAGGGTCGCGAGCACCGGCGCGTCCGGCTCCGGGCGACTGGCTTGAATCGCCACAATGTCGTCCGACAGGCGCCCCACCCGCAGCAGCAACAGCCAATCGCCGCTCGCTTCCTTCTCCACGCGCACGACGTCGGCAGCGTCGCCATCGGCGCTCCAGTGCAGCGACTTGGGTGCCTTGGTGCACCGTCCGTCGAGGTGCAGCACGACGCGAACGTCGTCGATGTCGCGCATAGGCGCCCCGCTCAGCAGCGTCAAGGCGCAGTGACTGAGTGGCACCGTCGCTTGGACCGTCGACTCGAAGGCGTCGCCATGCTGCACGAAAACATGGGGCGCGAGCCGCAGTTTCACGGTGACGGCAGTCGCCTGCGCCGGCACACCGCGAACGACTACCGCGCCATCCAGCAGTTCACAGCGGGCCAGCCCGCAGTCCACGCCGACCACCGCCTCAGGATGCGTCAGCGCGATGCGCCGCAGCCCGTCCGACACGTCCAACGTCGGCGTCGGCGGCAAGACGCGGTTCACGACAATGCGCGCTGGGTGCAGGACCAAATCAGCGTCGGCAATCCGCTGACCGCGATCATCGAGCAAATGGAGGGGGGCCCCTGTTGGCGCCCCAGCCGGCAACTGTCGCAACAACGCGTCGACCGGCACTCCGCGTCCAACAACGACGGTGCAGCGCTCAGTTCGCTCACCGGCCTCCGGTAGTTGGCATGTGTCGTGTCCCGCTTGGGGCCCTGCCTGCCACTCCACCGTGGTCCCTGCCAAGCCCTTGCCGCGCAATTCGAGGCGCCCTTCATCTGCCCACAGCGTCACGCCGGCTGGATCCAACGTCGCCAACCGACCTGTCACGGTCCATCGCGTGGTCGTGGCGCTCGGACACGCCGCACTGTCGCTGGCCAATCGCATTTCCGCGTGCGAACCGATCGGCGCTGCGGGATTCACTGAAACGGTGCGGCGCGCGGCGTCGACGCCCCAGCCGGGCGGAAGGGGTGGGCACAGCACGCCGCCGTCTAGCGTAACGGTCGCGCCTGCCGGGATCTGGACTTCCTGTGGGCCCGCCCAGGCGCACGCGGGCCAATAGGCCGCGACTGCCACAACCACAGCGATGACGAGAGTGCGAGCCATGAGAGCTTCACGCCTTTGGAGGAGATGGATTGGGGCCCTGCGTTGTGCAGGTCGTTGAGCTTCAAGGTTGTCATTTGTTCTCGCAAAGGAGAAGTGTGTCCGCGACCGTCAACCGGTGAACGTCACGGCACACTGACCGCGACGATCTTCACCTTGAGCTTGGGATCCAACTTGTGGAAGTACGCCTTGATCGCCGCCGCCCTGCGCAGGTTGAACTCCGGGCGGCTGTCATCGTCGTGGCCCTGGACCGCGACGGTTCGCTGTTTCGAGCGCTTCATGCACTTGAAATCCGCGACGAGGACGTCCTCGATCTCGGACGACAGCGCGTACTGGTCCGACTCAAAGCGTGCGGGCACGACCTGGCACTGGTCCGCAGAGTCGATGCACATGCCGTCCGCGCAGCGCAGGTCGCCGCCGCAATCCTCGTCGTGGGTGCAGCCGTCGGACTTGCCGCCATTGACCAACGCCGATGCGAGGCACGCTCCGTTGGGATCGCACCGCTGGCCGAGGGGACATTCCTTGTCGACATGGCATTCGACGTCGCAATGGCCGCTCGCACACTTCTGGCCGCGCTTGCAGTCGTAGCTCGTCGTGCAGCATCCCGCGATGAGGGCACATGCGCCGTGCTCGCAAGTCGCGCATGCGAGGCCGGGGCAATTGGCGGCCGCGCGACACTGGGCGCATTTCCGATCGACGCAGTACTCGCCGGATGGCCGGCAAGTGTCGTCAGTGGTGCAGTTTGGGTACGACGGTCCGGCGCACCCGGCTGCGATCGCGAACACGACAGCAACAAAACTGTAAGCAGCGTACTGGCCAGTTCGCTTGGCGTTCGAGGTCTGGATCATCGATGAAGGTCTCCAAAGGTTGGTCATTGCGCCTTGTCTCGGCGGGACAGCCGATGCCGCCCGCTCATCTCAACGCACCATGACGCTCAATCTTCACGTCTGCCTGCAACAAAAGTGTAAATGTATGTTAGCTGCTCGCGTGACTCTGCTGATCGGTCGGCGAAACAGCGGAACCTGCCCGGTCGCGCCGCCGCAGCGCGTCATACAGCGGCGGGGACTTGAGCCACTCTGCGACGCCGTACGCGCTCAGGCAGCTGACAAGGAGCGGCAGGACGAAGTCGTAGTCGCCGGTCAACTCAAGCATGAGCACGATCCCGGTCAGCGGCGCGCGCACGATCCCGGAGAACAATGCACCCATGCCGAGGACGCAGAAGACTGCGGGATTGGTTATCGCGCCACCGCTCATCCGCTGGGCCATGACCCCGAACGACCAGCCGCCGAGTGCGCCGAGGACCAACAAGGGCGCGAAGACGCCGCCGGCGGATCCAGTCGAGTAGCTGCCGATGCTGAGCGCAAAACGCATCAGCACGAAGAGCGGAACGGCGGCGAGGGCGAAACGGCCAGCCAAGGTTGCCTCCACCAGCGCGCCCCCTGAGCCGGCCATGCCGGGTTGCCACCAACCGCACAGGCCGACGACCGCGCCGATGAACGCGGCGACCACAAAGCCGGGCAGTCGTGTCCGTTTGACGAAGTCGAGACCCGAAAGCGTGGCGCTGTTGAAAACGACGCCCGCAACGCCACAGAGCACACCGAGTCCTGCGGCCCAGGGCAGGGCACCGACCCCTGGCGCAGCCACGTTCATGTGAAAGACGGGGCGTTCGCTGACCAACAACCGCGTGACCACATCCCCGGTTACGGATGCCAGGAACGCTGCGACGAAGACGACGGGCGTGAAGGAACCGTGCAGTTCCTCCAGGACGAAGATGAGCCCGGACAGCGGGGCGTTGAATCCAGCAGCCAAGCCCGCACCCGCGCCTGCGCTGATGAGCGCGCGCCGCTCCTGCTCGTTTTGCACGCCGAGGAGCCGGCCAACCATCGCGCCAGCCGCGCCACCCATTTGGACTGTCGGCCCTTCCCTGCCCAAAGCCAGACCCGAGCCAATGCCAATCAGACCGGCCAGGAACTTGACGGGCAGCAGTCGGCGCCACTCGGGATGTTGTTCGCCGAGCAGCACGGACTTGAGCCACGGGATGCCGCTGCCGCGCGCGTGCGGGGCAAGGCGCTGCACAAACCAGGTCGCGGAACCGGCGCCCACAGACCCGATCGCGACGGCGAACAGCGCGCCACGCCAACCGGGCAGGCTGTGTATCGAGCGGGTTCGCAGCGACTCTGACCACTCCAGAGCGACGCGAAAGCCAGCGCCCAGCAGACCGGCAACGAGCCCGACGGCGAATGCCTTGAAGACGATCTGACGCCTTCGGACTTCGCCGCCAGCCAAGCCAAAATCACCGGCGACGGGGCTATCGACTTCAGCGGCGACCGAATTTGTGGGGCTTGGAGTCGGCTTCATGACAGTGCTCACGCCAGTTTGGTAGGTGCGGAGGAGCGCGCAGGATGAGTGCGGGTGGCTTCGCGTCAAGGGTGGGGACGAACGGGTGACCGGACTCTGAGCGGGCGTTGGCATTCACGGCGGCTGCAACATGCTGAATCCCCATCGTTGTTTGGCTCACGCGACAAAAGTGTAAAGTCTGGCCGGCCCGAACGGCGGAGACGCTGCACATGATCCGTGCGCCTTTGGTTTGGTGGATGACGCCTGCGCGCGACGCCGATCATCGGTTGCCATTGCATGAACCGAACAGTTTGGCCAACCACGATGGCTTTGCCGGACGCGCGCTCCGGGGACAGGTGCTCCGATCCAGCAGTCATTGGCCGAAACCTCACTGTTGCGTTGCCCGTTTTGACCTGTTCGCTAGCGCGATCTGCGTCAAAAGTGTGTGTCATCTGTACATATTTCCGTCGGGCCTTCACGGTCCGAATTTTCCTGGCTTTCCGAACGACCTGGACTCATAGGCGCCAGTGCCTCCGGCCAGTCTACATCCAACAACGCGCGTCGGCAGCGATTCTTCACCGCAGAGTGTGACAAAAGTGTAAAGATGTGTGGCGTTCGCAAAAACACCTGTCACAATTCACTGGGCAGCACTTGGGCTGCCGCACAGAATCGGATGGCGGTGCGGATCGCCGCGCGAAAATCGAACCCGGCCCTCGTTCTGGATGCCGATTGGATGACAACAATGAGCGAACCACCGAACACGAGTCGACGCGGCGCACCCGTCTTGCGCGTCCGTCTCACGTTCGCCGCGTTGTGGCTTCTCGGAACAGCTGGTTGCGGAACTGCGCCGGGCGCGCAGACCGAACCTGACGCGGAGCTGGACCTCGCAAACGATGCCGTGGCGAATGCCGATGGGGCGGCGGACTCGGGAGAGCAGAAGGTCGACGCAATCGCGGATCCGGATGCTGCGGCCGACGGCGACTCCAACCCGAGTGACGTTCAGCCCATGGATAGCGCAGATGTTCCGAACACACCGGACGCCGCGACCGAAGCCGCCGGAACGGAGGACGCGCAAACGGATGTCGCGCTTGGCGCGGACGCCAGCCCAAGTTCGGATGACGCGGAAGCGGACGCCTCAGCCGACACCGCTACCATCGACACGCCAGATTCCGCGACGCAGGACGTTGACGATGGCGCGGCCGACGCTTCCGGCGCGCAACCCGGTGCGGCGGACGCGATGGGCGACGCTGACGATGCCGCTACGGACGCCGCGCTTGGCGGCGCCGATGCGATGGACATCAGCGCGCTGGCTGATGCCACCGATTCGCTCGACGATGTTGACATAGGACCTCCCGTTGACGTCACGTCGGCAATGGAACCGGCGGGCCTTGCCTCGCTTTCCGTCCAAGGTGCTGCATTCGTTGCGCCATTTGCACCCGACGTTCATGACTACGCAGTGTATTGTGGCGCTGGCGCCAACGCCTGGACGGTGTTGGCGAGTGCGGCGACCGACAGCACAGCAACCATCATCGCGCCGCAAGTGCAGGCTTTCGATAGCGCTGGCATGGCGACGCTGACGGTTCTGGAGAATGAGGCCGTCGTGGTGCGGACGACCAAAACCGACGGGACGACCGCGGACTACTGGGTCCGCTGCCTGCCCCACGACTTCCCGCACGGTGCTTTCGTCGACGCGCAGCCGACCGCGCCGGGCTACTACGTGCTGGGCAATACAGCTCTGGGCAAAGGCTCGTCAGGCTATGCGATGGTCCTGGACAGTCGCGGGACGCCCGTGTGGTATCAGGCTACCGGCAATGGCGCGTGCTTGGTCGAGTGGCTGGCTGACAACATGCTGGCCTACTCACCCCTGCTCGGCGCCGCGTTTGGCACGAATCCGGTCGGCAAGTATACGGTGCTGGATCTGGCCAGCGGGGCGACGGCGGCGGTTCAGTCGGTCGGATCGCCGGTTGACCAACACGAGCTGCTGCCGCTTGGCGCGGGTCGGTACACGGTGCTGACGTATCCGCAACTGGATGGCGTCGACCTCAGCGCGCGCGGCATCGCCACGACGACCATCATGGATTGCGTGGCGCAGGAGTTGAACGCCGATGGCACGCTGGCCTGGGAGTGGCGCGCGAGCGACCACATTGATCCGGTCGTCGAGTCGTCTGAACTCGCGCCGTCCAAGGTCGCCGGCAAGGACGTCGTGGACGTCTTCCACTGCAACTCATTGGCGGTGAACGAGAACGGCGACGTGCTTCTGTCCGTACGCCACACGGACTCGCTCTTCCTGATCTCGCACGAAACTGGGCAGGTCATCTGGAAGCTCGGCGGCACACCGCAGAACAAGGATTCGGCGCCCTTCATCGCGCTGACCGGCGACCCGGAAGGCGGCTTCTTCCACCAGCATTTCGCCCGGTTCCTGGCCAGCGGGCATATCTCCATCTTTGACAACCACAGCAACAACGCGGGTCCCGCGCGTGGCCTGGAAATGGCGCTGGACGTCACGGCGGGCTCGGCGAACATTGTGGCCGAGTTCACTGGCGTCTCGAACAGCGCAGCCATGGGCAGCTTCCAGACGCTTCCCGACGGCACGCGCGTCGTAGGCTGGGGCATCCTCACCGCGGGCGCAGTCAAACCGGCGATGACGGAGTTCGACGCGATGGGAAACCCCTTGCGCAGCTTCGTCTTCGCCGCAAGCGATGTTCCATACCGCGTGATGAAGGTGCCGACAAACGCGCTGAACCTCGAACTTCTCCGCGCGAGCGCCGGCAAGCCGGGCTTTTAGCGACCAGACGCGTTCCCGCCGGGCCACAATGGCTCCTGTGCGCCCGGTGGGAGCGCCTAAGTACAGAACACGTTGCACATGGGCGTCGCGCCACGCGGAGAGAAGATGCGGACTGCTGTGGAAGAGGAAATTGAGATCGCCAAACCCTGTGCAGAGGTCGCTGCGTTCGCCGGCAATCCAAGCACAGCGCCAGAATGGTGCGATCACGTCGTCGCCGTGCGTTGGTGGACTGAGCCACCGGTGCGCGTGGGCGCCCGCGTGACGTTTGTCGTGCGCGTGCTCGGCCAACGGCTCGTGTACCCGGCTGAAGTGGACCAATTCGTCCCGGGCGAGCGGTTGGTGATGCGCACGGCGCTCGGACCCGTCCCGATCGAGACCACCTACATTTGGCGCGCCGTCACGACTGGTTCCACGCGCATGACCGTGCGCAAGCAGGCGCGGCCGCGCGGTCTGGCCCGCCTGGGCGTGCCGGTGTTGGCTGCCGCGATGCGCTGGATGATGTACGAGGATCTGGCGCAGCTGAAGCGGTTGTTGGAGTCGGGCTGACCGGCATCGCAGCACGGCGGTCTGGTGCGGTCACAGTTGCGACAGCCCGACGGCGGATCGCGCACTGCCCAATCTCCACATGCGTAATTTCTGTAAATCTCTGTGAATCGATCGGTCGGGTTCTGCGTTGAACCGATGTGGATGCGCGGTGCCGGGTGGCACACGACGCGCATCTGTCTACGACAGCAAGCTTTTTGGAGGACATGCCCATGACAACTTCACTCTTGACCAACCTGAGCCGCTGGGTCGGCGCGCCGGCTCTGCTGATGAGCTGCGCACTTTTTGCTTCCGCATGCGCGGGACCGAGCTACCCCAACTGCACGCAGGACGAAAACTGCAAGGACAAAGGCGAGTTCTGCCTCAACAACAAGTGCGCGCAATGCCGCGTGGACGCCAACTGCGCAGGCGCGAGCGGCGACGCGTGCGTGACGTGCATGGCGGGTGCCTGCGGGCGGAAGGCGGATTGCTGCACGACGAAGCTGGATTGCGGCGCGGGCAAAATGTGCACAGCCAACAAGTGCGTCGTCGATCCCAACGCAGCCGCGGCCGCGCGCGGAGTCAGCAAAGGCTGCGCGAGCGACGCGGATTGTGGCGACGGCCTGCGCTGCGAGGCGGGCCTGTGTCTGAATTCAAAAGGTCAGTGTGAGGTCGTGCCGGTTCGCTTCGCGTTCAATGAGACGGCGCTCTCCGACAGCGCGCAGAACGCCTTGATTGCCGACGAGCGATGCATGAAGCTGCGCAAGATCAGCAAGTTGACGATCGCGGGCAACTGCGACGAACGCGGGACCGATGCGTACAACATGGAACTCGGGAGTCGCCGCGCCAAGGCTGTGAAGCAATACCTGACGGCGCTGGACGGGAAGTTCAAGCTGAAGACGATCTCGTACGGCAAGTCGCGGCCGCTCTGCACGGCTGAAAACGACAGTTGTTTCGCAGAGAACCGCCGCGCCGACATGAGCCTGGCCAATCAACAGCATTGACCGGCCTCCCGTCGGCGGCGGCAGGTCGTCCCCGGCAAGTCTTGGCCGCTTGACCATGCTAGCTTGACCGACGTGTGATAAGCGGAATCGGAGCGCACATGCGGGCGTTCGTCGTCCCGTCAGGGCTTCTGTGCGGCGATCTCCGCGGCCCTGGCGTTCCACAACTGCCGCCGATAACGCTGCCCGCGTGACATCCGCAGGCAGCGCCTTTGGCAACCGAAGCCACTACATCGCCGCGATGACCCAATCGGCCACGCCATCGGTCGTCAGCGCGCCGCCCAAATCCGGCGTCACGGCCTTGGCGATGACGGCCTTGGCGCACGCCGCGTCGATGGCTTCCGCCGCGGCAGGCTGGCCAAAATCACGGAGCAGCATGCCCAGGGACAGGATCGCCGCCATCGGATTGGCCTTGCCCGTGCCGACGATATCGGGCGCCGAGCCATGCACCGGCTCATACAGCGCCGTCCGGCCCGGATGGGTCGACGACGAAGGCGCGAGCCCCAGGCCACCGACCAGCGCGGCCGCGAGATCCGACAGGATGTCGCCGATCATGTTGTCGCCCACCACGACGTCAAACTCATGCGGATGCGTGACCATGCGCATCGAGGCGACATCGGCGTACAGCGTCGTCGCCTTGACGTCCGGATACAGCGGCGCCATTTCCCGCAGCGCCTTGCGCCACAGCCCGTGCGCGGACTCAATGGCGTTGGCCTTGTCGCACAGCACCAGCTTGTGGCGCCGGGTGCGCGCCAGCTCAAACGCGTATTTCAGCAGGCGGTCGCAGCCTTTGCGGGTCGCGATCATGACGTTCTGCGCCACTTCATCGGGCGTATCAGGCTTGAAGCTGCCGCCGATGCCGACGTAGAGGCTCTCCGTGTTCTCGCGGACGATCGCCATGTCCAGCTGCTCCGGGCCGACGTCTTTGAGCGGGCACAGCCGCGCGTCAACGAGCTTCACCGGCCGCAGGTTCACGTACAGGTCCAGGCGCTGGCGCAAGCCGAGCAGGATGTCCTTGGCGTGAATGTTGGTCGGCACGCGCGGATCGCCAAAAGCGCCGAGCAGGATGCAGTCGAATTCGTCGCGCAGGCGGGCGAATTCCTTGTCCGGCATGGTCTCGCCGGTCCGCAAGTAGCGTTCCGCGCCGAGATCGAACCACTCGGACGTGTAGGAGAAACCGTACTTGGCGGCCGCGGCGTCGAGGACGCGCACGGCAGCGCGAATGACTTCAGGACCAATGCCGTCGCCCGGCAAGAACGCGATTTTCAACATGATGTCGACTCAGAGAAAGTAGTAGGTGAAGCCCAAGCCGCCGGAGAATTCGCCGCGCGTGAGCGCCAATTCCCAGCTGCTGGTGTTGGTGGTGAGCGGGTTGCGGACGGGCGCGGCCACGCCCGTGCGATCGGTGCGCCACGGGCTGGGAAAGTGCAGCACCGGGCCGACGGCGGCGGCGATGGCGAACGCGGAGGTAAAGAAGTACTCGACGCGGATCGGCACTTCCACGGCGAACCCGTAGCGGCTGCCGAGGTCGCGATCGTCCTGGTTGACGTTGGCCCAAGCGAAGATGCCGCGGACGCCGATCGTCAAGTTGACGTCCGGGGCGCGAAACGCCGCGTAATGCGTGCCGATTGCCAGAAATCCCGAGTGCCCGAACGTATCGCCAAACTTCAGGCTCGCGCCGAAGATCGCTTCCAGGCCGACGTTGCCGATCCAGTAGCGCCCCGCCAAGCCGCTTGGGCGAACGTCGGGCATGTCAGTTCCGCCGCTGAGCGTTTGCCGCAGGCCGACGGACGTCAGCGTTTCCTCAAAGCCAATACCGGCCTTGCCGTCGACGTTCGCCGCGTACGCAGGCAGGGCCAGCAGGGCAGTGCAGGCCAGCGCAAGGAAGCTCAAACTGCGGCGACGGTTGAACACGGCAATCTCCTGCACAGCGTGTTAGCGCGTCTGGCCGCTATCTGCAACTTGCCACGGCCGCAAACGCGTGTCATGACGCGACGACGGGAGGTCATCGCCCATGCTTGCAGCGCAAACCGTCACGCCAAACTACAGCGACATCGCGATCATCGGGAGCGGCTTCTCCGGCCTCGGCATGGCGATCCGCTTGAAGCAACAGGGATTGGGCGACTTCACGGTCTTTGAGAAAGCCGACAGCGTCGGCGGTACGTGGCGCGAGAACCACTATCCGGGCGTGGCGTGCGATGTGCAGTCGCATCTCTACTCGTTCTCGTTCGCGCCCAACCCGCAGTGGTCGCGGATGTTTTCGCCCGGGCCGGAAATTCGCCGCTATCTGGAGCACTGCGCGGAGCACTATGGCATCACGCCGCATCTGCGCCTGCGCACGGAGGTCGTCCGCGCGCGTTGGCTGGACGCCGACAGGCAATGGCTCCTCGAACTGGCCGATGGCCAAACGCATCGCGCGCGGGTGCTCGTTTCCGGCATGGGCGGGTTGAGCCGACCCGCGCTGCCGCAGATTCCCGGGCTCGCGACGTTTCAGGGCACGACGTTTCATTCCGCGGAGTGGAACCACGACTACGATCTGCGCGGCAAGCGGGTCGCGGTCATCGGCACGGGCGCGAGCGCGATCCAGTTCGTGCCGCAGATTGCCCCGTTCGTCGCCGATCTGCAGCTCTTCCAGCGGACGCCGCCGTGGGTGATGGCCAAGCCGGATCGCGACGTGAGCGCGCTGGAACACTGGCTGTTCGAGCGTTTTCCGCTGGCCCAGAAGCTGATGCGTGCGGCGATCTACGGGATGCTGGAAGCGCGCGTCCCGGGGTTCACGCTGTTTCCCGGCGCGATGAAGGTCGCGCAGAACCTCGCCAAGCGGCACTTGCGCCAGCAGATCGCCGATCCGCAGCTGCGCGCGCAGGTCACGCCCACGTACACGATGGGCTGCAAGCGCGTGCTGATTTCCAACGATTATTACCCGGCGCTGACGCGGCCAAACGTCCACGTGGTGACCGCCGGCATCGCGGAGATTGTGCCCCAAGGCGTGCGGACGGTGGACGGCGCGCTCCATCAGGTCGATTGCCTCATTCTCGGGACCGGTTTTCAGGCCACGGACCCGATGCCGCCAGGCGTGCTGTTTGGCCGCAAAGGCGTGGACATCGTGGCGGCGTGGAAGGACGGTCCGGAGGCGTACCTCGGCACGACGGTCGCCGGTTTTCCCAATCTCTTCCTGCTCATGGGCCCCAATACCGGCCTCGGCCACAGCTCGATGGTCTACATGATCGAGTCGCAGATCCAGTACGTGCTGGACGCGCTACAGACCATGCAGACGCAGCAAATTCAAGCGGTTGACGTGCTGGCTGGCGTTCAGGCGTCCTTCAACCATCGCCTGCAGGAACGGCTGGCGGGGACGGTGTGGCAGTCGGGCGGGTGCCAGAGCTGGTACCGCAACGCCGCGGGCAAGAACGTGGTGCTGTGGCCCGGTTTCACGTGGCAATTCCGCCGGCTGACCCGGCATTTTGACGTGCAGAACTACCAGAAACTGTGAGGCAAGATCTTGAAGATTCAGGCAGGCCAGGTTGCGGTGGTGACGGGGGCGGCGTCGGGCATCGGGCGCGCGTTGGCGCAGGCGCTGGCGCAGCGCGGGGTGAAGTTGTCGCTCGCGGACTGGGACGAGGCGGGGCTGGCGGAGACGGCGGCGCTCCTGCAATCGCCCGTGATGACGCGGCATCTGGATGTCTCCCAGCGCGCCGCGTTTGAGTCCTTCGCCGCGGACGTGCTTGCGGAACACGGGCAGGTCGATTGGCTCTTCAACAACGCCGGCGTGGCGTTGCTACAGCGGGTGCAGGACACCGCCTACGATGACCTGCAATGGTTGATGAACATCAATTTCTGGGGCGTGGT
>CAINLT010000252.1 GCA_903850505.1 uncultured Myxococcales bacterium | reverse complement strand
TGCCTGGTGGACGTGGTGGTGCCGGTTTCGCAGCCGCAACGGGCAAGGTACGGCGGGTCAGCGTGCGCGGACAACGGCAGGTGCTGAACCTTGGCTGAACGCCTGAAACCCGACCTTGGCGGCAGACTGTCAAGACTGTGCAAGACATTTGACACGCCCCCCTCGATCATCGATTCTCCATGCCGCCACAAGACCTCAAATTCGGCCCCAGTACGTCGCAGTGCCGGGCGCCGATCGAACCCACGATGACGGAGAGATGAACGCGATGACAGCATTCCAGAAACGCGGCACGACGATTGGGTACGCTTTGGTGGCGGTCGGCCTCCTCAGCTTCGGCTGCAACGGGACGACCGGCGGCGGTGGCGGCGGGTTCCTTGGCTTCGACGCTGGGGACACCGGTCCAGTGAGTGGCCTGGATGTCGCGGCTGGCGAGGATATCGCAGTGTCCGACACGGGTGGCACGGACGCCACGTCGGGCCAAGATGTGTTTGTCGCGCCCAAAGACAATCCGCAGGAAAACGCGCTGTACACCGGCCTCGGACTGCCGCCCTTCGGCGCAGCTGGCACGTTCAACGACTTGGCTACCAAGGGCACCTGGATCGTCAACTTCAGCAACTGGGCGCAACACCAGCAAGCGAAGGTAACACTCGGCGCACAAGCTGCGCGGATCGACTTCAATCCGACGGTCGCGCCGGGTTGGGAGGCAGGGTGCTCGTTGAAGACCACTGAGTCCATCTACCTTGAGATCGCCTCCTCCGGCGACGTTGGCTTCGGCTGGTCGCAGGATCTCGTCGAGGCGACGGGCTGCGCGTCTGAGAAATCGAGCCAGAGCGTCAAGTTCATGTTTGCCATGCGCCGTGTCAGCTGGAGCGCAGGGCAGTTCGGCGGACTCGCAGGCGATTGGGATATTTTCGGGCCGGGGACGCACCAGCCGGCGTCCCTCGGCTGCCGCATCCACGTGGGTGACCAGGGTTTGCAGGGTTGCCTGGACCAGATCCAATGGAAGGTGCAGGCCACCGCGGCCGGCGACCAGATCAGCGGTTCGTTCAACATGCTCGGCAACGTCGAGTTCACGGCGCAGCATACTGACAACGCCGGCGTTCCCGCTGGCTTTGGACTCGCGCCGACCGTGCCCAAGCCGATGGACTTCGGCAGCTACGTGGGCGCGTGGGACGTGACGTTCGCCAATTGGTCCGGTGAGACCACTGGCTCAGCGGACGTGGCGGGGCGCGCTGCCAAGGTCGCTCTTGCGGGCGGGGCGTCGAAGTGCGGCGTCGGCGCGCGTACCTATATCGGCGAACTCTCGGGCAGCGGTGAGTTGGGTGCAGTGTGGCTTGAGCACGTACCTGCGACGGGCTGCGCGGGCAAGCCCGAGATCGAACTGGTACGGATCCTCCGTCGTACCAGCGCGAGCGCTAGCGGCCAGTTCGCTCCGATCACCGGCGGTCTCGAGGCTCGAGATACCGGCGTGCAGTCGAGCGACCCGTTTTCGACGTGTGCGCTCGGTATCGACGGCTCTGGGCTCCACGGGTGCGCTGGCCTGGTCTCCGCAACCGAAGCGAACAGCACGATCAGCGGCAGTTGGGGTGGATATGCCGACTTCACGGCCTTCCGCAAGGGCAGTGGTCCGGTTTGCGGTAACGGCAAATGCGAGACAGGTGAAACAACCGCTAGCTGCGCACTCGACTGTCCCGCCGGGCCAACCTGCGGCAATGGCAAGTGCGATGCCGGCGAAACCAACGCGACCTGTTCGCTCGACTGTCTGCCGACGACGAACTGTGGCAATGGCACCTGCGAGGCCGGCGAGAACGCCGCGAACTGCGTTGCGGACTGCGGGACTGGCTGTGACGGACATTGTGGCACCAAGAGCAAGACCATTGCCGGGGTCACGTGTTGGTGCGACGAGGCCTGCGTCAACAGCGGGGACTGCTGCAATGACAAAGTGTTGTACTGCGCTGGCGCCGGCTGTGGCGATGGGACCTGCAATGGCAGTGAGACCTCACTGACCTGTGGCTTGGATTGCCCGGCGGCGGTTGGCTGCACCTCCAGCATGACATGCGCGAGTGCGGAAGTCTGCCAGAACAGCAACTGCACGAGCGCGTCCGGTTTGGCGTACGTCTTTACGATCAACAGCATCACCGCCTCGACCTTGGATTCCACCGGGAGTTCGTGGGACGTCGGTGGCGGCGCTCCCGATCCGTACGTGGTCGTGAAGGTGGACGGCGTGGCCAAATGCACAACGACCGTCAAGCAGGACGTCTTCAGCGGGTTCTGGTTCACGGACTGCGCGCCAATCATCCTGTACAGTTTCAACGCAGTCGAAGTCGACGTGTTTGATCAGGACTTGACGACCGACGATTTCATGGACGGTTCTCTCTGGAACGACTTCACGTCCATCCTGCACGCCGGCACCTACAACCAGGCGTTGTACGGTGGTCTCGTCAGTATTTCGTTCGATGTCAAAGCACCCTGACCGTGTTCGGTACCATGCACAAACTTGCCCTCGCCTCGATGGCGGTTTTGGCATCTTGCGTCGCCTGCCGTAGCTCTGACCCACGAAGCCGACCTGTGCATGCGCGGGCAGAAACGGCGCAGCCCCCCAAATCTGGACCGGTGCTGGCGCTGTGCCAAGGCGCTACGGTAGGGGAGACGCCGCAGGCGGTTGAGCGTCTGGCATGGGGGCTTTGGCTGCCGATCTGCACGACTGAGACTCGCCTTGCGTTGCGCCAGGCACTCGACGAAGCAACGGCAAACATTGACGCTGCAGCGTTTGGTGCCGAAGACATGCTCGAGGGGCCGGTGGAGGGTCCAGTCGTCGAGCTACTCAATCGCGTCGGCGGCGGCCTTGTTGGAGCGCGGGCGTTGGCGAGCCTCACAATCGGAACGGCAACACCAGCCGGGACGTTGGTCGTGTTGCCGAGTTGCCCGACGGAGACGCAGGCAGCTTGCCAGTGCACCCAAGTGGATCCCGTGGAGAGTTGGCCCGGTGCCACGCGCGCACAAGCATGGCCACTAACCGAGGCCGTGCAGGTGACTATCCTCGACGATGATCGCGCGGCGGTCGTTCGCCGGCTGAAAGAATGTCAACGCTTGCCAGCGACTGCGATCGGCTTCCTGCCTGCAGTCTCTGCAAATCTCGACCCGGCAGAAAGCAGAAGTCTTGCCACTAGCGCTGCGCGGTTGGCACGACGCCTTGAGCGGGTACCGCCGGATGAAACCGTGTTGCGCGCTATCGAGATGGCCGATGGAATTGCGAATGCGGATCCAGTGCTCCCGGCATGGGTCGAGGTGGGTGGACCGGGGCTGATTTGGGTTGTCCCGAAGCTGTCCCGGATCGCAGGTCGCCCACTCTTGGCAGAGGTCCAGCGATGCCTGGCAGGCGCGCGAGTGCAAATCCGGTGACGCGCTGGCGAACGGCCTATGTGATCGAATACCAGACGTGCCTGCCGTCTTTGACTCGCGCAACTTTGCTAGCAGCGACCAGCCGCTCCAGCGTATTGGAGATCGTCTGGGCCGCCCACTTCCTGTCCGCTTCCTCCCAAATATCCGCAACTTGCATCTCGTAGTCTGGGTGCTTCGTGAGCAGTTCCAGGATGAACGCAACGGCCGTTGGACCGTTGGCCTGGCTTTCAACCTCGGGCAAGCGGATGGCCGACTGCACTGGCGTTGGTGCCGGCTCAGATTTCGCGTCTACTACCGGCGTCGGCATAGCGGCTGACTCTGCACCCACTGCTCGTGTTTCACCGTTGGCGGGC
>CAINLT010000251.1 GCA_903850505.1 uncultured Myxococcales bacterium | reverse complement strand
GCGTAGGTGCTGAACTTGTAGCCGCGGCGGTACTCGAACTTGTCCACGGCCTTCATCAAGCCGATGTTGCCCTCCTGGATCAGATCCAGGAACTGCAGGCCGCGGTTCGTGTACTTCTTGGCGATCGAGACTACCAAGCGCAGATTGGCCTCCACGAGCTCCGACTTCGCCTTGTTGGCCATGCGCTCGCCGCGCACGATCGACTCGTAGATCTTCTTCAAGCCCTCCGGCGAATGGCCCGTCTGCTTCGTGTTCAGATCATTGAGCCGCTGCGACTCCTTCATGATCTTGTACGCGTCCATCAGCTCCTGCCGCGTGATGCCGTACTTCTTTTCCAGCATCCGCAGTTGCTGCGGCGGCGAGTCCTTGAAGTCGCGCACCAGCACCAACACCACCTTTTTGTAGGCAAAGTTGATGTCGGCCTTCTTCTTGCCGTCCTTCTTGAACCGTTCCGCCGCCAGCTCAGCCAGCCGGGACTCTTCCGACGCCATCTGGTGCTGCGCATCCATCACTTCGCGGACGATCTTCTTGAAGTCCTCGATGATCAGGTCGTACTGCTTTTTGTGCAGGCCGCAATCGAGCAGGCGTTCCAGCAGCGCGCGCTTCTGGATCGTGTCGAACAGCTTGAGAGACAGCGGCAGTTCGTTGAGCGCCCGGCGCGCTTCCACAAACACGACCTGCTCGGCGAACTGCGCCGACAGCGACGCGTATTCCGGCGTCTCGATGTTCGGCCGCACCGTCGCCAATTCGCCGACCGGCGCGCTCGGCCGCGGCGGCAGGGGCTTGCCCTTCGTGCGCTGGCGCGGCACCCACGTCAGGATGTCAATGATGTCATGGCTGATCTGCGCGATGCGATCGATCCGCGCCTTGACCTGCCGCTGGTATTCCGCCGCCGACGGCTCGCCAATCAGCACTTCCGACCGACGGGCCAGGAGCTCGTCGCACAGCGGCAGCACTTCATCAAACGCCTGCGCCAGGCACTTCTGGAACTGCTTCTGCTGCTGGCGGGTCGACTTCTCCGGCAGGTTGTCCAGCACCTTGGCCGGGTCCATGTCGTCCGCGTCGATGCCCTTGGCCAGCGCCATCAAGCCGCGCGTCGCCGCTTCGTCTTCCAGCACCGCCTTGAGCAGATCGTCCAGCGAGCGCGTGGGTTTCTTGCGCGCCAGATCGGCACGCGCCGCTTCCGCCGGATCTTCCGAGCGCACGCGCTTGCGGTACAGCTTGGTCACGCGCAGCAGGGTCGCCATCACCGGCAGCGACTCCGGCTCCTTGCCGTACTTCTGGCGGTGCAGCGCCACGTCGACCACGTCGGACGCGATCTGCCGACCCAACTGCATCTTCTCAAACGTGTCGTGCGTCACTTCTGACAAATACGGCTCCGTGACCGCCTTGGCGACTTCCACGCTCATCAGATCGCGGCGCACAGTGTCGCTCTTGGCGCCATGCACTTCCGTATTGATTTTGGCCTGCGCGTTCTGGAAACGCTCCAGCTCGCCGATCGCGTCGATCAACTGCTGGCAAATGGCGATTTCATCCGCGCCGCCGACGCCGTCGTCCAGCGACTTGACCAGCTCTTTGAGCGAGTGCGGCGGACGTTCGCCGCTCCGGCGGCTGTCGCGCGAAACCGAGTCTTCGTCCAGGCCTTCCGCCGTCGCTTGCGCCTGCGCCGTACGATCCTGCTCCACCCACGCGGTGATCTCGCGGGCATACTGGCGGCGCTCCAGCAGCGCCTCAAAAGTCTGCTTGGTCGAGAGCAGCGAATCGAGCACCTCGTGCTCGCCCATTTCGATGCGCTTGGCGATTTCGATCTCGCCCTGACGGGTCAGCAGCGCCACGGAGCCCATCTTGCGCAGGTACATGCGCACGGGATCGTTGGTGCGGAGGTAGGTCTCCTCCACGTAGCCCAACGTCTCATCCTTGGTCGCGGACTGCTGCTGCGCCTGCGGCGGCGGCGCCTGCGGGCGCGGCGGGGGCGTCGGCGCATCGCGCGCCACTTGCTTGTGGTCCAGCACTTCAATGAAGTTGGCGTTCAGGACGGCAAGGACGTCGTCCAGCACGGCCCGTTCCACGTCGCCGCCCACGACGCGGTAAATGTCCTCCACGGACACGAACCCCGCGGACTTGCCGCGTTCGATCATGCTGCGGAGATCTTCTTCCTTGATGCTTTCGAACATAAAAACCCCTGATGCTTGCGATTCTGAACCAAAAAACCAATTGGCTAGATGCCTGACGCCGCCGCGACCGCTTGTCGCGCGCCCGCTTTGGCAAACTCCTGAAGCCTTCTCATGATGTCGCTCAGATGCGTGGACAGTTCCGCCAGCTTCTCTGGCGTCACTTCCCGGCTCTTCATCTGCTCGGTCACTTGCTCGCGCTCGCGTTTCAACTGCCGTTCCTGCAGCCGCCACGTCACTTGGACCAGCCAGCCCTGCGCCTGATCCGGCTTGCACAGCGGCGCTTCCACCAGCAGGCGCAGGATCAACCGCCGCGCCCGTCCGTCCGGCAGCGCTTGCGCCCAGCCGCTGAGCGTGTCGATGTCGACCTCTTGCTCGCGCGCCACCGCGCACAGGTCGCGCAGCGCGAGGCGAATGCCCGCATGTTCCAGCAGATCCAGCGCGCCATACTGCGCCGCCTGACCGCACAGCGCCGGATACCACACCAGCACGGCGCAGAGATCCTGTTCCAGTTTGCCCACTTCCGGCTCGCCAAACGTCGCGTCGGGGCGCATTTGCTGCTGCGGCTCGGCCTTGGGTGTCGGCGGCGCCAGACGCTGGAGGTAGCGGTCAAAAGTTGCGCGGTGCGGCTCAATCGCGCCCTTGGTCAGCTGCGCCTGCAGGTAGTTGCGCGCCATGTCGCGGCTGATGCCGTCCTGGATCGCGCTCAGCAGCGGCCCGGCTTTTTGCAGGATGACCGAGTTGGCCTGCAGCGAATGATCGGACTCTGCGACCAGCGCGTCGATGTAGCCGTCAATCAGCGGCGGCGCCTTTTGCAGCAGGTCGCGGAACGCTTCTTCGCCAAATTTGCGGACAAAACTGTCCGGATCCTCACCCTGCGGCAGGACGACGTAGCTGCCTTCCAGACCCGCGCCGACCACAACCGGCACCGCCTTCATCGCCGCTTTGCGGCCCGCGGCATCGCCGTCAAACACGAGCGCCACGCGATCGGCAAAACGCTTGATTTCCTTAGCCTGCGCGTCGGTCAGCGCCGTGCCCATCGCGCACACCGCGTTATCAAAACCGGCCTGCGCCAGCGTGATGACGTCCAGATTACCTTCCACGACGATGGCGGTGCGGGTGCGGCGGATGGCCTCGCGCGCTTGCCACAGGCCAAAGACGCAGTCGCCTTTCTTGTAGAAGTGCTTGAACCGGCTGTTCTCTTCTTCGCCGTCCAAGGTGATTTCGCTGGAGTTGATGTACTTGGCGACTTCCTTGTCGCCCGTCAGATCGCGGCCGCCAAAGCCGACGAGATCGCCGGCCGCGGTGTAGATCGGGAACATCAGGCGGTCGCGGAAACGGTCGTAGGTGCCGCCCTTGTCGCCGACCTTGGCCAGGCCGATGGCGATGATGTCGTCCCGGTTGAAGCCGCGGCGCACGAGGTGGTCGAGAAGGTCGGTCCAGCCGGTGCCGGCCGCGCCGAGGCCAAAGCGCTCGATCGTCTGCGCCGTCAAGCCGCGCGTCTGGGCGTAACCGTAGGCCTTGCGGCCTTCTGGCAACTGCAGCCGTCCGCGAAACCAGGCTTGTGCTGCGCGGTCCAACTCCAGCATCCGTCCCCGCGCCGACTTGGCTTCCGCGCGCCGCGCGCTGTCTTCTGGCCGTTCCGCTTCGCGTTCCAGCGTGATGCCGACGCGCTCCGCGAGCATCTCAATCGCTTCCACAAAGTTCAGTCCGCGCGTTTCCTGGACAAAGCGGATCACGTCGCCGCCCGCGCCGCAGCCATAGCAGTGATACAGCTTGAGGCCCGGATTGACGTGAAAACTCGGGGTTTTTTCGGCGTGGAATGGACAGCAGCCCTTGAAGCTGGAGCCGGCTTTCTTGATTTCCACCATCTCGCGGACGATTGCCAGCATGTCTGTCTGCGCCACGACGTTGCGCACCGACTGCATGGGAATCCGGCCGTGATCGCCACCGCGTCCGTGATCCGCTCTGCGTCCGTGATCGGTGCCTTGCATGTGGGCCTATCCTCACGAAATCAAAGCGGATTGATTCGGCGGCACGGGCGTCATCGCAGAACGCAGGTGCCGGGGAATCCGTTCAAACGTACGCACCCGGAGCCGCAATCGCTGCCGCCTTTGGGGTCGCTGGAGGCCGAGGCCGGGCCAGCGAACGCTCCATTCTAGAGGCGACCTGCCATTTGTCAAGGGGTCGGCGGCGCGGTCCTGCTGGTCAAAACGTGTAAGTTCAGCAACTTGCGCGAATTGTCTTGTCAAGCCCACTCCGCATCTTTGTCAAGAGGCGCGATCTGCCTCGGACGCGTTTGCTACCCCCGGCAGCCATGCTAGACTTCAGCCCCTTTTGCGCGCCCCGCGCCAGAACGAGATTACCGTGTCCGACCCCATGCTTGCTTCCAAGGCCGCCGCGGCCGATCGTCACTGGTGGTGGCTCACGCCCTTGCTGCTTGCCGCGCTGATTCTGCCGGGCTTGGGCGCGGCGGGGCTGCTGGATCCGTGGGAAATGGACCGCGCGGCGGTCGCCCGCAAGATGGCAGCGGCGCCAGCTGTGCTCGTGGTGGAGCCGGGCGCGGGCCACCTGCTGGACACGCTGAGCAAACAGGCGGCTGGCCGCTACGGGCTCGCCCATCCATTTGACCAAAAAGACGCGACGGCGGCGACCGCGCTGCAGCTCGCCGTGGCCCGGACGGGCCGGCAAGTTGCCCACGCGGTGGTTGTTGACCTGGACGCGCTGACGGCAGACGCGGACGACAAGCAGCTCAAGACCATCGCCAGCGAATTGGCGACGATTGAAGCACAAAATCGCAGCACAGCGGTGATCCTCGTCTCGGCCAACCGCGATCCCGATCGCGTGCGCTGGCCGCTGGCAATGGCGCGCGCCCACCAACTGGCGGAGACCCTGCGCGGCACCGTCCTGCACGCCTTGTTTGAGCCCGAAACGCAGGAAATCGTCCTCTCGCCGCTGTTCCTCAAGACGCTGGAACTCGTGCCGCCCGATCGCGTGCCGGCGACGCTCGACGCGCACTGTCCGTCGCCGTTGGCGATGCCGGCGTTCAAGCAGGATTCGGTTTCCGTGCCGGCGCCCTGGCTCGATTCCGCGCTTTCCGCGCTCGCGGTCAAGGCGCTTGGCGTCAACGAGTTTGCGGTCCGGTTGCCGGCTGCCCTGCTGGCGATTCTCGTCGGCTGGATGCTGGTGCTCACGCTGCGGCGGCTGTGGCGGCCGCGGACCGGCTGGCTGGGGCTGGCCGTGTACGCGACGCTGCCGATGACCTGGGGTCTGGCACGCGCGCTGACGCTGCAGGCGACGGAATCTGCGGGTCTCGCGCTCTTCGCCTTCGCGCTCGCGCTGGGCGCCCAAAGCGCCGCGCGGGCTTGGCCGTTGCTGGCGTTGCTCGGTCTGGGTCTGCTGGCGGGCGGCGCGGGCATGGGCGGTTTGGCGACGGCATGCGTGGTCGCAGTTGGCGCAGTGCTCGCGACCGGTCGATTCCGCGGCGCGTTGGGCATCGGTGCGCTGATGGCGATCGCGGCGACCGGCATCCTCGCGGCGCTCGTCTACGGCGGCGATCCGGAAAGCCTGCTGTTGCGCAGCTTTCGCCTGACCTCGTGGCCGTTTGGCGGTGGCCCTGACGTTGTGCACCGCGACTTCGCGTGGGTGATTGGTCAAGTCGGCTTTGGCCTGTATCCGTGGAGCGCGATCGTCGTGCTCGGCGCCGGCAAGCTGTTGGCCGACGACGAAGAAACCGCCGATCGCCAGCAGGCCCGCGCCGTGTTGCTCATCGCATTGGTCGCCAGCCTCGTCGTCAACGCGGTGCTCATCCGCAAATTTGGCCACTTCGTCGCGCCGGCTGGACCGCTCGCGGCGGTGGCTGCGGCGGTGCTGTTGGAAGCGCTGCTGGCCGGTACGGTCGCGGGGCGCACCGTGGCGATTTTCGCCGTGCTCGCGACGTTGCTCCTGCATCGTGAAATCGGCAAGGGCGCGGAAGCCGTCGTGCGTTTCGTCGTGTTTGATCCGCCTTTCTCAAGCGGCGGTGGCAATCACCCGTGGCCGGCGGAATTGGACATGCCTCGGGCGCTGCGGGCGGTGGCGCTGCTTCTGGTCTTCGCGTTTGCGCTGGGCGCGGCGCGGCCGGCTGCGACGATTCGCACCGCGGTCGCGAAGTTGCGCACTGCGACTGGCGCGGCCTGGGCGCTGGCGGTCATCGGCATCCTCTGGGCGCTGGACGGCATCGTGTCCCTGGGCACCAAGCTGGACGTAATGCTGAAGACGCTCGCGACGACCTGGAACTACCCGTATGACCGCATCTGGGTGACGATCCTCGGCATTCGCCCGGAGATCATCGCCGGCGCGGTGCTGTTCTTCACACTTCTGCTGTACGCCATCCTGACGACGGTTGGCCCGCGCGCGCTCAACCGCGTGACGAACTTGCCGCTGCGTCTGGCGCGACCTTTTGCCGCGCCGGCGCTGTCCTTGTCGCTCGCGGCGGTGGGCGCGGTCGCCGTGCTGCTCGGCGGCGTGGCGCGCTTGACGGAAGGCGGGCACGACAGCGTTGGCCACGCGCTCGTGGTCGGCGCGCAGTCGCTCGCGTTCCTGATGCCGCTGCTGGGGCTGATCAAGGGCGTCGTTCTGCGCGCACTGGTCAAGCCCGACGGCTTCCTGGACGCCGATCGCGAAGATGACATGCTCCAGCCGCTGGCGGCGGGTCTCCTGCGCGCGCCGCTGCTCATCTTCGGTTTTCTCGCGCTCTGGGCGCTGGCGGGGCTCGGCATCGGCGCTGCGCAGGCCTCCGGAACGTGGAACTGGCCTTACCTGCTCGGCATGTGGCTGCTGGCGATCGCGACGCTGCTGACCGTTCTCGGCACGGCGCAGGATCGTCCCAGAGGGTATGGCTACCCGCTCGTGACAATCGGCGTCACCGTCTTCTTCACGGTGATGGGCCCAATGGGCGTGCGCTACCTCGACGAGACGATGCAGGCGGCCATCAAGGGCCAGGAGAGCGCGGCGGCCAAGGAAGGCATCAAGTACCTTGCCCATGTGCTGGCCACGGCGCCGGACACGGGCGGTCTCCTCGTGCTGGCGCTGCTCGTGCTCGTCAATCGCCTCGCCGGCAAGAAGCCGCTGGCTGATCGGCTGGTCGGCCTTGCCGTGACGGCGGTGGAGAAGCTGGAACAGCCGCGTTATGCCGCGCTGGCGCTGGTGCTTGCCGGGACTGTGTTTACCGCAGGTTACAGCTGGTCGCTGCTGCCGGGTCTGTCCGTGCACTACTCGCAGAAGCACCTGCTCAACCGCATCGCGGAAGCCGAAGGCGCGACCAAGGATCCGGGCGGCGCGCCGCGCACGTTCACCCACGGATCGGCCAAGACGGGCGGCGAGAGCAATTTCTACACGGCGTCCATGCCGCAGATCGACGACCGCCCCGCGGTCCTCGCGCTGCTGGCCGATCGCAACGTCGCGGTGCGTTTGGCGGACAATCAGGAAGGCGGCCTTTCCGGGCCGCTGGGTCTGCCCGGCTGGTCGGACGTGGTGGACGCCAATCACGACGGCAAGCGCGACGCGCCGGCTTGGTTTGGCGTGGCGCACAAGGTCGAGGCGACGCGGCTGACGGTTCAGGGCGCGGCGTGGCAACCGGGACAGTGGAAGGGCGCGCAGTTCACCGGCCCCAACGGCTCGCCACAGACGGTCGCGGACAATGGCGCGGATTGGCTGACGCTGGGCGCGCCGGCGGACCTCGTCGCGGATGATCCCGTCCGGGGCGCGTTCACGCTGGACAAGCTCAGCGGCGTCGCGGGCTCCAGCGCTTTCGCCGCGCCAGAGCCGTTGCAGCGCTTCGTCGTGGTGCCCAAGGACGCGTTCTCGGAGATCAACCACGCATTTCGCGAAGCGTATGGCCGGCACATCGCGGTCATCGACGCGGCGTCATCGCGGCTCGTGCTGACCGCCAATCACCTCGCGGCGGGCCAGATCGACCAGAACTGGCTGAAGAAGGCGTTGCTGACCCAGGCGGAGTTCGACGCGATTCCCGGCGTCAAGAAGGTGTTCGCCAACTTCGACAACAGCATTCACCTCATCGGCTTCAAGATGGC
>CAINLT010000250.1 GCA_903850505.1 uncultured Myxococcales bacterium | reverse complement strand
TGCGCGTGTAGGTGAACACGGAAGTCTTCTGGCCGTAGGCGTTGACTGCAGGGGATAATCCAATGAAATACAAGCCACTAGCTTCCACGCTCGTGCCCATCTGGATGTCGTCAGCCTTTGGATCCAGCAAGACCGCGGGGCCTTGGGATAGCAGTCCAGGGGCAGGGACGTCCGACACCTCGATGCCGGCGAGCAACGGTTCCTCGATCTGCATTGGCTCCGCGTTCGCTCCAGTTACGAAGACCCGGTCCGGTAGTCGCGAACTCACATGTCCTTCAAGAGCATAGGTCTGCGTCCGGACGGTGAGAAATTCGGCTGCAAGATCGCGGATTCGGCCTTGGGCAGCTTCGAGCTTCGCCGGCGCGTCGGCAACCTGCGTCGCCACAGCCGCAAGTTTCTCTTGCAGCGGTGCGAGCGTTTGACGCCTGTAGTCATCAGCCTTTCGTTCGCTTTCGCTAATTTCCTTAGCGATTTCCGCCGCATTTCGCTTGACGGCGTACCAGCGAGGCAGGGACTTCCGTTCCTTGTCACCGCACGCAGCATCCCGCAGCTTCCAGAGTTGACTGTCGTCGTCGAGCTGATATCCGTTGACCAAGATTTCGCCCGGGACTTCGATCGATTCACCGTCGCCTGACGGGTGCTGCCGAGCGTCCGAATCTTCCAATCGAATTGCGAATCGAACCTGTCGGTCGTGGGCATACGCGGCGGCATCCTCGGCGCTCAACGTAACATGGCCCCAGTTCAGGCAGTACCTCTCCGCGCGTGCGGTTGACACGGCTTGCAGTGCGATCTGCTCGCCCTCCTTGTCGAGCCAGCTCGGCCGCTCTGAGTCGCAGACGGCGCCGTACAGCCTCAGAAGTGCCGGCCTGCCATCCCGATTGGCCGCCCCTGAAGCGATTTGCGCGAGCGGCACTTCAACGACGCTTGTCGCCCCCGCATAACCCAACTTCGGGTGCAGCCTCATGGGAACAGTCGCTTTCGCGTCATGGTCAAGCTCGGCTTGGTCCTCCGGCGTCAACGGCGAAGCGCCGAAGTTCGGGCAATAGGCGTTGAACCTAATGACTTGCGCGTTGAGGGACGGCCCGCAGGCAGCCAAGGCGGCGCAGCCAAGAAAGAGGAGCGCAGGAGGCTTCATCGTGTTCCTTTTTGGGCATCGTGCGTTTCGCGCCCCGATCGTCTTGGGCGAGGACCTAGCGCTTGCTGTTGGCGTCGTCGCGCTGACGCTCAGCACCGGCCCGGGTGACGGATTCGGCCCTGCCGGTCAGCCACGCCAAGATCGCAACCATCATGCCCGTCGTCTTCGCGGTGGTCGTTGGACTGAACGTGCGGGAGCGGCGCCAGTTGCCCCCGTTCAAGGTGCTTTTCGCGCGTTCGCCAAGGGTCATCTTCCGCGTGAACCAGCCCATGCTTCCTCCATTGGGCGCGTCAAAGCGCGCGATATTCGGTCTCGTACGCATCCCAGGTCGCCTGGATGTCGCCGTGGAACACGTCCACAACGCACTGGAGGTCTTCCCGCCGCAATTCAGGATCCTTCTCAACGGTCTGGCGCCCCTGCAGAAGATCGGCGTCGAACTTGTCCATCAGTGCGGCAAGACTGTCCTGCACCTTCAAGTTCAACCGCGTCCTTCGCACATGACGATAGATATCGAATATGTTTCGCAGTGTTTCGAGGGGTGTCACCTTCTCTTGGGCCAGCGAGGCGGCAAGCGCTGCAAGGTCTCTCGCAAACACTCCGCTGAGCCACGCGCGGTCTACGCACGGCCGATTGTTGATGATCTTGATGTGCTTGCGATAGTCGGCGGATGTCAGCGAGTTGCTGGGCAGCTGCCGAGTCGCCAGCGTCCCGCCCTTGGCATTGCCCCAGTGCGGCTGCAGGTACCGCGTCATGTTGCCTTCTGCGATTCAGGCCCCGCACTGTGCAGCCCGGCAACGCCCTTGCGCAGCCGCTTGGAGATCTCCAGGGACTTCGCGACAGCGCGCTCGTCGTTGATGAGCGACGCCACCATCGGTGCTCCGGCGGCGATCAGCGCGTCGCCAACGCCGCCCGTGTACACAGTCAGCGCGCCAAGCGCGATCGGCACGCCGACATTCATCACGATCTTCTTGCGATGTTCCCTGGTTGCGTGGAACACGTCGTTTTCCAAGACGTACTCTGCCGATTGCGCTGCCTTCTTGGCATCGGCGACCAGATCGAGCATCAACGCCGGGATCGCGAACCCGACGGTGCCGGTCACGTCCGAAATGAACTCCGCATCCTGCTGCGCCGCGTCGCACCGAACCTCGGCGTCATCGGGGGACAAGCCGCACAGCATCGCTAACTCCATGGCGCGCGACCGAACGTCAGGGCTGCTCGTGTCGACTGCCTGCAACACGGCGTTGAACAAAACGTAAGCAAGTTGAGGGTCACGCTCCGGGCGAAGCCCCGCGCTGGAGGTGCAAGCGCCGTCTTCGATGTACCTGCGGTGGTCATCCTCGCTCCACGCAAGCCCGACGTCGCCAGCAGCCCGGCGCGCGTGCGCGCGAATCCGCAGTTCATCTGTGCGCGCCACGAACCCTGCCCACTGCACGAAGGTGGCGACGGCGGCTTTGGATTGCTGCCGCTGAAGCAGCCAGATCGCAAGGTCCGGCCCTGCTTGCGCCAGGAACGCGCTCACGCCCTTGGTGACGCCCACCATCCGCTGGTGGTTCGTCAACTTCTGCTGGTCGACGAATCCGAGCTTCTGAAAGAAGTTCAGACTGTTGTGGAATGCTTGGTTGTGCTGGTGCTCGACAAATCCACTGACGAAGGTCGCGAACTGTTCCTTGGCCGACTGGAAGGCCGGGTCCATGCGCAGCGCGTTGTAGATGCCCGTAGTGTTCAAGGCCGTCGCAAGCGACGCGACCCGGAGATCCACGACGCGCCGTGCTTGCGTCGGAACAAGCGGGAATGACTTGCTGTCTCCGTCCGTGTCCATTCTTGTCCTCACGCTCGACGGGGTTCAGATGCTGCGGGTTCGAACGACCGTGCGCCGCTCGGTGGGTGGCGATAGTACCGCTGGCACGGCCAAGTTCAAGTGGTCAAGCAGGTTCTCAGTCAACGATCGCCGCCCGACACTTCGGCCATGGCGAACACCGACGACCTCAAGCACTTCGGCCACAACCTCAAGTCGTTGCGCAACGCCCGTTCGTGGACGCAGGACCACCTGGGTGAGCTTGCCGACCTGAACCCGAAGTACCTCGGCGAGATGGAGCGCGGCGAGCGCAACCCGTCGCTCGACGTGTTGTGGCGGCTGGCGCGGGCGCTGGGCGTCGATGCCGCTGAACTTGTCGGCGACGAACTGACGCGCCTGGAACGCGCAGAAGTGCTACGGCAGGCTGTGGCGGAACTGGAGCAGCAATCCAGTGAGGAACTGCGCACATGGCTTCGAGTCGCGCGTGCGCGGCGCGGGTAGCGGACTCGCGAACGGCGAGCGGGCCCGGATGGTGACACGACGGACCGCGCGTTGATGAAGCCTCGCGCCTCCATGGCGCGATCGCCCACCCGAACCGTGCGCGCCGCCCGGGTGGCCGTCATCGAGGACGTGGCCGGCGCCGAAGTGCGTCTTGCGCGCAGCCCCGCGATCTTCCTGAATGTTCATGATGCCTCCTCGATGTCGCGTCCGCGCACCGCACCGACTACGCGAAGTCGTCGGGCCCGCGGTACTCGCCGTTCATGTTCATGAGCAGCACCGCGGCCTCGCGCTCGGATGCGCCGGCGGACTTCATCGCCTCCAGCAGCGACGCTGTCTGCTCTTGGGCGGCCCGAATCAACGAGTCCCATGCGTCATAGGGTTGGCCGAATGTCAGACCAAAGGGGCCTTCCTGCCCACGGCCCGCACGGTCCTGCCAGCTCTGGTCCCAGATCAGCCGGTAGACGTCGTCCGGGCCCGTCCGCTGCCACAGCTTGCCGCACTGGTAGTGGACCTGCACCCATTCCAACCTCCTATGCTGGTTTGAGAATCCGATGGTGACCGGGTTGCCGGCCCGGATGATGAGCTGGCCAGCGTAGCCTTCGTCGTCGTCGGAGTCCGGGTCGCCGAAGACGTCGCAGGCGGAGTCGCAGCGACCGTACCAGTAGATGGCGCGCCACGTCCGCCGGGTTTCGCCGTCTTCGTTGATGGCGCGCACAGTGCAATAGCCTGGCTGGAAGTTCCAGGCCAGCGAGCCGGCCGGCTGGTAGAGATGCTCCTCAAGATCTCGAATCATCGCGCCTCCTTCGCGCGCCATGCCCGGCACGCTTGCTTGTCCGTCACTTTCTTCCTGTCGTGAAATGTCCGCGCGGCACCGAGCCACATCGTGAGCGTGCGCCCGGCCTTGAAGTGTGCCTTGCGGGCAGCCGCTCGATCTTCCTGAATGTTCATGATGGGCTCCTTCGCCGCGCTGACGCGGCTGCAGATGGGTGTGGAGATGTCTGGCAAAGTGAAACGCCAAGATGTCAAAGAGCTGCCGGGCAGATCGCGAAGATCGACCCCAAGGCGCGCGCCGTCAGGCGCCCGTCTCATGCGGACGCACTGCAGGACGGAGAAGCCGCCAGCAATGCTAACCAGTTGTACGATTACGCCAGAACATCTCCACGCGGCTCGGATGATCCCTCAGGTGGAACGCCCACCTTGCCGCGGACGTAGTTCGTCCCCGGTTGGAATCCGATGCGCAGTGGTAGGGAGTCAGGTCATGGCTTTGCGAAGGATAGGCGCGTCCATCTTTGCGTCAAGGGGCGGCGCGGCGCCGAACCGAGCGGTTGGCGTGCAACGCGACAGCCGTTGTCGCGTCGCGCACCATGGCGACGGGCCAGGCCAGGGACGAAGACGCCGCCACGCCTCCGCCCCTGCCCGCTACCCGCGGCATCGCTTTCGGTATTCGCAGGTCTTGCACGCCCAGCCAGGTGCCGGCCAGAACGCGCCAGCCCGGATGGCCTGCAGCACCCGGCACACGATGACGACGGCCTCGCGCTGCTCCCGCTCGCTGCGCACGAGTTCGTGCACCAGCAGCTTGGCCACCTTGGTCTTGGTCATCACCTGCAGCCGCACCTTCGCGGCGCCCGTCGCCGCCAGGTAGAGGCTGACCTGCAGGTCGTAGTCGAGCTGTTCCTGCGACCACGCCCTCGCCGCCGTCTTGTGCTCCAGGATCACGATGTCGTCAGCGAACCGCACGACGGCATCCAAGTAGCCAACCAATTGTTCTTCAACTATTTCTCCTGAATCGGGGTCGATCGCGTCACAGTAGAACGGCGCCTCGACCGCCAGCACCTCATCCGGGCGCTCGACCCCGACGAGGAACGCGCGCACCAGCTTCTCGGCGGTGGCCTGCAGGTCGGCCACCGTCTCATCTTCGTCCAGCAGGACAGGCGGTTCCAGCTTGACCGACTCCTCCAGCGACTGCCTGGCCGCCTCGATCACCTCCCCATCCGCCAGCACGACGCCGTCCTTGAGCGCCAAGTAGTAGGCGGCCAAGCCCGTGTGCACCGCCGTACCGAGCGCCAAGTTGGCGGACCTGTGCTCGGCCGGAGCGCCCAGGATGTACCTGTATTCAAAACGCTTCCCGCAGGATTGCATGCACCTGACTTGACTGACACTGATGTGAAGGGCTGCCCTTTCCGCCGGTTGCAAGAACTCCATGCTGCCTCCTTCAGGCCGCGTTGAGCGCCCTGATGAGATCCGAAGCCTCGCGAACACTCAGGAATGCAGACGTTTTGCCGTAGCGCTTTCGCGCCAACTCCTCAAGCTCACCCCGACCGAGACCGTTCGTGTGCGCCAACTTGGCGATGAACTCCGCCTGCTTGCGCGTCAGTCGGTTGGTATCGGGGACGCCGGGCTCCTCGCCGTCGGCAACGGGCGGCACCAGCTTCGGTCCCGGCGGCGGCGGCGCGGGTGGCGCTTCCTCCACGACGCACGGCTGCAGACCCACGCCCAGCAGCGTCGCCGCCTTCTTCAGCGCGTCCGTCGCGGCGGACTTGAGGTCATCCGCGATGCTGACGACCTTGCCCTCACGCGTGCGCGTGAGTTCCGAGCCGCCGAACGCGTGCTTCGTGACATCGCCAGCGCACAACTCCACCAGCACGAGCACTTCCTGTTCCAGAACCTCGCGCTCCAGCACGCGAAAGCTCCAATCGCCCGCCAGCGCCTCGTTGAGCCGGTGCACGATGGCGTGCCCCTCGATGTACTGGATCGCCTGACCGTTGCGGCCTGGCCGCGTCTTGATCTCGGTGAACGGCCGCGACAGCAACCGCAGTTTCTCGTTGTCCATCTACCACCTCCGAAGGCACGGGGCCGGCGCCGGAACCTCCGACGCCAACCCCTGCCCGTTGCTCACAAGCTCGCTTGAATCTTGGCGATGCCGCCCTGCTGCTCGCAGACGTTTCGCAGCCACATGGCAGCGAAGCTCGACAACTCGCGGTATTGCCGCGGACGCCAGCCCGTCGGCCGGTCGTTGCCGTCAAGCTCGACCGCGACCGTGAAATGCCCGGTGCAGAGCTGCAGCGTGATTGGATGCCAACCTGCTGACGTTTTGAGGAAAACGCCGTCAGGGTCGCACAACAGGTCGCCGTTCTGGCCGTAGTAGTGCGCGAGGCTGAACGTCGCATCGGTCAGCCGGTCGACGTGTAGCGCCATGTAGACGCCGTTGCTGTTGTCGACCGTGCGCGCCGCGCCGACGTCGAGGCCGGCCGTCACGGCATCCAGCACGGCGCCCGCCGTCCTGCTGAGCGTCTTCATCCGATCCTCCGAAATTTTGTGTGATACCGCATAGCTGCGGATCCGGACCGACGCTTTGTCAGTCCGGATCCGCGGCCGTTCATGCCTACTACGCCGGCGCCGGTGCCCCGAAAATGCCGACCGCCAAGGCGATCAGCACATCGAGCACCTGCGCGACGGCGAGCAGGGCCTTGAGCCACCACCGCATCGCTACCTCCGACTGCGTTGGGCGAGGAGCGTGGGCGGACCTTCCGCCCGCGCGCCGCCGCCGTGGATGTTGTTGGGCGCGTCAGAGCATCAGGGCATTCCTGAAGTCGACGGTCATTTCCGGCCGTGTGGGCCGGTCGCTGGCATACTGCGCAACCTG
>CAINLT010000249.1 GCA_903850505.1 uncultured Myxococcales bacterium | reverse complement strand
GACGCCCAAGATTCACCTCGCGCCGGACGCGCCGATCTCGACGCCGTACTGGCTGCGCAAGCCGGTCGCAGGCGGGCTGGACGCCGTGCCGGAGCCGCGCCTGATTGGCCGGCCGCTGGGCGATCCGCCGCTGCAGGTAGGGTTCGTGCTGGAATTGGGCGGCCAGCGCCTCACGCTGCATCGCCCGGTCGTGCACGTCTGGGTCGATCCCATCCGCGGGGAGCTTTCCCAACTCTTCGAGATCGTTCCGGATGCGACGGCGACGCTGAGCCGCGACGTCATCATGGTGCCCAATGGCAAGCCGCAGCCGGTGTCCGTGGTGCTGGCGGCGGGGCGCGATGGCGTGCAGGGTCACGTGAAGCTGCAGATGCCCGCGGGCTGGCACGCAGAGCCGGCGGAAGTGCCGTTCCAGCTTGCCAAGCGCGGCGACGAGCGCACGGTGCACTTCGAGGTGGTGCCGCCCGCCGGCGCGACCGAGCGCGCGACGTTCCAGGCTGTGACGGTCGTGGGCGGCAAGCCGGCGTCCTGGCGCGTGCGCACGGTGCACTACGACCACATCCCGCCGCTCGCGGTGCGGCAGCCGTCCGAGGCGGTGCTGGTGCCGTTCGCCATCGAGACAAAAGCGACGAAGATCGGGTACATCCCAGGTCCGGGCGATCGCGTGGCGGAGAGCCTGGCCGCGGTCGGTTGCGAAGTGACGCTGCTGCCGGACGACAAGCTGGAAGCTGAGCCGCTGGAGCGCTTTGACGCGATTCTCGTAGGAATCCGCGCCTTCAACCAGAACCCGCGCCTGGCGCGCCACCGCGACAAGCTGCTGCAGTACGTCGAACGCGGCGGGCGGTTGCTCGTGCAGTACCAGACCAACAGCCGGCTGGCTGCGCTGTCGGTGCCGATCGGGCCGTATCCGCTGGAGATCGGTCGCGATCGCGTAACGGACGAGACCGCGGCCATGACGCCGCTCCTGGCGAACGATCCGCTGCTGCAAGCGCCCAACAAGCTGGGACCAGACGACTTTGCCCATTGGGTGCAGGAGCGCGGCCTGTACTTCGCCGCGACGTGGGACGAGCGCTACCGCCCGGTGTTCACGATGCAGGATCCGCAGGAACTGCCGCAAAAAGGCGCGCTGCTGGTGGCGCCGTACGGCAAGGGCCGCTTCATCTACACCGGTCTGGCGTTCTTCCGCGAGTTGCCGGCGGGTGTGCCCGGTGCGTACCGCCTGCTGGCCAACCTGTTGGCGCCATGACCGAAGCGCCACGCCCGGAGATGGATGACGCGCCGCCGGTGCTCGGCAGCTGGCGCAACTTGTACGTCGCCACCATCGGCACGCTGGTGGTCCTCGTCGTCGTGTTCTGGGCGCTGACCGAGGTCTATTCGTGACCGCGCTCGACTGGATCGTGCTTGCCGGCACGACGTTCGCCATCATCGCCTGGGGGCTCTGGCGCACGCGCGGCGCCGAGACGACGAGCAGCTACCTCCACGGCGGCTACGAAATGCGCTGGCAGACCATCGGCCTGTCGGTCATGGCCACGCAAGCCAGCGCCATCACGTTCCTTTCGCTGCCCGGCCAGGCGTACGAAGACGGCATGCGCTTCGTGCAGTTCTACTTCGGCCTGCCGATCGCCATGGTGCTG
>CAINLT010000248.1 GCA_903850505.1 uncultured Myxococcales bacterium | reverse complement strand
TGGATGACGTGCCGCAGGATAGGCGAAGCACGACTACCTTTCACCTGAACGCGAGCCGCCCAATGGAACGAGTTCATGCCACGAACCGGTGGTCGGTGGGCTACGCAGAAAGCTGGCGGTGGTGCTGGCGGCTGTGCCGCCGCCAGTCGGCGCTGTCTGTACAGCCGGAACGACAGTCGAAGCCATCCGAACTTGCACAGCCGCGGCATAGCTGAACGGATAACCATAGAAACGGAGTAACGCACCAGAGGGCGGCTTCGTCGAGGTCGCTGTAACTCCAAGTGGCTGCACGAACTTTCGAACTCGAGCAATGTGACGCTGGCGCCCTCGGTCCAAGCGGCGCATTTGCTGCCTCATCAATGGCTCGCTGCGGAGAAGCTCAAAGCCGACTGCCCAGCAATATGTCGCGCTTGGCCAGAAGGTGGTCCGACCTTCTGCGCGGCCAGCGGACATGGCGATCATGCGCTGCAGCAATCGGTGCACAATCTGTTGCTTGGAGAGCCTTACTCCCGCGTGAAAGCTCGTACCTTGGCCTCGGACCACGGCGAGTACGTGACCTGCGACCGCAGCTTGCTTTTCGAACTCCTTCGCCATCGACCTTGGCCGGACTCGAATGCGGCCGTCGGCGCCGCATTGATAGCCAAGGAATGATAGCCATGGCACCGCGCCGCTCGCCCGATCCGTGCTCCAAGCATAGGGCCCTTTGGATTTGGCATCCTTGCCCCAAAATGCCCGCCGATCAGGCACTGTGTACGGCGCGACGGACTTGAGTGGGTGCATCGGAAGGAGCAGGTCAGCCAGCGCTTGCTGGTAAGCGACCGCTGCCGCCTCGACAACTGCCCGGGACGAGTGCGCAACCACCATGTCATCGCAATATCGCGCGTAGAACAAATCGCCCTTACTCGCCTGCGTCTGCTGAAGCACCGCGCGATCCGCTTGGTCCAGAACGAGATTGGCGATGAGACATGAAATTGCCCCCCCTTGCGGAACGCCAATGCGATGACCGTCCAGCCGACCGTACAGTGCCTGGAGCGATATCGTCGGCCACTTCAGCTCGCCAACTGGGGTACGCGACGCCAAGAACGCTTGCGATTGGCTCCTAGCGTCCTCGAAGGCGTACGAGGCGAGGTAGGTCTCAAAGACCAAGATCGCGCGGCGGTCAATGACAGTACCGTCCGGCAGTCGGTCAAGTGCTGTCTGGAGCGAGCGACGGCAGACGTCGTGATTTACGCAATCGTAGAATGCGGAGATATCGCACTCGACGACCCAGATGGGGTCGGATGGCGGAAAACGCTTGCGGAATTGCCTCAGATCAGAGACTGCATTGTGGTGGGTCGGCGGTCGAGGTCCTGCCCGGAATGCGTAGGAGTTTGAACAGAACGCGGGATCCAACTTGGTGCGGAGGTACTTCGCGGCCAAACCCGAGACAAGCCTATCGATCAGCGCGTACATCGCCAGCGGACGATAGTACTTGTCGCCTTTTGCTTTCGCGACCGCAATGATGCGAGGCGTCCCCATCTTGTAGGAGGAGGCGTTGAATGCATGGTAACGAACCATGCCCACGACCTGAGCCAGGAGCACGAACCAGCGCGGTTTGACCGGCATCGCGGCCGTGAGGCGCATGGTTTGAACGATACTCCACTCGGCGACTCGCTCGGCGCCTAGCTTCTTCCGAAGTTCCTTGTCGGGACGCCTCCATTTGCTGCGTGGCGGGGTGATGTCCTCGATCCGCAACTGGGCCCCGGCGCGAACAGCGTTGGATTGGGTATTGGGCGCACGCGCGGCGGTCGACATGCGCCAGAAGAACTCTTCGTCGTGCCGCTTGCCGGCGGCGCGAACCCGCAGACGCGCGATGACCCGGTAGATTTCATCTGCGGAAAACGTCTCCTCCCAAGTCATCCATTCCTCTCAGAAAGTTGGTGGGCAGCAGCGGAACGAACTCGAGCTCGACCACCATAAGGTGGTAGGGTGCCGAATAACAGCTGGTGTCGCCAAGGCCTTGCACCTTGACGTCGGCGGACGACTCGCCAGCCTCAAATTCCCGATCCAAACGGGCGCTGCTGCCCACCGCCCTTACGGTACGACTTGACGGCCCGTGGTGCAACGCCTGCAATGCCAATGGAGCAACGACAAGGCCGACTGGGGCCGCTCGATACGAAACTGTCACGAAGTCCAGCAGATGGCTTCAGACAGCGAGATCCCCGCTCATCAACCGCGGCAACAACAAGTCCCGCGCCTCGGTCAACTTCGCGTTCTGCTTCCTCAAGACGCGAATCTGCTCGAGCTGCTCCCCGACGTTCGCAGCATATTGCAACACCAAGTCGCGCGCCGGCATCAGGACCCGTAAGTTCTTGAATTTACCCTTGCTCACTTCGAGGAACGTCGTGCCGGTCGCCATGCCGCGAATCTCTTCAACCCGCTCCGACAGTTGCATGAGCAAGAATGGCCAGATGGCCGAATCATGCGCCACGACGGAAATGAAGCCCTGGTTCGTGCAGAC
>CAINLT010000247.1 GCA_903850505.1 uncultured Myxococcales bacterium | reverse complement strand
GAAGATCGTCGCGGTGTCGGAGCACCACCAGCCCATCTTCTTCATCGGCGTGCGGTGCAAGCCCGGCCGGTCGCCCTCGACGAGCATCAGGGAGACGCCGCCCGCGCCCGGACCGCCGGTGCGCACCGCGACGGTCAGGAAATCCGCACGAACGCCGGAGGTGATGAAGACCTTGGAGCCGTGCAGCACATATTCGTCGCCATCGCGCACGGCACGGGTTTGCAGGTTGGCGACATCGGAGCCGCCGCCCGGCTCCGTGACTGCAAGCGCCGCGATGGCGCGCCCGGCGAGGACCTGAGGCACGACGCGCTGTTGCAGCTCCTCGCCGGCAAGGGCGCACAGCGGCGGCAAGGCGATGGTGTGGCTCATCAATCCCGCCAACAGGCCACCTGAGCCGGCGCGCGCCAGTTCCATCGTGGCGACGAGCCGATACCACACGTCGCCTGGAACACCACCCAGCGACTCTGGAAACCCGAGGGACAGCAGTCCCACGTCCGCCGCCTTGGCATAGAGTTCGCGCGGAAACGTCTCGGCCTCCTCCCACGCCTCGACATGCGGAGCAATCTCGCGGGCCACAAAGGTGCGCACCGTCTGGGCGAAGGCTTCGTGGTCCGGGGTCAAGTGCGGATTGTTTCGCGACATCGCCAACTCCTGTTGCAGCGCTTCGACATGCCGCGACTGGCGACGAAAGTCCAGGGCTGGCGCAGCGTTTGTGGCACGCTTCCGGGCGTCACGGCGATAACATCTTCTTGAATGCCAAGTTGCACGTCGCACGGCGAAGCTCCCGCTGGCGCGTTGCCGCCGATGGCCGCTCGCCACCACGATCGGCAGGCGTGGCAATTGACGGGGTGTGCATGTCCTGTAGCATGGTCAATCCATGTGTCGGGTCGGACGCGAGGGGGAGTTGTAATTTCGGATGCGGTGGCCACCGTGGCCCGCGACGTCATGGTGCGCGTCAGTCTTCTGGAAGTTGGGGGAGTGAATGACGAGCAGCGGTATCCTGTTGGTGCCTTCTGGTCCTCGCGACAACGCGACCGCCGCCGTCACGGACGACGCGGGTCTGGCCGGGGCGCTGTTTCATGACAACTTGCGCCCCATGATGGTGTATGACGTCGCGACGCTGCGCGTCCTGCTCGTCAACCGCGCCGCCGTCGCGCAATACGGCTACAGCGAAGCGGAGTTCCTCAGCCTCACCACGGAGGATCTGCAACCGTTCGCGGACCGCGATCGCTTCCAGCAGTTCGTGACGAATGCGCCGCAAACACCTCTGCGTACGCGCAATTGGCGGCACCGGCACAAGGACGGGACGGAGTTCACGGTCGACGTCACCGGGCGGCCGTGCACGTTCCGCGGTCGGTCGTGCCGCGTGGCCACCATCGATCCGGTGGTGCAGGGCCGCGACCGGGCGGACGCGCTGGCCGCGATGGAGCTCGCCATCGGCGCGATGAAGGATGGCGTCGTGGTCACGGACGCGGTGGGCTTGCCGGGGGAAGGCCCGCTGGTGCGCCTGGTGAACCCGGCTTTCGAGCGCCAGACAGGGTGGAGCGCCGCCGAGATCATCGGCCGGCCCGCGGCGGATCTGCTGCAGAGCGACGACCAGGCGGCGGCAGATCGCATCCGCAACGCCTTTCGCAGCGGCACTGCCTGCACGGTCGAGTTCCTCGGTTTCCGCAAGGATGGCGGGCGCTACCGGCGCCACCTGCGCGTGCAGCCCGCGCGCGACTCCGATGGCGCTTTGACCGGCTTCATCGTCACGGGGCGCGACGTCACGCAGCTGCGCAACATCCAGGCGCGCGCGCTGCAGGACCAGAAAATGGCGGCCGTGGGCCGGCTTGCGGGCGGCGTGGCGCACACGTTCAACAACCTGCTGACGTCGATCCTGGGCTACGCCGAGATGGCGCAATCGGACCTG
>CAINLT010000246.1 GCA_903850505.1 uncultured Myxococcales bacterium | reverse complement strand
GGCGGACAATCCGGTGCGTTCAGGCAACATGCGCGCGCGCACGGACGTGGCGGCGCTGGAGGCGATGGCGGCGGCACTGCCGAAGCTGGGCAAGAGCGTGCCGGGGCTCGACGCGGCGTTGCGCACGATGTGGGAGGATGTCTGGCACGCGGAAGTCAGCGATTGTTCAGGGATCAATCCGTGGTGGGGCGAAGTGCACTTTGGCCTGGACCACAACGCGAAGGTGCTGGCGGATGCGGCGACGTGGCGCGCCAAGGTGCTGACCGCGCTGGGCAAGCCGCACGCGGAAGTGAACCTGCAGACCGGCGTCGTGACGCCGCTCGATGCGCTGGGTGTGCCGGGCGCGCCGCTGGCGGTTGCGGCGCCGTTCGATGTGACGGTCACCGCAACCGGGCGCGGCATCGAAACAAAGTGGGAGAGCGCAGGCGCCGATGGCACGTGGCTCACGGTGAAGATCGGGCTGCCGACCTGCGGCGAAGACTGCTTCGCCAATGAGGTTTCGGTGGCCTTCCCGCGCTTCGAAGACGTCCTGAGCTACTGCCCCGGCCTGATCGAGGACGAGGTGCGCAGCTACCCGCTGTCCGCGTTCACGTTCCTGCAGAAGGAGGCGTGGCTGCCGCTGGCCAACGGCCTGATCGGCCTGGGCAACAACACGTGGGTCATCAAGGCGACGCGCGTGGTCCACGTCGCGGCGCGCATCAGCCCGCAGGACGCGACGATCACGTTTGACGACGAGACGTTGCGTGACACGGATACCGCGACCTGGCAGTTCCTGGTCTACAAGGGCGATGCGGCGGGTGCGCTGCAAGCGGCGGATCGCCTCAACCTGCATCCGACTGTGAGTTACTGAACCATGTTGCGCTACCCTGCCATCGCCCTGCTGCTGGTTGCCTGCCAACCGGACCTGACGCCTGGGAATTTTCCTGCGCTCGCCGTCGACGCTGCGGGGGACGTGGCGCAGGGCGACACCGCGAGCGGCCCGAGCACGAACAACATGACCGGCACATGGGCGCTGGCGTCGGACTGGTCGACGTGCGTGAGCCTGGGCGACAAGGTCGAGAGCCGCAACTACACGCTGACCCGCATCGACATGCAGCAGACCGGCGAACGGCTCCTGGAGAAGCGCGAAGTGTGCAGCGTGGTCAGCACGCCGCTGCTGGGGCTGAACACGGTCATCCCACCGCCGGTGTTGGCGAGCGGCAACCCGATCTTCGTGCAATCCGCGGTGCTGGGCACGGGCTACGCGGGCGGCGTCGAGGCGCAGGTCTGGGGCGTCAAGATGTCGGATCCGATTGCGGATCCGATGCCGAACCAACTGACGGACGTGCGCATCTATGACGGCGACAGCGACGGCAAGCCGGGCGTGACGTTTCATGTCGGGACGGCGTGCGACCTCTACGTGGCGCAGCGGGCGCTGGCGTCTGTGCAGGCGGAGCTGCAGCCGGACGGGGCCTTCATCGGCACCGCGGTGCGCAGTACGGAGCAGTATATCCTGGGAGCCACAAAGGGCTTTTGCCAGACGCCGTTCGTGATGACCTCCAACAATGCCAGCAACAAGGTGCGGTTGGTGCGCGTCGACAAGGACGGCATGAACCTCGACAAGAATGGCGACGGCGTGGTCGATTGCGGCGAGATCATCGACGCGCAGGCCGCCATCATCACTTGGACATCGGTCGACGACACGAGGTGCAACCCTTGAAGTTTGCGGTTTTGTCCTGTGCGCTGCTGGCTGGCTGCGGCCCCTCCTATGGCACCGGCTACCCGTGCATCCAAGGCAGCAGCGGCCTGAACTGCGCCGGCAAGTACGCGCAGGATGTCGTGAATCTCGCCGACGTCGGCAAGGGGGCAACCGCCGACGCGTCCATGCCGACCAGCACCGACCCGGTCACCGCCGCGTGCACGCGCTGGAACGCGGACCGCAAGGACCTGAGCGAAGGCACCTGGAGCGGCAGCGTTAAAACCTGTGATGCCGGCGACTTGTCCGCCAATGGCCGCACCAACGCGCTGCGGCAGGTCAACCTCGTGCGCTACCTGGCCGGCTTGCCGGAGGTCACGAACGACGCGACTTTGGACGCAAAAGCGCAGGCTTGCGCCATGCTGATGTGGGCCAACGGCTCGATGTCGCACACGCCGCCGCAGACCTGGAAGTGCTGGACGCAGGACGCCTACGACGCCGCGAGCCACGCCAACCTGTTCAGCGGCGCGGC
>CAINLT010000245.1 GCA_903850505.1 uncultured Myxococcales bacterium | reverse complement strand
GGCGTGGCAGGTGGCGCAGGCTTCCGTCTCGTCACCCGAGTACGGGTTCAGAGGCGTCAGGTCAAACGTCATGATCTTCGCGTGCGCGGTGGCGGCATCCGAGTCATGGCAAGCCATGCAGGGAATGCGACCGGGCTTGGTGGCCCACGTGCCGGAAGTCGTGCCGTCAACGTGGCACTGCTGGCAGTTGCGGATATCCTGCGGGTACGGGATGTTCCAGTTGCGACCCGGGTCGCCGTCAGCATGGCCAACGGTGGTGAGCGGGTAGGTCAGGTTCGCGCCGTTGTGCAGCGCATGGACGCGACGAGCGATCGGCTTCGCACCCGACCAGTCACCGGTGGCCGACTGGCCTTCCCAGTCGTGGCACGCCGTGCACATGTCGGTCGAGTAGAAGTCGAACAGCTTGTGGTGGCCGCTCTGGTCAAAGATGAAGCCCTTCTTGCCGTCCGGGCTGATGTTGCCGTTCGGGAGAGTGGTGTCATCCGGACCCTGGTGGCAGCTGTTGCAGTTACCCGCAATCGGCAGCTCCGAGGTCGCCGTGCCAATCTGGAAGGTCACACGACCAACCGACGGGGTCTTGTAGTTGGCGAAGCAGGAACCCGCCTTGTAGCCGGTGCCGCAATCGGCGTCCGCAGCGCAGGTCTTGCCCACGTTCAGCGTGCCCGCATCGCAAACGCGAGCGGTACCCGAACCGAGGTTCTTGATTTCCATGTTGGCGATGTAGGTGCCCGGCTGCAGATCGTCAACCGGATCAAGCTTGTACTGGACGTAGTCCTTCGTGAACGTCACCTTCGGGTCGACGAACGAAGTCTTCGGAACGACACACGTAGCGGCCAGCGTGCCGGCGCCGCAAGCGCCATCGACCACGGAGCAGGCCTTCGTCGCGTTCGGCGTGCCGGCCGCGCAGGTGCCCGTGAACTTGGAGAACAGCTTGTTGGCGACCGTGCTGAGGCCCGGCGAACCAGCGTAGCCGCCCGCACCCGGGAAGTTCACATACGGCCCAATCGTGTGGACAGTCGCGTCAGCGCCGAACACCACGTTCTCGACCTTTGTCAAGTCGGTGGTCGTCGTCGCACCCGGCATCTGCACAGCGAAGAGCTCGCCGAGGTTGCGGCTGCGAATCGCCAGCCGGCCCGTCAGCTCGTCCATGAACGCGATGCCGCGGAGCTTGAACTTCGCGTCGGCGTTGAGGATGTTCATCAGTTCCGTCGCGGTGACCGCGGCGATGCTGACCGGCTTGAGCGCACCCGACGTCGGAAGCGTGACGGTAACCGCCGCGCTCTTCGCGATGGAGTCGCCACCGGTGACGTCAAAGCCAATCAGGTCCTTGCCGCCGTCGAACGTAACGCCCAGGGTCTTCGCCGAGGTCAGGTTCCACGGGCCAGCGCCCGTAGCCACCATGACCGCGCGGGCATTGTAGCTCAGGACCGGCTTGTTCTCAGCGCGCGGGCCGTGAACGAACAGGCTGAAGCCACCGAACTTGGCGTCCGGCGTCGGGCAGCCTGCGGGCAGGCAGCCTTCGTCCGTCGTCGAGTCGTCCTGTTCAACCGTGGTCAGGTCAATCGCCGCGCCCGAGAGCATGTCCTTGAGCGAAACCCGCAGGATGGGCTGTTCGCCCGCGACGAAGAACGTGCCGTTCGCCGGAGCGACGACCGCGATGTTCACCGCGTATTCCGAGATGTTACGGGCATCCTTGACTTCCCAGTTGTGCGCATCCTTGACGGACTTGCCCGGGCCGCTGACGTCCGTGTCGTGGCAAACCGCGCACTGCGCGTCGGTCTTGATGCCGCCGGCGTGGTTGGTGCCGGTCGCGAAGTTGACCTGATCATGGCACGAGCCGCAAGTGGCGATGGACGGCTTGGCCTTCCAGTTGTTCACTTCAGCAAGCTTGGCCGGGTCGCCCTGGTGGCACTTGGTGCAGTTGGCGAGTTCCGCCGGGAAGCCGACGTCCCACCAGGTCACGAGCGTATTGGCATAGCCCCAGATGGTGTACTGGCTGTTGTCAGCGGCTTCATTGACGACCGTCGCGGGGTTGTCGAACACGATGCCGTCCGGGCCAGCGGTGGACTGCAGGTCCGCACCGGCGTGGATCTTGTGGATCATGATCTTGAAGTCGATGGTGTTGCCCGACTGCGGGTCAATGGTGCTCGGGTTGTGGCACTGCACGCAGGTCTCGGTGCTCAGGCGGTCGCCGCCGTGGGCTTTGAACAGCGGGCCGTGGCACTGCTTGCAGGTGTCGGTCGTGACGATGTTGCGCGTGTAGGACACGGGGTCACCGTTCGGAACGAAGTCGAAGCTCGCGTCCGAGGTCGCGCCAGCGTGGCCGCCCATCATGAGCGTGACGCGGTGCGTGAGCGAGGCGTTGAAGCCGACGGTGGTGTTTTCCTTCTTGGCGGTCTTCAGGTTGACGAGCGAGACGTACGTGTACGTACCCGGCGTCGTGGCGCTTTCCGTCAGCGTGCCACCCTTGGTCGGGTCGGCGTTCGCGGACTCGCGCGTGGCCTGGTAGGTGTAGAACGCGGGGTCCGTGTTGTACGGAGCGCTGTTCCACACGCCGGCGCCGGCGACAGCCTTGGTGTAGATGTACGGCACCCACTGGCTGGAGACTTCCGTGTTGGCCGGGGGCACCAACTTGGCAACGGCCAGACCAACGGCCTTCAGGCCGGAGACGGCCGCGCCCTTGGTGTCCTTGACGGTGAAAGTGACGGTCACTTTGCCGCTGTCCGGATCCACGGACGCGCCAGTGATCGCCGTCGTGACGAACCACTTGGCACCCGCAGCGAACTCACCGGTGGTCATGAGCGTGTTGATGCCGTGGAAGTTGGCCACGATGAAGCTGGGCTGATTGACGGTGCCGGTCGCGCCGAGCGTGACGGACGAGCCGTCGCCGCAGGTGATGACCGTCGAGCCGCCGCCATTGGTGGTGACCGAGCAGGGCTTGGCGTCCTTGCCGTTCAGCCCGTCTTTGCCGGGGAGACCGTCGGTGCCGTTGGTGCCGTTCACGCCGGGTTCACCCTGCGCGCCAGCCGTGCCAGTTGCGCCGGTCGCGCCTGTGGGGAGGTCAACCGTGACGCCCGCGCAGGTGATGGTCTTGGTGCCGTTGCCGTTGTCAGCCACTTCGCAGGGCTTGCCATCGGCGCCGTTCGTGCCATTGGTGCCGTTCACGCCAGCGGTGCCCGTGGCGCCGTCAGAGAGCGTGACCGAGGTCGTGCCGCAAGTGACTTTCTTCGTGCCGTCGCCATTGTCGACAACCGCGCACGGCGTGGAGTTCGCGCCAGTGTCGCCCTTGGGACCCTGTGCGCCGGTATCGCCCTTGGCGCCGGTATCGCCCTTGGCGCCCGTGTCGCCAACTGCGCCCTTCGCGCCCGTATCACCCTTCACGCCGTCTTCAATCGCGACGCTCGTGCCGTCGGTGCAGCTAATGGTTGTCGTTGTGCCAGTCTTGGTTGCCGTGCACGAAGTGCCATTGGCTCCCGCTGTACCCTTGCTTTCGCAGCCAGTTGCCGAGACGAGCGCACCTGCGAGAAGCAGGCCTCCAGTCCAGGCGGGGAAGGATGATTTTCTCATTGGATCCACCTTTGTTTGTCGGAACACCTTACCGAGAGTCAGCCAGAAGTCGTCCACACGCCAATCTGCTGTGCTCTCCCACGCCAGGCGACTCGCCTGACGGGTTCGAACCTCTCGGGTCCGACGCGACAAGGATACCGCCCCTGTACACGGCGCGGCAACAGTACAGGGCTTTTCAAGTCCCTATTTGGCGTAGTTTCTGCGCGTGTTGATAACTTGACTTAAGTGCATGATATGACGAGAAAAGTGCGCAAAATTCCGAATATCGATAAGGCGGACCTCAAGAGTCCGCTTGATCTGGATCAAGTCGAGAGCATGATCTGGATCAACTCGCTCAGTCGGACGAAATTGGTCGCATTTGGCGATTTGTCGGTCGGAAGGTGCGCGCGGAAGTGGCGGATCACCAAGGTGGCGGACCTGCCGGCATGAGGCGCGCTTGCAGGAAATTCGCCGGGAATATCCTTGGAAACTAAGCCGCGGAAGCGGGCGTATGCGGCGTCGCCATCGGGCCGGGGCCACGGTGCCAGAACCGGCGCGGCAGGAGCGCCAGGGCAATCAGCAGCAGCTGCGTCGTGCCAAAGGCCACCAGCGCCCAGAAGGCCTTGTCCATGAAGCCGTAGGAGTGCAGGCCCACGCCGAGCATGTTCACGCCGAACCAGGAGAGCGACGTGATGATGTTGCCAAAGATCGCCATGGCCATGATGCCGCGGTCGCGCGCGTACCCGCCCCAGCGGGCGTGGAGGATGATGGCGTTCCAGAGCACGATCAGCAGCGCGCCGTTCTCCTTGGGATCCCAGCCCCAGAAGCGGCCCCAGGACTGGTCCGCCCAGATGCCGCCGAGGACCGTGCCGACGAAGCTGAAGAACACGGCAAAGCAGATGATGCCATAGCACATGGCGACGAGCGCCTTGTCCGCGGCGGGATCGGCGTGCTTGACGATGTGCTTGCGCAAAGTCCAGCCGATCGCGATCGCGCCGGCGAGGAACGTGCCACTGTAGCCGATGGTGATCGTCACGACGTGCGTGGCGAGCCAGAAGTTGGAGTCGAGGACGGCGCGCATCATCTCCATCGTGTCGCCGTCCGCCGCGAGATGGTGGGCGATGATGAGCGACGCGAAGCCGGAAGACGCCGCGACCGCGGTGCCGTAGCCCTTGCGGTAGATCCATTCCAGGATCGAGCCGAGGACGACTGCGCCCCAGCCGACAAAGACGGCCGAGGAGTAGAGGTTGGTCACGGGCGGGCGGCCCTGCAGGATCACGCGCGACGTCAGGCCCGCGGTGTGCACGAGGACGCCGACCAGGAGCACGGCAAACGCGACGCGCTGCAGGAGCACGGGCTGGTACGCCCACGACACGAAGAGGATCAACAGGGCAAAGACGTAAACCACCATGCCCGCGTAGAACGGCTGCGCGAGGTTGAACGCGAGCTCGCTCTTGGCCTGCCGCACTTCGTCCGGCCGCGCGAGCGCCAGCACTTCAGAAACGGCGGAGTTGAACGCGGGGACGTCCTGCTTGGCCCACGCGTCGCTCACGCGCGCCATCGGCGCCAGGCCTTTGTCCAGCGGCTGGCCATTGCGGGCATCGCGGAGCGCCTCACCCACGCTGCGCCAATCACTCGGCTTCGGCCCCGGGAACGGCCGGAAGAGCCCCAGTTCGCGCAGCACCGCGTGGCGCTCTTCCGCACCCGGCGTGGCCACGTCCTTGATTTCCTGCGTCAAACCGCCTTCCGTACCGGCGACCTGCATCGAGTGCTTCAGGCGGTGATACTGGTACACGCGCTCAAACAGGTTGACGATCGCCGACTGGTACCGCGTGCGCTGCTTCGCGTCGATCGGGTGCGCGGCTTCCGACTGCTTCTGGATCTCGTCGATGTGCGGCAACAGCGTCTTGAAGGAGAAATAGCGCTCTGACGACTGCTTGATCCCGAGCAAGCCGAGCACATCCGGATCGTTGATCACGAAGATCGGCTGGTCGTCGGCGACGTCCGGGCGGAACATCACGTCCAGCAGCCACTCATCGGCGTTCACCGTGCGCTCGTTGTAGCGAAAGCTCTGCTGGCTGCGGATGACCAACAGCGAGTTGCGGGCGATCGAGTCCAGCGGCTTGACGCGGCCGCCTTCCAGCACGGGCAGGCGCGCGAAGTCCTGCACGTCCATGTTGCGGACCTTGCCGGAGCCGAACATGCCGCTCACCGCGCCGATGAGCGCGACGATGGCCGCGAGCCACGGGAGGTACTTGGCGAACTTGCTGTTGCTGTTCACGAGGTCATTGCGTTTCATGCCATCACCTTGCTGTTCGTTGCACTGGCTTCCGCCGCTGCGGCCTGCCGCTGACGCTTGCGTTGGGCGCGTCGCAGGCTCATGGCGAAGTGTACCATCAGGCCCAGCGTCACGAGCGCGCAGGAAATGTAAGGCAGCAGCCAGCCTGGGTTTTCCACGACCTGGAGCACGGAGAGCGTGTCGTTCTTGCCAAAGCTCGCCTGATAGAACGTCCGCCCGGCGTACCGCAGCGGCTGGTTCATGAAGATCAGGACGTCCCGCTCCTCACCCGCGCCCTTGTCGACGAGGTGCACGAGGCTGGAGAAATTCTTGGGAATGTCCGTGCCCGCGTAGACGTCATGGCTGAACTTCTTCAAGGTCAGCTTGTACGGCAGGTATTCGCGGCGCGGCCGCATCGCCAATTGATACGTGTGGCCCTCGTGGACGAACTGCTGCGGCGCACCGAGGCCCGCGGCCGCCAGCCACGTGCCGTAGCTCTTGCCATAGGCGATCGGCTCGATGTACGTCGCGGGATGGTTGCGCTCGTCATCCGCCGTCACCGGCGGCGCTTCCTTGATGGACACGCCCGTCCCGACGCCCTGGGTCGCCATCGACGGCGCGTCGCCCTCGCCTTTGCGCGCCAGTTCCGTGTTCTTGTAGTAGCCATGCACGCGCAGGGTCAGCGGCGTCCCCGGCACGGTGATCGTTCCGCCGGCCTTGAGCAGCGACTCGGGCACGCCATACACGTCGTCCATTTTGGGATCGGTCGTGTCGACGATCGCCAGCTCAAATTCCAGCGGGCGCTCGATGAAGTCGATGGTCTGGCCCTCTTCAATCGTCAGCCGCGCATCAACCTGCAACGCCGCCGAGATGAATTCCGCCGCCACCAGCAGCACCAG
>CAINLT010000244.1 GCA_903850505.1 uncultured Myxococcales bacterium | reverse complement strand
TTGGAGAGAGGCTGGACCTGCACCTCAATCGTCCGCCCGCCCCATGCCACGACGCTCTTCATCGCGGACCAGCCGGAGCGCTTGCGCGATTCCTGGTCGAGGTAATTCTTCACCTCGATGAACCGCAGCGCGCGGTGCTCGTCGTCCACCGGCACATGGCGCGCGGCCAGTTGCGCGTCGCCAAACTGCAGCGCCTGGAGCGCTTCGTGCACTTTCTCCGCGTCCTCCGCGGTGCCGACGACCACTTTCACGCCAAAAACGTCCTTCACGTAACGCCCGAGGTGCCGCAGTTGCTTGTCCTTGAGCACGAGCTGGTCGATCTCGAAGATCTCATCGGCCACCTTGTTCCAGATCTCCTCTTCCGCCTTGATGCGCGTGAGCAAACGGTAGACGGAGAACGGGTTGGGCGCGTCGGCTTCGTACTCCACGACGTTGCTGATGAGCCCCGCGCGGAGCCAGCCGCGGTGGTCGGCGATGGCGAGGCGCGCAAGGACGCGATTGCCAAGGTCGATGTCCGTCGTGCCGATGACCTCCGCCTCCGTGACGTCGACGGTCAGCGTGAAGCGTTCCCGCGTGCGTTCGATTTCGCCAATGACGACGCTGCGACGCTGTACTGTGCCGAGGAAATGCTCGGCGAGGAGGTTGGCGAGGAGGTGCAAGTCGCGTTCGCCGCGGCGGATCATGTCGCTGAACTCCGCGCGGGCCTGCGTGACCTCTGCGCGCGAGAAGACCAGACGCTCGCCGCCAAGCCCTTGATCCAGCGCCCGGCGATGCCGCTGCAGGGCGACGACGAGTGCGTTCAGCCCCGGCGCGCGGGAGACCATCCAGAGCGGCGAATCAACAGTCGGCGCGGGCTCGGCGGTGGCCAAAGCCTCGGCTGGTGTCTGGGTACGGGACTTGGCGACCACGGCGGACCTCGGATGGGAGCGCGCAGCCGAAGAGGGGCCGGCGCGACCGAGTGTGCCGAGTTGGGAAGGGGCGTCAAGTAGGACGGGGACGCGTCACCCGTTCGACATGTTCAGGCTCAATCCGCGCGTGCTGGCTCACGGCTTGTTGCAGGAAGGGCGTCGGCGTTGTGACCCGCCGGCGTGGCCGGATTGGCCCGACCCGGCAATCGCGGTGACCGCATGGTGGCGGAGGCCTCACGTTGGCCGCCTCCGCCAATCCCTGCTACGCTGAAGTGCGCCGTCGTCCCGCGTCCGGAACGTCGGGTCGAACGCGTTGACAGCCGCCCGCAGGAACATCATGGGGCTCTTCTGGAGCAAGCCGCAACCGCCGCCTGAGGCGCCGCTCGAGCCCACGCAGCTCGCGGTTGTCCACCTGACCAACGTCTGCAACTTGCGCTGCGTGTTCTGCCTGGAACGCGCTGATCGCGGCGGACCGCAGCAGCCAGACCTCGCGGAAGTGCGCGCGTCCTTGCGCGGCCTGCGCGAGACCGGCGCGACCGACGTCGTGTTCATGGGCGCGGAGACGCTGCTCCGTCAGGATGCGCTGGACGTGATCCGTCTGGCCCGCGAGCTGGGTTTTGAGCGGATTCGCGCGGCGACAAATGGCACGCCACTGGCGCGGACGGGCTACCTCCAGCGGCTGGCGGACGCGGGGCTGAACGCGATCGAGCTGTCGATCCACGGCGCGACGGCGGAGATTGCCGACCGGATCGCGGGTGTGCCACATACGTTCGTCCGGCAGGCCAAGGCGCTGGATGCGCTGGCGGCCACGGCGGGCATTGCCGTGACGGTGAACATGGTCATCTGTCGGGAGAACGCCGCCGCGCTGCCGGAGATCGCCGCGTACGTCCGGCAAAAGCTGGGGCCTGCGCGGCCGATCCAGTTCAAATTCATCTTCACCCATCTCCTCGGCTGTGCGTGGGAACAGGCGCGCGACGCGGGGCCGTTGCGCTACGCGGACGTCGACTTCCTGGCGCTGGCCGATCGCCTGGAGGTCGCGCGGGAAGACTTTTTCATCGACAACGCGCCGCTTTGCCGGCTGGGGCGCCATACCTCCCGGTCGCTGAAGTTGAAGTCTTTTGCCGGCGATGAGACGTATCTCGACCGCGCGGCCGACGCCAACACGTACCTGAGCACCGGCTTTCAGTTGAGCGGCCAGGTGTGGCCGACGCAGCCGTGTGGCGCGTGCACGCTGCGGCCTCTGTGTCAGGGCGTGGAACATCAATACCTGCGGCTGGCGGGGCGCGCGGAACTGCACGCGTCAACGCGCCCAGCGATCGGCGTGCTGCAGGAGGCGCTGCAACTGCACGGCCACAATCCGCGTCACGCCAAGGCGCGCTTGGCGGCGCTGGCGCTGGAACCGCGGCCAGCGGGTGTGGTGTCGCCGTTGCGCGTCGGCTTCGTCCGCTTGACCCATCCGCAGGTCCGCGAGCCGCTGGAGTTGCGCATTGAGGCGACCCAGCCGGACAAGCCTTGCTTCAAGCGAACGCCGCGCTTTGACGTGGCGTACCGGCCATGGAATGAGGGCAACGCGACGGACAATCTGCAGGTTCGTGCGGCGCTGGAGCACGCGGTTGCGGTCCTGACAGCGGCGGATGCAGCGGGCGCGAGCGTGGAAAATGCCCGCGCGCAAGTGGCTGCGCAAGTTGGCGAAGGGTGGAGCGGCGCGGCGGGATAGCTGCCTTGGACTGGGTTTGCGCTGCCAACGCGCATGCCCCTAACGCTTCTTGCGCCGCCCGCGCGTGGGCTCCAGCTTCTCCAGAACGGCGTCGATGGTCAGCGGCGCGTTGCCTTCGGCGCGGTTGTTGACGTAGGCAAACAGCTTGCGGCCTTCGGCCACCGCGCGCTCGACGCTCTCCACGAGGCCGTCGCGCAGCTCGGGATTCTCCTCCTGGATGCTTGCGTAGGGCTCGAAGCGCGCAACCGCCTCCGCGTACAGGCGCCCCGGCTTGAGCAACGCACGCACGACGCCAAAATCCGCGGGCAGGGTGCCCGGCACGTCCAGTTGCTCAATAATCGGCGGCATCCGCGTCCAATTATTCAGCACATGCGCGACGTTGTGGCGCTTCAGCACGTCCAGCCAGACCGGTTGCAGGAATTCGCGGTTGCGCACTTCCACCGCGTAGTGAAAGCCCGGCGGCAGCTGCCCCAGGAACGCGTCCATTTGCCCGGCAAAGCGGGCGACGTCCATGCCGGACGTTGGCGCGAACGTCGAAAACTCAAAAATGATGGCGCCGACCTTGCCGCGCAGTTCCGCCAGCGGCGTCAGGAACGCATCCTGGAACAAGTCCGCGTTGAGGAAATCCGGATTGTCGCGCCCGGCGTTCGTTCCATAGCGCGGCAGCGACGGATAGCGCAGAATGGTAATCCGATCAGTCACTTTCAGCGAAAGCGCAAAGTGCTCCGGCGTATTGTCGGCGATCCGCCGCATCGCGGTGGTATGCGGAAAGTCATACAGCGCAAAATCGGCACAAACTGTTGGAAATGTCTCCGCATATTCGCCGATGCAGGTCTCGTCAAACGCGCGCTGGGACTTGTACGGCTTGTTGTAGACAAGCCCGGTCCAGCCCGGGTATTTCCACGACGATGTCCCGAAATAGATGCCGTCCGCCGCCCACGCTTGCAGCCGCGGCTGGAGGCGTTCCAGCAGCGCGGGCTTTGGCGGCGGTGGCGCGTCGAACAGCGCGAGCTGGCTGGGAGCGGGCTTGGCCATGGCGGTCAGTTGCAGACGATCTTGACGTCGTCGATGAAGAATCCGGCGCCGCTCGCGCTGCTGGACTGGGCGTTCGTGACGGTGACGGAGACCGGCACGGCGGTTTTCCACCAGGTCGGATCGATCGCCACCTTGAGCGTGTACTTCCCGCCGTCGTAGCTTGAGGCCGGGCCGTAGCTGGCCGTCGCCCCATTGACGTTCAGCGTGACCAGCACGGTCGTGTCCGGCGTATTGGTTGGCGTCGCGTTGCTGTCGTACGCGGTCGAGTTTGCAAACGTTAACGACAACTGCAGGAATTTCGCGGCATTCGGGACGTTGAGCGTGATGCTGGTAGCAGCGCTTGAGGTCGCATCGTACCCAGTCTGTTTGTCCTTCTCATAAGCCAATCGCTTCATCGAGCTTGAAAACAACGCCGTGTAGTAGTCCCACGTCCAGCCGCCGCCGGTGCTCCAGCCGTTGGGGCCGTAGGTGAAGTCGTACAGCGTGGTCGCTTGGCACGTCGCGCCGCAGTAGTCGCCGCCGATGCAGTCCTGGTCGATGTTGTCGCAGAACGTTTCGGTCGCGTTGGGATGGATGGCCTTGTCCGCGTCGTTGCAGTCGCTGCCGTCACGCGAGTAGCCGCTCAGCGAACTGCCGATGCACACGGACTTGCTCGTCGCGTTGGTGCCGTAGCCGTCGCCGTCCGCGTCGAGGTACCAAGGCCACGCGGTGCCTTCATCCGTGTAGCCGTTGCAGTTGTTGTCGATGCCGTTGCAGCCCGATCCGATTGGCGAGGACTGTTCCTGGCCCCAGCCGCACTTGCCGCAGTTGAAGAGCGGAATGCAGAACACGCAAGGATTCACCTTGGCGTTGGCGTCGTTGCAGTCGGTGTTGTCGGTGACGTAGCCGGCGGGCTGGGCGCAGGCGGACAGCGTGACGTTGGGATTGCCGTAGGAGTCGCCGTCGAGGTCCTGGAAGTACACGGTCGCGCCGAGGTTTTCGTCGGTCTTGCCGTCGCAGTTGTTGTCGAGGCCGTCACAGATCTCCGTCGCGCCCGGGTGGATCGCGCTCTTGGTGTCGTCGCAGTCGGTGCCGGTCGTCACGTAGCCGCCGATCGCCGAGCACGACATCTTGGCGCTGCTGGCGTTGCCGTAGCCGTCGCCGTCCGCGTCCTGGTAGTAGACCTGCGCGATGGTGCCTTCGTCGGTCTGGCCGTTGCAGTTGTTGTCGACGTTGTCGCAGATCTCGACCGCGCCCGGATGGATCGCGCCGTCGGCGTCGTTGCAGTCGCTGCTGTTGGCCACGTAGCCGCTCGGCGCGAGGCATGCGCTGGACGTCTTGCCCGCTTCGCCGTAGCCGTCGCCGTCGCTGTCCAGGTAGAACGTGCCGCCCGCGACGCCTTCGTCGGTCTGGCCGTTGCAGTCGTCGTCCTTGCCGTTGCAGACCTCGGCGGCGCCGGGGTGGATGGTCGCTGCGCCGTCGTCGCAGTCGCCGCTCAGGACCGCGCTGTAGCTGCCATCCTTGCCGCACGTGCACTCCGAGACGCTCGTACCGTAGCCGTCGCTGTCGCCGTCGAAATAGTGCGCCTGGCAGCCCAGGGAGTTGACCGGATCGACGATGCCGTCGCAGTTGTTGTCGAGCGTGTCGCAGCTCTCCGGCGCGCCGGGGTAGACGGTCTTGTTGCTGTCCAGACAATCGCCCGCGACGAGCGCCGCGTACACGCCCGCGGCCGCGCACTGGCACTTGGGCGCGAGCGCGTCGCCGCCAAAGCCGTCGCCGTCGCTGTCGACGAAGTAGCTGACGCAGCCCTCCGCGCCGACTTCGTCGGTCAGGCCATCGCAGTTGTCGTCCTTGCCGTTGCAGGTCTCGTCGACCTTCGGGTTGACGCTCTTGTCGCTGTCGTTGCAGTCGCCGCCCTTCGCGGTCGTGTACGTTGCGTCCGCCGCGCACTGGCACGCGCCGGTTCCGCCGCCGAACTTGTCGCCGTCGCTGTCCACGTAGAACACGGTGCAGCCGGTCGCCGCGCCTTCGTCGGTCAAGCCGTTGCAGTTGTCGTCGATGCCGTTGCAGATCTCCACGCCCTTGGGGTGCACGTTGGGCGCGTCATCGTCGCAGTCGCCGCTCTTGCTGGCCGTGTGGATGGCGTCGGGCTGGCACAGGCACGCCCCGTCGCTGCTGCCGTAGCCATCGCTGTCGGCGTCGACGTAGTACACGATGCAGGACACGCCGCCCTCGTCCGTCACGCCGTTGCAGTTGTCGTCGATTTGGTTGCACGTTTCGCTGGCTGCCGGGCTGATGGCGACCGAGGCGTCGTTGCAGTCGCTGCTGCTGGTCACCGGGAACGCGAGGTCGGCGGCGCACTGGCAGGAACCCGCGCCGGCGCCAAAACCGTCGTGATCGGCGTCGGCAAAATAGAATTTGCACCCCTGCGCGCCGGGTTCGTCGGTCTTGCCGTCGCAGTTGTCGTCCTTGCCGTTGCACAGTTCAGCCGCGCCGGGATGAATGGCCGCGTTCGCGTCGTCGCAGTCCGCGCCTTGGCTGTGCGCGTGGGCGAGATCGGGTGCGCACAGGCACGCGCCCACGCCGCCGCCAAAACCGTCGTCGTCGCCGTCGCCGAAGTACATCTTGCAGCCGACCGCGCCGGGCTCGTCGGTGGCGCCGTCGCAGTTGTCGTCCTTGCCGTTGCAGACTTCCGCCGTCGGACTCGGCGCGTCGCAGAGCGTCAGGCCGTCCAGCGCGCACTTGCGGCTTCCGGCGCACGTTCCCAGGTCGTTGGTCGTCTTGCAGGTCGTCGTTGCGCCCGCGAGGATCGCGGACTTGCCGCACGCACATTCGCCGCTCTCGGGGACGCACTGCGTGCCCGCGCCTTTTTCCCCTTGCACGGTCTTGCAGGAATAGCCGCCCGGGCAGTCGCTCGAATCTGCGCAGCCGCCGCCGCAATATTTGCCGCTATTGCCCAAATCGTTGTCGCCGCGGTCGATGCAGAGCGCGCCCTTGTCGACGGTCGCGCACTCCGCGTCGGTGGTGCAGGGGCGGCAAAGCGCGAGCATCTGTGGCACGCAGACGAGCGCGAAGTCCGCGCCGTTGGCCAATTGCGTACACGTCATGCCGCCGGGGCAGCAATCGACACAGCCGCGGCTGCAGATCTTGCCGTCCGCGGATTCCACGCAGAAGCCGCTTTGGCAGTCGCTGGCGACTTTGCAGGCGGCACCCGCTTCGCCGCTGGCGGGATTGGCGGGAAACGGGCAGCTTGCCGGGTCGACCTTGGCGTCGCTCGGCGTCGTGTTGGCGTCCTTGACGCCGGTGTCGCCGGTTCCATCCAACTTTGACCCGGTGAAACCAAGGTCGGTGAGGCTGACGTCGCCCGCGCCCGCGCCGCTCGGTGGCGAACTACAGGCGAACGTCAGCGCGAGCGCGGCGAATAGGACGGAGCTGCGGGGCAGTGCGTTCATCAAAATCACAATCAGCGTGCATACCTGAGCACAATTCCGACTCTAGCGGTCGCTGCCATGACGCGCAAGCGACGGCACTGTGACGTCGCTCCTCGTGTGGCTTTTTGCGCCGAATAGGCACGTTCGGGCGTTTCTTCTAGACAGTCCCGGCATGCGCCCTTATCCTGTTGGACCGGCGCATCCCGCGCTGCTGTCAACGAATTGCATGGCTACCTCGCCCTTCAAGCAGCCCGGCGCTGAGCAACCTTTCGGCACCGAAGCGCATCGTGAACACCCGCCGTTGGAAGTCGTGCACCGTGAAGACACGCCCGTGGATGGCGTGCCCGCAGTGAACGCTGACGATCCGGTTGTTGCGCAAGTCGACGCGCCTGAGCCGCCGCCCGCCGTCGCGCCGGAGCCGGAGCCGCCCGTGCGCCGCCATACGCGTCGGCAGTACGCGCCGTACGTCGACCTGTACAAGCCGACGTGGCTCAACCCGCTCATCAAGCTCATGATCCTGGACGAGCACGGCCCGATGCCGCGCACGGTGCAGGCGCAGGTCGGCTTCGCGTCGCTGCTGATGGGCGTGCAGTTTTGCATGGACTTCTTGGCCTGGACGCTGGGTTTTCGCTGGGTTTTCGTCAACGCACTTGGCCCGGCGGGCTGGCTGCTGACGTTCCTTTTCGCGTTCCTGATTTCCGGCATCATCATCATCTTCGAACGCTTCGTGGTCACCGCGGACGTCGAAAGCCGCAAGACGCCAATCTTCCTCAGTCCCGCCATCCTGATGCGCGTGCTGGTGGTCATCATCTTTGCCACGGTCACGGCGATTCCGGTGGAATTGCTGGTGTTCAATGACGTGATTCAAGGGCGCCTGAACGGTGAAGTGCAGGGCATCCGCGAGTCGGCGCGCCAGCAACTGCGCGGCGATTTCAAGAAGGACCTGGAGGATCTGGAATCCGAAGAGGGCATTTCCCGCAAGCGCCTGAAAGACGAAGCGCCGGAAGCCAAGCTGGAGACCGTCGCGACGCCGAAATTCGACACGCAGATCAAGGATTTGCAGGCGAAGATCGAGGCAGTGGCGATCGACTTGCGGCAAGAGGAGAAAGGCTGGCGATCCGGCGCGGTGGGACAGGGACCGCAGTGGTGGCGGCTGCACGACGAGAAAGAGGCGCTCGAAAGCCAGCTGGAAGAAGTCAAGAACCAGCGGAAAGCTGAGCTCGATCGGCTGACGACGGCGAACCGGTCGGCGGAAGCGTCGGGTGCGGACCGGCATTTCAGCGAGCTGCAGAAGATCAGCGACCGCTACGAGCCGCGCAAGCGCGAGCTGGAGAAGAAGCGCCGCGACATCGACCGGATGACGGACGAGGACCTGAAGCGGGCGACCAAGAAGGAATTCACGGTTGTCGACGGGTTTGCCCGGCGCTGGAAGATCATGAATGACCTGGAGAAGGAAGACCCGCTGTACGCGGTCGCCAAGTACGCGGTGCGGGTGCTGTTCGTGTCTTTTGGTCTGCTGGTGCTGACGACCAAGGCGCTGTTCAACAAGCCGACCAAGGCGTATTTCGCCGGCAAGGACCCGCTGGAACACCTGGAATAGCGGGCTGTTGCACGGGGGCGTCGACGAGCCCCGACAGTTCGAAATGTCTGGGCTTGGGTTGGGCGCGTCCGTCCCGCTGGGCCGGACCGGGCTCTAGTCGCTGCGCGACCGGAGCCGCGCTGACCGCGCGTCTCCGCCCTTCGGGTGACGATCCCTCGCGCGTGTTGTGT
>CAINLT010000243.1 GCA_903850505.1 uncultured Myxococcales bacterium | reverse complement strand
TTGCATCTGGGCCCGTCTCGTCGTCCGCTACGGTGGCCAGATGCAGGGCAAAGTTCGCGAGCGCGCTCGCCGACTACTTCGTTTCCTTGTGTTCCGTGTGCTTCCGCTCAAAGCGGCAGTACTTCTTGAGCATCAAGCGACCGGGCGTGGTCTTCTTGTTCTTCGTGGTCGTGTAACGCGAAACGCCCGGGATGCCGGCGGTACGGCAGGTCTGGCACTCCAGATGGATGATGCTGCGGTTGCTGGCGGCCATCACGGACTCCTTCTAGCAAATGTCCCGAACTCGAGGGTCGGGATGCGAACGGGGAGGCGAATGGGCCTCCAGGGACACCTTCAGGTTTGACAACCTTCCGGTCTTTCTCGCCTCGCAAGCAGGCGATCCACCGGGGCCACACCCTCGCAATGAGAGCGTTGTGACCCCGGCGGATCGCTGTGTCGCTTGCGCGACGCGCTTACTTGTTGATCGACGCCACCAGACCCGCGCCGACGGTCTTGCCGCCTTCACGAATGGCGAAGCGCATACCGGTCTCCATCGCGACGGGCACGATGAGCTTGACGATCAGGTCAACGCGGTCGCCCGGCTTGACCATTTCGACGCCCGGCTGCAGATCAATGTCGCCGGTGATGTCGGCCGTACCGAAGTAGAACTGCGGACGGTAGCCCTTGAAGAACGGCTTGGTACGGCCGCCTTCGTCTTTGCTGAGCACGTAGACCGAAGCCACGAACTCGGTGTGCGGCGTAACAGAACCCGGCTTGCACAGGGTCTGGCCACGCTCGACGTCGTCGCGCTTCAAACCACGGAGCAGCGCGCCGAGGTTGTCGCCCGCCTGACCCTGCTCCACCGTCTTGTGGAACATTTCGATGCCGGTGACGGTCGTCTTCTGCGTCGGGCGAATGCCCACCACTTCGATTTCGTCGCCAACCTTGACGGTGCCGCGGTCAACGCGACCCGTCACGACCGTACCACGGCCCGAGATCGTCATCGTGTCTTCGACGGCCATCATGAACGGCTTGTCGAGTTCGCGAATCGGGTCCGGGATGTAGTTGTCGAGGGCGTCCATGAGGGCGTCGATCGACGGCGTGCCGAACTGCGTGGTCTCACCCTGGAGCGCCTGCAGCGCCGAACCACGGATGATCGGAGCGGCGTCGCCGTTGAACTCGTACTTGTCGAGCAGCTCGCGCAGCTCCATGTCGACGAGGTCAACGAGCTCGCCCGCGGGATCATCCGAGTAGGCGATGTCGCACTTGTTCAGGTACACGACGATCGACGGAACGCCGACCTGACGAGCGAGCAGCACGTGCTCCTTCGTCTGGGGCATGGGGCCGTCCGTCGCCGCGCAAACCACGATCGCGCCATCCATCTGGGCGGCGCCGGTGATCATGTTCTTGATGTAGTCGGCGTGACCCGGGCAATCGACGTGCGCGTAGTGGCGCTTCGCGGTCTCGTATTCCACGTGAGCGGTCGAGATCGTGATGCCGCGAGCCTTTTCTTCGGGGGTCTTGTCGATCTCGTCGAACGACTTGGCCTTACCGAAGCCTTTGGCGGCCTGGTGTTTGGTAATGGCTGCCGTCAACGTGGTCTTGCCGTGGTCGACGTGGCCGATGGTTCCCACGTTCACGTGGGGCTTGGTGCGCTCAAACTTGGCCTTGGCCATTGT
>CAINLT010000242.1 GCA_903850505.1 uncultured Myxococcales bacterium | reverse complement strand
GTTTCCCAACTCAAGGCGGGCGATTCCGGACGAAGAGTGCGGGCGGACATGTGGCCTCCTGACGTGTGGGCACCGTTCGTAAGGTAGCGCCGCGCGGGGTGTCTGTCACTGCATCGGCAGTTTCAGCACCTTGGACTGGACCCAATCGTTGGTGCGCGCCATCGCGTGGCAGAGGTTGCAGCTGACGCCTTCCTCGGCGTAGCCAGCGCCTTCCGGCGGTGTGTCGCCGCGCCACACGATCCGCCACTGGCCCGATGTCTTTGTGATTTCAAGCCATTCCCAGCCGCGCGCCCAGTCCGCGTTGTAGTCGCCGCCGCGCTTGACCATCGCAAACGTGTCGCCGCTGCCGTTTTCCAGGGTCTTGACCAGGATCGTGCCGACCGGAAAGACGGTCGCGTCCGCGGGCGGTTTGCGGTTGAGGTAGACGATGCGCGGACCGGTGGTGTGGAAGCTGCCCGGCGCGGTCGCCGCGATCGGCCAATGCTGCCATGTCTCGAAGTCGCCGAAGTCGCTGTCCTGCACGATGAATTCGCCATCGGGCGCCGCCGTCGTGCAGCCCAGCAGGCAGATTGTCAGCAACAGCACGCGCATTCGGAACTCCTCCGGCCCTGAGGTTCGCACGATGCGCCGCTCTGGCCAATCGCTGTGGCAAAGTCACGCAGGAATCACCGTGGGGCGTTGCCGGAAGTCGTCTTGCTGGCTAGACTCCACGCTCCTGTCCGCGCCCGGAGGCTTCGATGAATCGCAACCGTTTCCTGACCTTGCTCTGCCTGACTGCCGTGACCGCTGCTTGTGGCAAGAAATCCACGGAATCCAATGGTTCTGGCGCGAGCGCGGGCGACAAGGGCGGGGCTGCTGCCACCGGCGACGGCGGCGTCATCAAGATCGTCTCGAGCCTGCCGCGGACCGGCAGCGCCAACGCGCAGACGACGACGATGGTCAACGGCATCAAGATGGCCGTCGACGAAGTCGGCGGGAAGATCGGCAACTACACGCTTGTCTACGAGGATTGGGACGACGCGAGCGCCAAGAAGGGCGACTGGGACCCGGAAGTGGAAGCGGCAAACGCGGACAAGGCGGTCAAGGACCCGAACGTGGTCGCGTACATTGGCACGTACAACTCGGGAGCCGCGAAGATTGCGATGCCGATCCTGAACAAGGCCAATCTGCCGATGATCTCGCCGGCGAACACCTACACCGGCCTGACCAAGCCGGGCATGGGCGAGCCGAACGAGCCGGGCGTGTACCGGCCAACGGGCAAAATCAACTACTTCCGCGTCGTCCCAGCTGACGACATCCAGGGCACTTCCGCCGCGGAGTGGATCAAGAAGCTCGGCGGCAAGACCGTCTACGTGCTGGACGACCGCGGGCTGTACGGCAAGGGCGTCGCGGACGTGTTCGTGTCGAGCGCGCCTGACTTTGGCATCACGGTCCTCGGGCGCGAAGGCATCGACCCGAAGGCGCAGGAATACCGCTCGCTGATGACCAAGATCAAGGCGCAGAATCCGGACTGGATCTACTACGGCGGCACGACGCAGACCAACGCGGGCCAGATCGCCAAGGACATCGTCGCGGTAGGCCTCGCCGCCAAGCTGATGGTGCCCGATGGCTGCTTTGAAGAAGCGTTTATCCAGGCTGCGGGCGCGGAGAATGTCGCCGGCCGCGCGCACGTGACGTTTGGTGGTGTGCCACCTGAGCAATTGACCGGCAAGGGCGCGGAATTCGTCAAGAAATACAAAGAAAAGTACAAGGCTGAACCGCAGGCCTACGCGGTCTACGGTTACGTCGCCGCCAAGGTTGCGCTGGACGCCATCGCCAAGGTCGGCAGCAAGGACCGCGCGGCGTTGCGGGACGCCATTCTCGCGACCGACGAGAAGGACGGCGCGCTCGGTACGTGGCAATTCGACAAGAACGGCGACACGACGATGACCGTGATGTCCGGCAACATCGTGGAAGCCGGCAAATTCAAGTTCGCGACGCTGCTCGGTGTTGGTGCTGGCGCCGCGCCTGCCCCCGCTGCCGCTACGTCCGCCGCGCCGTAGCCTATCCACCTTCCAGCACCAGCGAGAACCCGTGCTCGATACCGTCCTCCAACAGCTGCTGATCGGCCTTACCAACGGCATGGTTTTTGCCTTGGTCGCGCTGGGTTACACGATGGTCTACGGCATCCTCGAGTTCATCAACTTCGCCCACGGCGACGTCTTCATGCTCTCGGCGTTCGTCGCGCTGACGCTCTGCGGCGCGTTGGGACTGAACGAGCATTCGTCGGCGGGTGCGCTCGCGGGCGGTTTGCTGCTCTGCATCGTCGCGTCGTCGGTGTTTGGCGGCCTGCTGAACCTGCTCATCGACCGCGTCGTCTACAAGCCGCTGCGCAAGGCGCCCAAGCTCGCGCCGCTGGTGTCCGCGATTGGCGTCTCGTTCATCCTGCAGAACGTCGGCCTGTTCTGGGGCGGCATGGCGATGGACGTGTTTGGCGGCGGTGGCCAGGCCGCGGCGCCCAAGGCGTTCCCGAACCTGCTGCCCGCGACCAATCTGCTCGGCGCCACGAGCAAAATCACGTTGCAGCCCAAGGATGTGCTCGTCATCGGCGCGTCGCTCGTCATGATGACCGCGCTCTACGGCATCGTGCGGTTCACCAAGCTCGGCAAGGCGATGCGGGCGACCGCGCAGGATCCTTCTGCGGCGCGGCTGATGGGCATCGATGTCGATCAAGTCGTCGCGGCGACCTTCCTCATCGGCGGCGCGCTTGGCGGTTTCGCGTCGGTCATCTACAGCCTGTACATCAACACCGTGCACTACCAGATGGGCTACCAGAACGGCCTCTACGCCTTCACGGCCGCGGTCGTCGGCGGCATTGGCAACATTCCCGGGGCGGTCCTGGGCGGGCTCCTGCTCGGCCTTGTTCGTGCGTTCTCCGACCAGTTCATCGGCGCGCAATGGCAGCCCGCGGTGCTCTTCGGCATCCTGATCGTCATCCTGGTGTTCCGTCCCGCCGGCTTGCTCGGCTCGACCGCCCGCGAGAAGGTGTAGCCGATGGCCGAGCTGCGCACGTTCCTCAAGAAGATTGGCGGCTTGCCGGTGCTCGCGCTGGTGTTGCTCGCGGTCTATCCGTTCGCGCCGGTGCTGGATTGGGGCCTTGAAGCGGCGACCGGTCAGGCGCTGCACATCGACCGCCAGCTGGTCAACATCTTCATTTTTTCGCTGCTGGCGCTGGCGCTGAACCTGCAGGTGGGGCAAGCGGGGCTGCTGCAGCTTGGCATCGCGGCGTTTTTCGCCATCGGCGCGTTCACGACCGGCGTGCTGACGGTTGAAAAGTACCCGTTTCAAATCGGCTTCTGGGGCGCGATGCTGATTGCGCCGCTGTTTGGCGCGATGGGCGGCTTCCTGCTCGGTGCGCCGACCCTGCGGCTGCGCGGCGACTATCTGGCGATCGTGACGCTCGGTTTTGGCGAGGTGATGCGCATCGTGTTGCTGAACCTGGAGAACATCACGGACGGTCCGCGCGGCTTGAATCCCGTCCCGGCGCCGTGGCTGCCGACGCTGGTGCGCGAGTCGCTCTCGCCGGCGGGCGATGCCTCGATTGGCGTGCTCCGCGCGATGTATTTTCTGGCGCTCATCGTGCTCGCGGCGACGGTCGTTTGCTTGAGTCTGCTGGAAAAATCCCGCATTGGCCGGGCTTTTGTCGCGCTGCGCGAGGATGAACTCGCCGCGTCGTGCATGGGCATCGAACCGGCGCGGATCAAGCTCGCCGCATTCACCGGCGGCGCGGCGTTGGCGGGCCTCGCCGGCTGCTTCTACGCGACCAACCTGACCACGACAGCTGAGCCAAACACCTACGATTTCAACTACTCCATCATGGTCCTCTGCTGCCTCATCATCGGCGGTCTCGGCTCCTTGCGCGGCGCGCTGCTCGGCGCGGGGCTCCTGTTGGGCTTTGACAACGTGATTTCGCCGCTGCTCACGCGCCTCCTGCAGACCGCGCTGGGCGGTGAATCGACGCACGTCATGGCGTCGTTCAGCAATTGGCGCTGGATCGTCTTTGGCACAGCGCTCGTCGTCATGATGCGGCTGCGGCCTGAAGGCCTGTGGCCGTCCTCGCGCGTCGCCGAAGAACTGCACGAAACGCAGGAGGACGCTTCATGAGCGCGCCCTTGCTGAAAGTCGACAAGCTGACGCTGCGTTTTGGCGGCCTGACCGCGGTGAGTGAAGTCGACCTGCGCGTGGAAGAAGGCCAGATCGCCGCGGTGATCGGTCCCAACGGCGCCGGCAAGACCAGCCTCTTCAACGCGATTACCGGCATTTACGAGCCGACGTCGGGCGAAGTGCAACTGGACGGCAAGGACCTGCAAGAGCCGATGCAGCCGCGCCTGCTGCTGCGCTGGATGCTCGTCGGTCTGGGCGTCGGGCTCATCGGCCTGCTGACCGCCGCGAACGTCGATTCGCTCTGGGCGGCGGTCATCAAGTCCCAGGATCCCAACGCGTTCTCGGCGACGCGCGCGCTCCACGATGCGGGCGCGTACATGACCGCCCAGCCGCGCGTGGACATGCGCATGGCCAAGTATTTTGTCGCGAGCTTTGACGGCCAGACGACGTTCGCAGTGGTCAAGACGCCGGAGCTGGCGGCAACCGCGCTGGCGGACGCACAGAAGCGCCTGGACAACCCGCAGACCGACGATGACAAGGCGACGGCAGCGCGGGCCGTCGCAGCGTTGCAAGTCCGTGGCGGCGCGTTCCTGGCCGGATTGCTGCTCGGTTTTCTGGCGGCGCGGGCTGTTTGGCAGCGGACGCGGCGGACGCCAACGTCGGTCGCATTGCGCGGCGTGGCGCGGACGTTCCAGAACATCCGGCTGTTCCACAACATGACGGTGATTGAGAACGTGCTTGTCGCCAGCGATCGCCACCTGCGGGCGCAGGCCAAGCTGAGCGATCCCGGGCGCTTGACGGCGATCCTCGCGCCCGCGGGCCTGCTGGCGCTCACGGCGACGCTCGCGCTCGTGGTGCGCAAGGCGGCGCCCGATGCCGCGGAGACGCTGCCGGTCCTCCTCCTCGCGGCGCTCATGCTGGGGCTGTTGGCGTGGCTGATCGTGGTGGTGCGGCGCGGCGCGTTCTCGTCGGCGTCGCTGAATCAGGAAAAGGCGGCCAAGAGCGAAGCGACGGAGCTGCTGAAATTCGTCGGTCTGGAGCATCGCCTGCGCGATCTCGCGCGCAACCTGCCGTACGGTGAGCAGCGGCGGCTGGAGATTGCCCGTGCGCTGGCGACGCGGCCGCGGCTGCTGCTGCTGGATGAGCCGGCGGCGGGCATGAACCCGTCGGAGACGGTCAGCCTGATGCACCTGATCCGCGCGATTCGCGACCGTGGCACGACCGTGCTGTTGATCGAGCACCACATGCGCGTGGTGATGGGCATCAGCGACCGCATCACGGTGCTTGTCCACGGCAAGCGAATCGCCGAGGGATCGCCGGACGAAATTCGGCAAAATCCTGCGGTAATTGAAGCGTATTTGGGCGCGGACGGGGAGCATTAGATCATGGCTCTGCTGGAACTCCGCGATGTGCGGGCCAAATACGGTGCGATTGAGGCGCTCAAGGGCATTTCCCTGACCGTGGAAGCGGGCGAGATCGTCACGCTGATTGGCGCCAATGGCGCGGGCAAGACGACGACGCTGACGAGCATTTCCGGTTTGCACAAGCCGAGTTCGGGCACGGTCTCGTTTGACGGCAAGGACCTGACGGCGGTCGCGCCGCATGACATCGTGCGCCTCGGGCTCGTGCACAGTCCGGAAGGCCGGCGCGTGTTTCCGCGGATGACCGTCGCGGAGAACCTGGAGATGGGCGCATATACGCGGACGGACAAGCCGGGGATTCTCGCGGACTTTGAGCGCGTGTACGAACTGTTTCCGGTGTTGCGCGAGCGCAAGCTGCAGCCGGCGGGCACGCTTTCAGGCGGTGAGCAACAGATGCTGGCGGTGGGTCGTGCGATGATGACGCGCCCCAAGCTGCTGCTGCTGGATGAGCCGTCGCTTGGCCTCGCGCCGCTGATTGTCGCGCGGATTTTTCAGGTCATCCAGACGCTGAACCAGCAGGGCGTGACCATCCTGCTTGTGGAGCAGAACGCCCGCATGGCGCTGAAGATCGCCCACCGCGCGTACGTGCTGGAGACGGGCGAAGTGACGATGGCCGGCGCGGCTGCGGACGTGCTCGCGGACCCGCGCGTGGCGGCGGCGTATCTGGGCGAGTAGCCGTCAGTTCTTCCAGTTCAACTGCTGCATCTTCTTGAACTGCGGGTCACTGTCCGATCCGGGCCAGCGCCACAGGCTCGCGCGCGGGCCGGCTACCGCGAAAAACGCGTTCAGGTCAGCGGCGCTCGGATCCATTTCATTGTCCTGCGCGGCCCACATCGGCGCCTTCAGCCCGAGGTTTGCGGCATCTTTCACTGCGGTCGCGTACGACTTCGCGGGCGTCGTCGACGACCATAAATCCCAATACGTTTGCGGCAAGAACGCGTCGCCACAGGCCTGGTCAAACGCCTCGAACGGGAAGTCGAGGTGGTAGCTGATCCAGCCAAAGGACGTGTAGCCGAGGAAGACGCCCGGCGCCTGCTTGCGGATTTCGTCGCACAGTTCGATGGCGTCGACGTCGTGTTTCACGAACTCAACTTCTACATCAAGAATGATGCCTGAAACACCCGGAATCTTTGCTGCTTTGGCGATAACGGCGGCCTTGGCGAGGTTGTTGCCGGGCTTGACGTACGGCCAGCCGTAGACCTCGATGCCGCGCGACGTGAACTCGTTCACAACGGCGGCGTTGAAGTTTGTGTCGTAGCTGCTCAGGTCCTGGCCGCTCTTGATGAGCACAAAGCCGATGCCCAGCGTTTGCGCGTCGATGGCGACCTGCTGCGCCGAGGGCGCGCTCGTGTCAAACATCCAGACCCACACGCCTTTGCCGGGCGGACCGCCGACGCTGGGCTTGGGCTTGCACGCGTCCGCCGTGCCCGTGGGCGCGACGAGGCAGCCGTATGCACACGCGGTGCTGCTGGCGGTCTTCTTGGCCTTGCATGTGTACAGCGTGTCCGGCAGCGGGGAGGCGGGTTTGAGCGACGCGCCGCAGTAGATGCCGTCGCCTGCGAACGCGCCCGCGCATGGGTCGGCGTCCGGGCAAGTGCCGCAGTCTTTGGGGCACGTGGTGCACGTCTCCGCGCCGTTGCACGCGCCGTCTCCGCAAACGGGTGGGCACGCACCGCAGTCCTTGGCGCAGGTCTTGCACGTTTCCAGGCCGTTGCACTTGCCGTCGCCGCAGCTGATGACCGGCGCGCACGTGTCCTTGCCGGGCGAGACCGCCGCGCAGCCCGCGTCGCACGTGACCCACTTGGCGATCTTGTTGTTCTGGCAGGTAAAGAGCACGTGGTCGAGGCTGCTGGCGTCTGACGGGAC
>CAINLT010000241.1 GCA_903850505.1 uncultured Myxococcales bacterium | reverse complement strand
GGTGAATGTGGGGCTTCACGTGCGTGCCCGAGCGGGCGCCCGGGTACTCGAGAAGCGCCGCGCCCGACACGCGCAGCAAAAAGGTATTCGTGCGTTGCCAACTTTTGCCGCGCGACGTTCGACATTTTTCGTGCAGATTTCCGCGGCGCCGTTGTTCGGTGTCCGCGTGACGGGAAATCGGGCTCGTCGGGTCGGTCACATTCCCGCCAAGCCCTTGTCGCGGCTTCGCTTCCCGGCGTACCATCGTTGGGTCTTGCCCGCTCACGTTGGCGCGTCCCGCCGCCTGATGCTGCAATCGCGTACGAAAGCCAACGTGGAGGCCAGCCCATGACGTTCTATTTGAATCGCAACGGCCAGTCGACGCCGTTTGAGCTTGAGCAGTTGCGCACGATGGCGCAGTCCGGCGAGTTCAAGCAGGACGAATACGTCTTCGATCGCCGCCGCGAAGAGTGGCTGTTTCCAAATCAGATCGATGAGTTGAAGGATTTCTGGACGATCGGCGAAGACGACAAGACCGTCGCCCTGCAGTTGCCCGCAGACTTTGTCGAGCAGTTGGCCGCGCGGCAAAAAGCTGCGGTGTCCGCGCCGGAAGTGCATCAACTCGCAGCGAAAGCCGTGGCGCTGACGCCGTACTCGGCGCCGCGTTCGCCCCTTCATCCGCCCGAGCCGTCGTCGCCGCAGCCTGGCGTTGCGCAGGTCATCCAGCCGCGCTTTGCCGGGCAGGGCGGCGATCTTCTGGTCACGATGATTGTCGGCTACCTGCTGTCGATGGTGACGTTGGGCATTTACCTGCCGTGGTTCATCTGCAAGTTGCACGCCTACCTCGCCGCCTCCACGCGCATCGAGGGCACGCCGCGCGGCACGCTCCAGCTCGAGTTCACGGGCAAAGGCGGCGATCTCTTCGTCACCGGTCTCGTCGGTTTATTGCTCACGATCGTCACAATTGGCTTCTACGGCCCATGGTTCCTCGTCAACCTGACGCGCTTCTTCACCGCCAACACGCACGCGATCGCGTCCGACGGCACCCGCTACGGCGCGCGCTTTGAGGCGACCGGCGGCGAACTGCTGGTCGCGCTCCTTGTCGGCTACGTGCTGTGCCTCGTGACGCTCGGCATCTACACGCCGTGGTTCCTCTGCAACTTCCAGCGTCTCTTCCTCGGTAAATTGGCGATCCTGGAAGACGGCAACACCGCAGGTTCGTTCAGCTTCACTGGTGCTGGCGGCGAGCTCATCGGCCAATTCCTCCTCGGCATCCTCCTCATGGTTGTCACGTTCGGCATCTACGCGGCGTGGTTCCAGGTTGCCCTGATGCAGTTCTTCGCGCGCCATACCACCGTGACGCTCGGCGCGCAGAGCTGGCGCGGTCGTTTCTCCGGCACGGGCGGCGAGCTGTTCGTGCTGAACCTTGTGGGCTATCTGCTGACCGTCGTGACGATCGGCATCTACGGCGCGTGGTGGCTGGTCAAGCAGCTGACGTTCCAGACGGACCACCATCACTTCGATCCGCAGACGTGAATCGCGCCTGCCCTTGACGCGCGCCGCGCGCAGTCCGGGACTGCAAACATGTACCGCAGCATCACCCAGTCGAGCGGCCAGCCGCACCTCACTTTGCGCGAACTGTTGGGTTTGACGCGCGCCGCGCCGCAGCAGGCGTGGTTGGCAGTGCGCGGCGATCCGCACGTCCGCGGTTCGCGCATCGGCCTGACGTCCGTGCGTCAGTTCATGCCCAAGCTCGCAGTCGCCACGTGGCTGGGCCAGACGCCGCTGCCGCGCCGCGCGGTCATCGTCAACTTGTACAACCATACGCCGACGCCGATCGAGGCGGGCTGGAGCGTCGAGGTCACGCAGGTGCGCGATTTCCGCGGCCGGGGTCTGACCTATGACAGCCACAACGGCACGGACTTCGTCGTTCCGCCCGGCAGCGCGGTCGTCGCCGCGGCAGAGGGCGTGGTCGTGGCCCTGCGCAGCGAATACAACCGGGGCGGGCTGAAGCTCTGCATCGATCACGGCGGCGGCTTGTTGACGAGCAGCAACCATCTGGCGCGCGCGCTGGTCCAGGTTGGCGACGTCGTGCGGCGCGGGCAAATCGTGGCGTTGTCCGGCTACTCTGGTCTCGATGCGCTTGTCTCTTTTCCGTGGGTTGCGCCACACGTGCACTACAACGTGAGCTTGGGCGGCGTGCTCGTCGATCCCTTCGCCGCGCTCCCGCACGAATCCGGGGACGCGTCCCTGTGGCGTGCGCCGATGCCGACGCCATGGCGCGACGAGGCGCCCGTCGCCGATGCTGCGGCGTTCTCGCCCACGGTTTTCGACCCAGCCCGGGTTGCCGCGCTGCTCGGCGACCTCAAGCACCCGCAGCGGCGCGCGCACATCGCGGCCATCGCGGATCCGCACCAGCGCGCGTGGGAGTTGGTCATCGAGACGTTCACCTACCCGGCGCGCTTTTCTTCGCCTGCTGCGGGCGCTGCGTTGTTTGTCGACGTGACCCGCCGCAGTGCGCTGGATCTGCCGTTTTCGGCCGAGCATTTTGACGACGCCGTCTTCGCCGATGACGTCGCGCTTCGCCACGCGCCACACCGCGCCCGCTAGGCCGTCCTGAAGGCGCCGCGGTGAGCCAATGCAGCAAGTAGTTCCTTGACGCACCTTGTGCGCTGACCTAGCCTCGCGCGGAATCGGCCGGGCCCCGCAAAATGCGGCGCAACCGTGCGGATCGTCCGCCTGCGGACGCACGATGGAGTACCCAATGCATACGATCACCAACCGCCGCGGCGCTGCGCTCCTCGCGGCCGGCGCTCTCCTCCTCCTCGCGTCCGGCTGCAGTTCAACCAGCGGCGGCGGCGGCGGCTATTTCGCCAAGGATGGCGGCGGCGATTCCGATGTCGGCCTGCCCGGCGGCAACACGGCAGACACGGCATCGGCTGGCGGCGACGTCATTTCCGACACGCTCGCTCCGGACGTCAAGTCCGGCGGCACGGACGTGATGACCGTCGAGATTGTCGACAAGCCTGACGTCGCCGATGTCCAGACCGGCGAGCCCGACGTCAAGGCGGACGTCAAAACCGACGTGACGAAGACGGACGCGACGGTCACCGGAAAGTGCATCGCCGCCGGCACCTGCGACCCAGTGAAAAACGACTGCGCGGGCACCGGTGAGGCGTGCGACATCGGCTCTGACGGCGCGGCTGGCTGTTTCCCGCCGCCCAATGACGTCGCGTCGGGTGGCGCATGTGACAACACCAACGGCCCCTTCTGCCAGGGCGGTTACCACTGCGGCGCCAACGCCACGTGCCAGAAATTCTGCTGCTCCGCCAGTGACTGCGGCTCCGGCAAGGCGTGCACGCCGCTGGCCATCGTCCCAACTGACGCGATTGGCATCTGCGACCCGTGAATGAACGGCCGCGCAACGCCTTGGCTTGACTCACTTCCCACCAACGCGCAGGCTTCCCTCTGTTGGGGGCAACATGCGCAGTCTGGCTTTGCTGGTCATGAGTCTGACGTTTGTCGCTTGCGGCACGCCGGCAACTTCGCCCCCTGACACGGTTTCGACCGCGGACAGCGCTGCCGCTGACAGTGGACTCACCGACGCATTCGTTGACGCTGTTGCTCCGGACGTTGACGCCGCTGCTCCGGATGTTGACGCGCACGAGACCAGCGATGCGGCGCTTGATGCGCTGGACGTCACGCCCGACGCGAGCGACGCCGACGTCCCGGCATGCGTCTGCCCCGATGGCACGCCTTGCGACGTGGGGACCGGAAAGTGCGTCGATCCGGTCTTTCCGCGCCAATGCATGCCGTGCAACACCGCGGCGGACTGCAATCCCACCGGGGGAGACGCCAACATCTGCATGTCGATCCACAGCGGGTTCAAGTGCGGAATGGACTCATACGATTTGCTCGACGGGTCGTTCTGCATGGCCCGATGCCCGGCGCTCGGCGCGTGCCCAGCAGCCTCGCACTGCGAAGCCGTAGCGCTCGTCAAGTATCTGCCGGCGACGACATCGGTCTGCATGCCCGACGGCGGCCACTGCCTCTGTCACGACGCGTGGGCCGCGGCGGGCAAGTCAACGGCCTGCAACAAGACCAACGACCTCTACGGCACGTGCGCTTCGACGCGACAATGCCAATTCGACAAGGTCTCCGGCGCGGCGATGCTCACGCCCTGCAACGTGCCCGATCCTGACATGGAGAAGTGCGGGGACAATATCGACAACAACTGCGACGGCAAGACCGACGAACCCGGCGCCAGCGGCTGCACCTCTTGGTTTCCCGACGCCGATGGGGACGGATATGGCACGTGGAAGGGCGGCAGCTGCACGTGCACGGCGCCGCCTCCTGGCACAGCCTCGTTCGCCGGGGACTGCGACGACGGCAATCCCGCGATCCATCCGGGCGTCCCGGAAATCTGCGACGGCTTGGACAACAACTGCAACGGCACGACCGACGAATCCGGCTCGCCGGGCTGCACGCTGCGCTTCCACGACCTCGACGGGGACGGTTATGGCAGCCCCAACGACTCCGCGTGTTTGTGCCCCAGCACAGTCACGTCAAGCTGGCTGCTTCAGGCCGGCGACTGCAACGACACGCCTGGCGTCGGCGCCGCCATCAATCCCACCGCGACGGAGGCGTGCGACGGCGTGGACAACAACTGCGACGGCAAGACCGACGGCGAGAACGCCGCGGGCTGCAAGCTCTACTTTCCCGATCAGGACGGCGACGGCTACGGCATCGCCGGTGCGGGCAAGTGCCTGTGCGCGGGGACGTTCATGTATTGCGCCGACCTCGCCGGCGACTGCAACGACACCGCCGCCGCCATCAATCCCGACGCCGGCGAGGTCTGCGACGGCCTGGACAACGACTGCAACGGCGCGACGGACGACGGAACGGCCAGCGACGCATGTCTCTCGGGCGTGTGCGTGGACGGCGCGTGCACGACCGTCTGCCCAAGCGGGTACGTGGACTTGAACGCCAGCGCGACGGACGGCTGCGAGTGCGCGGTTGGCCCCAGCAGCGCGGGCGCGACGTGCGGCGGCGGCGCGAACCTTGGCGACTTGCCAGAAGGCAGCACGCTGACCGTGAGCGGCCAAATCGTCCCCGGCGAGGCGGGCGACTGGTATTCGTTCAAGGCCATCGACTTGCCGGAAGTCAGCACGCAGACCAACTGCGACGAATTCGACGTGCACATCGCGTTCAGCAGCAACCCGGGCGACGCGTTTGTGTTTGACGTTTACCGCGGCGCTTGCTGCGCCGACGACCAGGTGTGCAGCGGGGAGACCGTCCACACGTGGTCGGTCAACTTCTACGGACCGACGCCGTTTGGCCCCAAGTCCACGACCAACGCCAAGGGCGGCGGCGGCTACACCCCGTCGCCCGTGCCTGAAGCGGGCGGCGAATGCGGCTGCGTCGCGCCCAACGCGGTCTCGGGGAAGAAATGCTCCTGGGATTGGGAGAGCCAGAACGTCGGCTGCGGCCCGCACGGCTATCCTGGCCTCAACCTCTGCGTCGACAACTCCGCGCCATACCGCGTCCGCGTCTACCGCAAGCCCGGCGCGCCGCACGTCTGCGACAGCTACACGCTTCAGGCCAGCAACACGCCCGGCGGCGTTCCGCCCAATCCGTGAAGCGCTACTGTTTGACGCAGAAGTAGACGCCGGCGTACGGCGGCATGATGTCCAGATACGCGCCGTTGCTGTTGGAGTTGCTGGTGCTGGCAGTCTGGCTGTTGCCGTTCTTGTAGTCGAGCGTGGCGCCCGTCAAGTACGTGATGTTGCTGCAGTTGTTGCCGCAGGAGTAGCTCGGGCTGACGGCGGACGTTGACGATAGCCGCCACTGGTTGGAGCCGCCCGTCGCCGCGAACGCGACGGACGTGCTGCCATACGGGAGCGTGCCGACGCCAATCGGCATCCGGCCGACCAGGTTGGGCGTGCCGTTGTTGCCGTTGGCGGGAATCCAGCCGACCGGGCACGTGGCGCTCGTGAACGCGATGATGGTGCCGGCGGGCAGCACGTTGTTGGTGCCGTTGACCGTGAGGTTGCCGTCGATGGTCAAGTCGCCCTTCACGACGACCTTGTTGGCGGACGGGTAGCCGAGCGTCATCGACCAGCTCAGCAGCTTGCCGTCGTACGTGCCGCCGCCAGACTGGACGGCCGAGTCGATGACCTGAATCTGCCACGCGCCCTTGGCGATCTTGCCCGACCAGCCCGCGAGGTCGCCGCTGAACACGGGCGTGACGTCCGGGAAGCTGGTGACGATGTTGCCGCCCTTGAAGCCATTCTTGTCGAACAACACGATGACGCTCTTGTCCGGCGCGACGAGGTTGACGGTCAAGTGGGAGATGTCGCTGTTGCTGATGTTGACCGAGACGGAGATCGTCGCGATCGCATAGCCGCTGGCGATGGTGATGGTGTCGCTGACGCCGACCGGCGCGTTGTCCGGGATGGACAGGTTGATGCCGCCCGCGGTCGTCGTCGGAAAGACGTTGGCGAGCGCGCCGTTGGAGACGTAGCTGAGCGGGTCGCTGCCGATGCCGCCGCCGGCCGTGCAGACGACCTTGCCGGTGGCGTCGATGCCCGAGATGGCTTGGCCGGTGCCGCACGCCTGGCCGGGCGCGACGAGCGTCGGCGTGCCGGTCAGATCGCCAAACGCGCCGG
>CAINLT010000240.1 GCA_903850505.1 uncultured Myxococcales bacterium | reverse complement strand
GCCACGCCGGCCTGGTTGATGTAGACGGCGCGAGGCCGACCGTACGATCGCCTTCCGCAAGTCCCGCCAGCGCCGCTCGGTTGCGTCGCCGATCTGGTGTTCGTGGATTCGCGACTTTTGCCGCGAATTTATTTTCCGCCCCGGTCGCGACCTGCTTCGACGGAGGTCACAGTTGACCGCAACGGGCCGTTGGCAAAAGCGATCATCAGGCGTATCGTCCACAACATGACGGATTTGCCGCAAGAGCTGATGAGTACTGCGCAAACGACGGTGCTAACGCCCGAACAGGACGCTGAACGCGTGCTCGGCCACGTGATCGAGGACCGCTACAAGCTGGTCGCGGTCATCGGTCGTGGTGGTTTTGGCACCGTGTACCGCGCCGAGCATCAGCGGTTGCCCCGCGATTTTGCCGTCAAGATCCTGCACGCCGCCCGCGCCGTTGATGCGCGCCAGGTCGAGCGCTTCCGGCAGGAGGTGCGCGCCGCGGCCGTAGTTCGCCATCCGTACGTCGTCGAAGTGATTGATTACGGTCATGATCCTGCGGTTGGCCACTTCATCGTGATGCCGTTGCTTGAGGGGTTCAGCCTGCTGGAGCGCCTTGGGCGCGAAATGGTGCTGCCGATCGTCGATTTTGACACGGTGTTGGTCCAGTCGGCGGCGGCGCTCGGGGCCGCGCACGCGCTGGGCATCGTGCACTGCGACATCAAGTCGGAGAACGTCCACCTTGTCCGCGATCCGTCGGCGCCGGCCGGCTTTCACGTGTGCATCCTCGATTTTGGCGTCGCGCGCGCGCGCCCGCTGCCCGGTGAGACGGCGCTGCCCGATGCGTCGCGCGTGGTGGGAACGGCGCTGTCCATGAGCCCGGAGCAGGTGCTGCGTCAGGACGTCGATGCCCGCGCCGACGTCTACGGCTTGGGCGTTGTGCTGTACGAGATGCTGACGGGCAACCTGCCGTTCATCGCCGACAAGTCCGTCGAGATGATGCGGATGCACGTCCAGGACGCCGTGCGGCGGCCGAGTTCGCACGCCAAGGGCAGCTGGATTCCGCCCGTGCTGGACCAGTTGATCGTCTCGATGCTGGCGAAGTCGCGCGAGGATCGCCCGCAGTCGATGGCTGACGTCGTCGAGCTGTGGGAGGCGATGCGCGCGGAGGTGCACGACGCTTGGGCGGCGGTTCACCTGACGGACGTGGCCGCGCACCGGGCGAGCCGGACGATGCGGTCGGCGGAGTTGACCTTGCGTCTGACGCCCCACGAGGACGTGACGTGGGCTGACGAGACGCCGTCGCTGCGGTCGAAGGCGCTCAAGCCCGCGGATCTTGCGACGCAACCGAGTCAGCCTTCGAACGGGATGCTCAGGCCGAATGCGTCGTCGTCGGGCCGCGTGCTGGTCATCGATGACGACGAGTCGATTCGCAGCTTGCTGCGGCTGATTCTGCAGAATGCGGGTTGGAATTGCGCCACGGTGTCGTCGGGTGCGGCTGCGCTGGCGTGGCTGCGCGACCATAAGGCGCCGGCGGCGGTCGTGCTGGACATGCTCATGCCGGGCATGGACGGGATGCACGCGCTGCGGGCGATGCGGGCGCAGGGGTACGCGGGACCGGTGGTGTTTTGCACGTCGGTCCAGTCTGACGCGGTGCGCAGTCAGGTGGCGATGCAAGGCGACGAGCGATTCGTGACCAAGGGCCGAGAGTTGCACACGATCCCCCAAGTGCTTGTGGATCTGGGACTGACGCCCGAGGGGTAGGTCGGCGCCCGGTTTGCGTTTCACTGCGTGCAATCCTAGAGTCCGCCTGCCCACTTCCGGGTTGCGCACGGAACCGCTGATGCCCGAGTTGACGCCCGATCGCCGCCGCGAACTCTTGGCGATTGCGGGCCTCTTCGCGCTGGGCCTGATCCTGCGCATCGCGCGGCTGGATGTGCTGCCCAACGGTCTCTTTTGCGATGAAGCGTCCGCTGGTTATGACGCCTATGCGCTCCTGCAAACTGGCAAGGACCAGTTTGGCACGCCGTGGCCGCTTTTTGCCCGCTCGTTTGGCGACTATGACGAGGCCAGCTACCGCTATCTCGCCATGCCCTTCGTCGCGCTGCTGGGCCTCAATGAACTGGCCACGCGCATGCCCGCGGCGCTCATCGGCGCGCTCACGATTCCAGCGATGTGGCTGACTGCCCGGCAGCTTTGGGGGCGCACCGCGGGGCTCGTCGCGGCGCTGCTGTTGACGGTGTCGCCTTGGCATGTCCAGTTCAGCCGCGTCGCCTTTCGCGGGATCCTGCTGCCGTTCTGCCTGCTTGTCGGCGTGGCGTCCTGGCTGTACGCGCGGCGGGATGGTCGTTTTCTCTGGCTGGCTGCGCTGGCGCTCTCGGCCGGGCTGTGGACGTACAGCCCCGCGCGCATGCTCGTGCCCACGCTGGCGCTCGTGCTGTTCGGCCTCTTTGCCGGGGAGCTCTGGCCGCACGCCCGTCGTCCCCTCCTCGGCGGCGCGCTGCTGTTTGGCGTCGTGCTGGCGATCCTGTCGAGTCACTGGCTGTCGCCGGAGGGCCGCGCGCGCAGTGCGTTCCTGTTGGCGCCGCGGGGCAACTGGCTCGCCAACCTGTGGAGCTATTTTTCCCCGCAGTTCCTGATCTTGAACGGCGATCCGAATCCGCGACATCACGTCGCACAAGGCGGTCAACTGGACCCGGTCGTGGCGCTTCTCGCGCTGGTGGGCCTCGCCGTGGGGCTGTGGAAGCGGCAGCGCGCGGATTGGCTTCTGCCGGCGTGGCTCGTGCTCGCGGCGATTCCCGCGGCGCTGACGGAACCGTCCCACGCGCTGCGCGACATCGGCGCGCTGCCGGCATGGCTTCTCCTGGCCGCGCGCGGGGCGACGCATGTGCTCGAGCAGGCGCAACTGCGATTTCCCCGACCGAATCTGACTGCAGTCGCCCTGACGCTGGCGCTGCTGACGTCCGCGGGCGTGCCGTTGTCGGGCTACTTTGGCGAGTACGGTGCCGAGAGTTCGCCGCACTGGCAGTACGGCTATCGGCAGGCGCTGGAGCTCGCCCGGCAACGCCATCCGCCGTGTCTGGTGCTGAGCGATCACCTCTTCTTGCCGCACATCTTCGCGCTCTTCTACTACCGCCTGCCGCCCGCGGCTTATCAGGCGCATCCGGTGCAGACGGTGCGGCAAGGTTCGTGGATCGTGACGGATTGGTCGCTTGGCCAGCTTTCCGTGGAGAATACCCGCAAGGCGAGCGCTCGACTGGAACAGCAGCGTTGTACGTTCATCGTGGCGCCGCGCGACGAGGCGCGTCTGGATCCGGCGGTGCGCGCGCACGTCGACCGGGTTGTGGCGCCGGACGGATCGCTGGTGATGCTGGTGGCGGGGCAGTGAGGCCGTCTACGCCTTGATCACTTCCCGCGAGAGCGCGATCCACACCGCGATCGCCGTCAACGCCATCCCGAACCACTGCAGCGAATAGGAGAAGTTCTGGCTCGGCTCCGGGTGGATCGGATAGCTGTAGATCGCCCGCGGAATCACATTCAGATCCAGCACGTTGCCCGTCGCTTGCTCGCCTGCCTCCAGCAGCAGATCGGGGTCCAGACCCGGGATCAGCGTCGCCAGCGTCCGCGGCACCGGATGCATCCACGTCTTGAGCCCGGCAAAAGTCCCGACCGACTGGGCATCGGCGACCGGCACGTCGGACACGCGCAGGCGGCCTTTGAGCGTCACGGTTCCCGTCTCCGCGCGCTGCTTCTCCAGCCACGCCGGCACCTTCTCGGGCGGCACCCATCCGAGGTTCACGAGCACGCTTGGATGGGCCCCACCTGCCACTTCCAGCGGCACGATCACGTCGTAGCCCACTTGGTTGCCCGCACCCACGCGCGCAGTCAGGAGCTGCGCGTGCGCCATGTCCAGTTTGCCCGTCAGCCGCGCCTGCCGAAAATGCAGCTGCTCCAAGCGATCCTTGGCCTGCGCGGTCTCTTGGAGGGACGTCACCGGCGGCAGCACGTCGTACTGCTGGTGATACCAGATCGTCAGCGCCGTCTGCTCGTGATAGCGGCGCATCTGCCACGTGCCCGCGGTGCACGTTACGGCGACGATGATGGCGGCGACGACGGTCGGCAGGGGCCTTGGCCGAAACACTTTCTTTTGCGGCGCCGTTGTCTCGGTCATCGGGATTCCTCGGCCAGATACTGCAGCGCGGCGTTGAGCTTGGCCAGCGACGCATCGTCCTTTTCAAACAAGCCGCGCAGATGGCCGTGGCCGTCGACCAGCACAAACCGCACGCTGTGCGCGGTGTCGATCGGCGTCGGCGCTTCCGGGGCAGGCTTGCCGGGCTGGCGGTCCTTACGGATGATCGGCTGCATGAAGCCGCCGACCACGAGCGTCTCCATCGCCTCGTACGGCCCGGTCGCCAGCGCCCAGAGCCGCGGGTCGTTCTTGTACTCGCGCCCCCACTCGGTCAGCCGCTCCGGCGTGTCGCTCTCCGGATCCACGCTGATCGACACGATGCGCGCCAGCGGTGCGCCGTCCTTGGGCTGCCACCCGCGCATCAGCTCCTGGAGGTGCTCGGTCGCGCGCGCCAGCGGCGGGCAGGAGCTCGCGCACGAGGTAAACAGGAAATTCGCCACCCACGGCTTGCCGCGCAGGGTCGTGGAGCCAATCGGCTTGCCGGTCTGGTCCGTCATCTGCCAAGGCGGCAGCGTGCCCAGATCGTCCAGCTCCGGCGGCGTGCGGCAGGCAGCGAGGGTCAGCAGCAGGAGTAGCAATTGCTTCATGGCGCCGTCTCCGTCATCGCATCCGGCGGCGGAATCGGCTGCGGTGGATGCAGCCATTGCCCGTCCGGCAGCGGCCCCGTCAGCGTCTCCAGGAACGCCAGCAGGTCGGTCTGGCTCACCGCCGGGTCAAGCAGCGTCAGCACCAGCTCGCGATGTCCGACCTGCGCCGCCGCGGGCAGCGTGCGGTAAAACGCCAGGACGTCGTTCAGCGTCGCGAATTGGCCGTTGTGCATGTACGGCGCGGTCCTGGCAACGTTGCGGAGCGTCGGCGTCTTGAACGCGCCCAGGAAATCCTCGAAGCGCGGATTCAGGAAGCGCAGCTCCTCGCAGCGCTGCGTGTCGCTGAAGACTGAGCCGCAGCGGAAGTCGTCCGCCTTGACGCTCTGCGCGCCCAGGGAACGGCCGACGTCCACGCCAGTCTGACCAGGAAGGCGCGGCAAGCCGAGATTGTGGAAGCCGCGATCGGTGAACAGCGGGCCATTGTGGCAATTGACGCACTGCGCGCGGCCGATGAAGTCGCGCAAGCCGCGCTGCGCAGCCGGAGAAATCTCCTTGGCGGCCGTCGGATCGCCGGCGAGAAACTTGCGGGCATAGCGGTCAAATGGCGCCTCGCGCGGCACCAGCTTGCGCTCGTACGCCTCGATGGCCTTGCCGAAGTTGGCCAGCACGGCGTTTACCGCCATGCGATCCGCGTCCGTCATCGCCAGCCACGCGACGTGATGCGGATGGTTGCTCTGGAACGGCACAGGGCGGGCGTGCGGCGGGAAGCGCGTCAGGTCGTCCAGCGGCGGCAGCGGGCCAAAAAGCTGCTCGTACGGCTGGCGGTAGTGCTTGGCGATGCGGTGTGCCAGCGCGAGGCGGTCAAAACCGTGCTCAACGTCCGCCTCCATCGGCCCCAGCGCTTGCGCCCACAGGCTGTCCTTGCGGCCATCGTGGAACAGGTACGGCAGCCACTGCGTGCCGATCAAGGTCGGCGCGTTGCGGCCCGCTTGGCCCACGCCTTGCGCGAGCGGCTGGCCGTCGGTGAACCACTTCTCCGGCTGGTGACACGTCGCGCACGCCACCTTCCCGTTGGCGGAAAGCCCGGTGTCAAAGAAGAGCACCTGACCGAGGTTTACCGCAACGGGATCGTCGGCGACCCGGTTGCCCGGACTTGGCGGCAAAGACGGAATCGGCGTGAGGCTGCCAAGGAGGGCGCGTTCGGCGGCCGTCCACGGGCGATTGGGGTCGGGCTGCGCGGGACTGGAACACGCGACGGCGAAAAAACCTGTGACGACGGCCATGCACCGACGGAGGCCCAGGGCTCGTCCCAATCCGCGCGCACGTCGCGACACGACTGCAGCGGCTGCTTCTGCGGAGCTCACAGCCCGTCCGTCGCGGCGGGCGCCTGTTCGTAGGCGGCGGTCAGCCGTTCCTTGACGCCCGCGCTCTCCACGCGCGCCTCGAACTGCCACGCGCCGTGCATGTGCAGCTTCAGGCCTTCGGCGTGCCAGCGGGTCGGGCCAGTCTGTTTCAGTTCGGGATCGGTCATCATCCCATGGCCGTGCGCGGGCATCGTCGCGTCGATCTTGAGCGTCGGGCTGGCGAGCGGCTTGCCAGCGAGATCGGTCAGCGTCAGGTCGACCGCGAACAGCTCTCCGACCTTGGGCGGCGCAAACTGCCATTTCACGGCGTAGTGCTCGCCCGTCGCGGTGAGTTCAACCGCCTGGCTCGCCGTCGCGGCTGCGGGCAGGGCGGCGGCGGGCGAGGCTGCGACCGGCAAGGGCGCTACAGGGGCTGGTGCGACAGGCGCAGCAACAGGTGGCGCAACCGCCGGAGCGGGCTCTGCCTTCGCAGCGTCCTTCCCGCATGCAGTCGCCGACGCGATCGCCCACACTGCCAGGTACGTACGCTTCATTCCAATTCCTTACGGGGCCGGCGGCGTCGCCTCCGCCAGCTTGAGACGCGCGGCGCGCGCGTTGTCGATGGACGCAATGCCCGTCGTCCCCTTTGCCGGCGTGCCCGAGCGCACCCATTGCCACCACACGCGACCCAAGCCCGCCCACAGCAGCGCGCCGCCTGGCAGCCACATCAACATGCCGCCGAGCTGCTGGTCGCCCAGCGCGTCCAGGCCCCAGGCGCGCGGCTGGGACAGATAGAACGTGTACAGCACTTCATCCGACAGGCTGATGATGAGCCCCAGCACCTTCATCGCCAGCATGTTCGCCAGGATGAAGACCATGCGCTTCTGGTACGTCGCGCGGAATTCCGCGACCGGCGCAATCATGACCCACCACATCAGCACCGCCGACGACATGAACATCAGATGCTGGACGATGTGAAAGTTGTGTTGCGTCAGCGCGAGGTTGTACATCTGCGGAACGTGCCAACCGAACACGATGCCGTTGTACGTCACGAACGCAGTCATCGGCCGCGAGAAGAAACGCGCCGCCGCGTGGATCGGCCGCGGGCGAAGCATCGCCTCCCAGAGCCACACGGGCACGGAAATGACGACAAGCGGCGCCCAGATGAGCTGCAAGATCATGTGCTGCGCCATGTGCGCGGAGAACAGCAGTTCGTCGGCGAGGTGATGCAGCGGACCGTCCAGGGTCAGGTACATCATCAGCATCGTGCCGTAGAAGAGGCCGCGCTGCTTGGGACTCGCCGGCGTGTCGCTCCAGCCGTACTTGCGGCGACCCGGACCGATGGCCCACGTGTAGAGCGCGACAGCGAGGATCGTGCCGATGACGAGGCTCTCGTGGACTTCCCAGATGACCCAGCTGTGGGCGTTGTCCAACACGAAGTCGGCGCGTTCGCGCAGCGCGGGCAGCCCGGAAGGGTGGCCAAACGCCAGCGAAGGAACAAACAGCGCACACAGCGCCGCCAGCAAAGGCTGGACGTTCCGGGTGCGCGCTTGCCAAACCATGTCGAGTTCCTGCTGGGTCAAATCGCTGCGGACCAGAATGCGAGGCGCTATTCCTTGGGGCCTTCGCATTCTTTGCCGCCGGCAACGTTCGTGCCCTTCAGGCTGCGGACGTAGTAGGCGACCTGGCGCATCTTCTCAGAGTCCATGCTGTTCTGCCAAGCCGGCATCGCCGTGCCGCTGACACCCTTGGCGATTGTCGTGTAGAGCGCCGCGATCTTGCCGCCGTGCTTGTAGCAATCATCCGACAGGTTTACGCCCAAGCCGGGCATGCCGCCGCCGTCCGCGCGGTGGCAGCTGGCGCAGCTCGCGGTGAAGGTCTCTTTGCCCTTGGCGAAGCTGGTCTTCTGCGCATCCGCAAACGCCGCTTCAAACTTGTCGTCGGCAAGCGGCGGTTCAGCCGTTGCGCCCGTCGCCGGCGGCACGTAGCCGTCCGCGAGGTCCTGCGCGGTAATCGCATAGCCCTTGCCGAACGGATGAAAGTGCACAATCGACAGCGAGCCGATGGCGAAGAAGCTGAACATCGCCAGGAAAAGCGGCGACACGAACAGGATCTTGTACAGCGTCAAGTCCGTCCGCAGGTGCATGAAGTCGCCCACGACCGCGCCGAACTTGAAGATCGACAGGACCACGAGCAGCGGCGCCCAGACTTCCTTGGCCGCCGTCCACAGCTCCGGCACGCCTTTGATAAGCGGAATGCCGAGCTCAATGAACGTCACGATCGACAGGACAACGCCGAGAATGATGTATTGCTTCTGATGCGAGTGTGGCAGCTCGTGCGAATCGTGCCCGTGGCTCATTTGAGGAACTCCAGAAGGTAAACGAACGTGAAGATGACGATCCAGACGATGTCGACGAAGTGCCAGTAGAGGCCCATGACCTCAACGTTGACGGCTTCCTTGCCGGGCACGAGCTTCTTTTTGGTGATGAGCACGGACATGATCAGCAGCCAAATCACGCCGACGGTGACGTGCGTGCCGTGGAAGCCGGTCATCGTGTAGAACGTGGAGCCGAAGAGCGACGCGTTGGGACCGGCGAAGACGAGGTGCTTCTCGGTGTAGAACTCGTGGAATTCGACGACCTGGAAGCCGACGAAGCACGCGCCCAAGGCGGCGGTGAGGAGGATGAACGTGCGCGCCTTCATCGGCTTCTGCTGGCGCATCGCGTCGACGCCCAGGGCCATGGTGACCGACGACATCAGCAGCAGGAACGTCGAGATCGACGTGATGCCGATGGAGAAGACGTCCTTGGGCAGCGGGCCGGACAGGCTGTTGCCGTGGTAGAAGAAGTACGTGCCGATCAGCGAGCCGAAGAACATGCACTCGGAGCCGAGGAACGCCCACATCGCCAGCTTGATGTTGGGCAGGCCGAGGAAGTTGTTCTCCGACAGCGCGCCGTGGCCGTGGGCCTCGTGCGAATCGTGGGTCAAAGTATCTGCGTGGGCGGACATGCGTGCCTCTCGTGCGATCAGGTAAAGACGCGAAAGATTTAGACGGGTTCAGTCACCCAAGCGTAGACGCTGAAGATGACGCCGAGCGCGCCGACAATGCAGAGCGGCCAGCCGGGGATGCCGGCGATGCCACTGAACGTCAGGAGGCCGACGATGATGAGGCCCGCAGAGGCGGACACCCACATCGGCTTCCAGGACGGCGACGGCATGTGAATTTCTTCAGCCTGCTCGGGCACCGGAATTTCCATGCCGGGCGTGTACTTGTGGTCCCACAACGGGCGCTCGCTGAGCACGACCGGCGTGAAATCGAAATTGTGCACGGGCGGCGGCGACGAGGTCATCCACTCGAGCGTGTTGGCGTCCCACGGGTCCGAGCCCGCGTCCTTGCCGTTCTTCAAGCTCGTGATGAGGTTGTAGACGAAGAGCAGGGTGGCGCCCGCCATCAGGAACACGCCGCCGGTGGCAAGCAGGTTCTCCGTGTTCCAACCCGCATCAGCCGGATACGTGTAAATGCGGCGCGGCATGCCGTGGTTGCCGAGCATGTGCATCGGGAAGAACGTGACGTTGAAGCCGATGAGGAAGACCCAGAAGTGGATCTTGCCGAGCGTCTCGTTGAGCATCTTGCCGCTGATTTTCGGCATGTAGAAGTAGAAGCCCGCGAAGAGACCCTGCAGCGCGCCGCCGACCAGGACGTAGTGGAAGTGCGCGACGACGAAGTACGTGTCGTGCTGCTGGAGATCCAGCGGCGGGCTCGCGTGCATCATGCCGGACAGACCGCCGAGCGTGAACATCGGGATGAACGAGATCGCGAACAGCATGGCCGTCGGGAACGTCATCTTCGAGTTGTACATCGTGCCGATCCAATTGAAGATCTTCACGCCGGTCGGGATGGCGACAATCGCGGTCGTTGAGGCAAACGCAGCGTCCGCGATGGGACCCATGCCGGCGGTGAACATGTGGTGGCCCCACACGCCAAAGCCGACGAAGCCGATGAAGACGCCGGAGAAGATGACCGCGTGGTGGCCGAACAGCGGGCGACGCGTGAAGACCGGGAGGATCTCCGAGACGATGCCCATCGACGGCAGGATCAGCACGTACACTTCCGGGTGACCAAACAGCCAGAACAGGTGCTGCCACAGGTGCGGATCGCCGCCCATGCCCGTGCTGTAGAAGACGGTGCCAAACGTGCGGTCAAACGCCAGCAGGATCAGGCCCACGGCGACCGGCGGGAACGAGAAGGCGAGCAGGAACTGGATGACGAGCATCATCCACGTCAGCACGGGGACGCGCATCAGCGTCATGCCCGGCGCGCGCAGGTTGAGGATCGTGACGACGAAGTTGACGCCGGCGACCATCGACGAGACGGCGAGGAGCGTCAGGCCGGCCCACCAGAAGTCGATCGGCATGCCGGAGAATTCTTTGGTCGTGAGCGGCGCGTAGCCGGTCCAGCCCGCAGCGGGAAACGCGCCGCAGAAGAGCAGGGACGCGTTGATGGTCAGCGAGCCGGCAAAGAACGTCCACCAGGAGAAGGCGTTCATGCGCGGGAAGGCGACGTCGCGCGCGCCGATCATCAGCGGCACAAAGTAGTTGGAGAAGCCGGCGATCATCGGCATGACGGCGAGGAACACCATCGTGGTGGCGTGCATCGTCACGAGGCCGTTGTAGGTGTCGCCGATGAAGATGTGCTGATCCGGCTTGGCGAGCTGGATGCGGAACAACAGCGCTTCCAGGCCGCCGATCAGCAGCCAGAACAGGCCGGCGCCGCCGTACAGGATGCCGATCTTCTTGTGATCCACGGTCGTAAGCCAGTCCATCAGGCCCGTCTTGCTCGGGCGTTCCTGGTGGTAGATGGGCTTCTGCGCCGCTGCGAAATCCGCGATGGATGCCATGTGATTGCTCCGGGGCGATTCTTGCTAAAGGGTCCGAAAGGTTCGTATTGCGTTGCTTGGCCTTTGGCCTTGCAACTACTTGAGACTCGTCAGGAACGCCGCGACGTCCTTGGCTTCCTGGTCCGTCAGGCCCAGGTTCGTCATCAGCGCGCCGGGCTTGACCGCCTGCGGGTTCTTGACCCACGTGGCGATGTTCTCCGGCGTGTTCTTGAGCGTGTGCGCGGCGATGTAGTCGCGGCTGCCCACGTGCGTCAGGTTGGGGCCAGACGTGCGCGAGCGAGCGCCCACGGCCAGTTCAGAGACGCCTGAAATCGAGTGGCAGGCCACGCAGCCCTTGCCCATGAAGACTTTCTGGCCGGCTTCCGCCGCGGGCGTCGTCGGCTTGGCAGCGATTTCCTGGGTGTGCTTGACCCAGTTTTCGTAGCTGTCCGGACCGTCCTTCGGGTGAACGATGATGCGGATGCCCATGAGCGCGTGGCTCGCGCCGCACAACTCCGCGCACTGGCCGTCAAAGCTGCCGACTTCCTTCGGGCGGAAGTTCAGCGGGTAGCTGCGACCCGGCGTGGCGTCGCGCTTGCCGGAAAGACGCGGCACCCACCAGGCGTGAATCACGTCCGCGGACGTCAGGTGCAGCATGACCTGCGTGCCCACTTCCACGTGCATTTCGTTGCCGGTGTTGATGTGTTCTTTCTTGTAGTCCAGCTCCCACCACCACTGCTTGCCGGTGACTTCGATGTCGATGATCTTCTGGTTCTGGTCCGGGCGCTTCGCCAGCTCGAACAAGCCGCCGAGCGTCGGCACCGTGATGCCGAGCACCACCAGCGTCGGGACGATGGTCCAGGCGATTTCCAGACGCGGGTCGCCAAAGCTCTGTTCGGGCAGCGTGTTGTCGCCCGGCTTCTTGCGGTACTTGATGAGCGCGATGAAGAACGCCGCGAGGACGCCGACGAAGATGATCGTGTCCAACACCATGTACATATTGTAGAACCAGGCGCTGATCTCGCTGGCGTCAGCAGCGGGATGGGCGTAGGCGTCGCGCGGATGCGCTTCGTCGCAAGCCGTCGCCAGTCCTGCAAGAAGCAGGAGCATAGCGGTTGAAGCGAGCGAAGGCAGGCGTTTGGAGAGCGTGCGTAGAGCGTTGGACATCAGAGGCGTTCCTTCTGTGGCAACTCAAGCGATGGGGCGATGAATCATCAGGTCGACAATCATCGCCGTGAAAACAGCATGGAGGTACAAGAGCGAGGCGAAAAAAGTCTTGCGGGCGAGCTTGTCGGTCTTGCCCCGAAGCAGCGTGACGCAGCTCCACAGGAACCACAGGCTCGTGACCATCGCGAACAGGCCGTAGCCGACCGAGAGGTGACGCGTCAGCGCGGGCAGGGTGGCAAACGGCACGATGGCCAGCGCGTACAGAACCATGCGGGCGTACGTGGCCTCGTTGCCGTGCGTGATGGGCAGCATCGGGAAGCCGGCGTTCTGGTAATCCGCCTTGCGGACCAAGGAGATGGCCCAGAAGTGCGGCGGCGTCCACAAGAAGACGATGGTGAAGAGCGTGACGCTCATCAGGCCAACGGAGCCGTGCAGCGCGGCGTCGACGATGATCGGCGGAGCGGCACCAGCGGCGCCACCGATGACGATGTTGAGCGGCGTGCGCGGCTTGAGCCAAATCGTGTAGACGACGACGTAAAAGGCGATGGTGGCGGCGCCCGCGAGCATTCCGCCGACACGCGCGGCTTGTTCGACGCCGTTGGTCGCCTGCCAGCCCAGCAGCCCGACGCCGCCAAGCGACAGCAGGATGGCAAAAGCCAGCGCTTCACCCGGAAGCACCAGACCGGTCGGCAGCGGCCGGGTGCGCGTGCGTTCCATGTTCTTGTCGGATTCGCGTTCCAGCCAAGCGTTGAACACCGAACTCGCCGCGGCGCACAGCGCGATGCCCGCGATAATCGCCGCGCCGCGGGCCAGGCTCGGCCACGCCACATCGTCGATCGCCAGCGCCGGCAGACCCGTGAAGAACACGAGACCAACGACGGAAGGCCGGGTCGTCGCGAGCAGGCCGCGCGCAACCCGCCAGAACGTCCGCTGCGGCGCCTGATGACCGTCGCCGTGACGGGAGTCGCCCATTTGGCCGTCCTGATGGTGCGTGGACGCCGATGCTGAACCCGTGCGCAGAAGCGCGAGCGACCCGGCCTGGTTCGGCTGGGTGACGGTCGCGAAGGCTGGCAAGCGGAACTTCATGGGCGGTCAGGACTCCAGGAGGACGATGCGCGAGGCGCTAGGCACTGGTTTGAGACGCTGCGCACTGGTTTAAGACACTGCGCACTGGTTTAAGACACTGCGCACTGCTTCGGGGCACTGCGCACTGTTGCGCCGCTGGGCGCCGGTGAGCAGGCTCGGCCGTGTTCGCGCGAGGCGAACTGTTCGACCGGGCGAACGTAACACAAAACAATTTGTCGAGCGGTTCCACGAGGTGGCACCCCGCGGCGGCGCGGCTTGTAGCCGATGGCCCCAGTTTTGTCTAGGGATCCAGCGCGCGCGCCGCGTCAATTTGCCCAGTTGACACGAACGGACGGGGACGAACGCGAGCGGTGAGCGGCGACGATTCGCGACTCAATCCCACCACTTCGCTTCTTCCGTGTCTTCGCCAGGCTCGACCTCGCCCTCGACCTCGTCGAGGTCCAAATCGTCGTCCTCGAGGTCCGCGGGCGTCTTGCGCGGCACGGCTTCGCCTTCGTCCAGTTCCTTCTCAGGATCGACCTCGGCTTCTTCTTCTTCTTCCTCGTCCGCGACGGGGTAGTCGTCTTCGTCAAAGTTCAGCTCGCGCTCAACTTCTTCGTCCTCTTCCTCTTCCTCGTCTTCGTCAAAGTCGTCGTCGCCGTCATCGGCGTCGTCGTCAAAGTCGTCGTCTTCTTCAAATTCATCGTCGTCCTCCCATTCATCGTCGTAGCCGGCACGGAGCGGTTCCACGGCGGGGGAGTTGCCACGGGGAGTAGGCAGCTGTAGGCGTTTGGCAATGACGTCGAGTTCGAACTGCATGGTACTGTCTCCTGGCAAGATGGCTGGGCAAGCACTTCAACTTCCCGGGGCGCGGCATGCCGTTTTTTTTGGCGCATGGCAAGTATTGTCCGCTACAGGCTATGCTGCGGCAGGAAGTTGGCAACCCGCCGACGCTGAGGATCGATGGACGCAACGCTTCGGGATCGCTGTTTGCAGCAGGAATTTTCCGCCAACGGGCTGCCGCTTCTGGCCGAGTCGCTCGACGCGCTCTTTCAGTTGCTCAAGAGCCAAGGCGCTTCGCCACAGCGTTTTTTGGCCGCGGCCAAGCCGGCTGACTGGCTGAAAAAGGCAGGATCGCTGCAGCATTTGCTCGATTCGGGGCGGCTGGACGCGAAGCTGATCGATGCGGCGCTCCTGGAGATCGCCGATCCGGCGCTTTCCGCCAACGCGGTCATCGATCGTTTCCTCTTGCCGCATCTGCTGTTGACTGCGGCGCGGCCGCAGCTGGCCGGGCAGCCGCCGGTGTGGCTGGTCGACGCGCTGGCCGCCATGATCGCGGTGGACGCCGACAACGCACTTCTGGACGTCGCGGCGGCCGATGAGCAACTGGACGGCGAAAGCGGTTGCCTGACGGTGCCTTGGGTCGCGCGACAGACCCTGGCGGCGCGCTGGCTGGCGCGGCAATTGACCCAGAAGCGGCTGTGGCGGGTCCTGAGCGGCGCGGTCGCGTGGTCGGACGCCATCGACGCGACTTTGCTGGCCGAGGCTCAGGCGATCCACAATGGCGTGTCGCCGCAGCCAGTCGGTGCAACACATGAAGAAGACGACGTGTTTGCGCTCATGGACGCCTTTCATGGGATGACATGTGTGCGCAAGCGCCAGCGCAACGTCCCGAGCTGCCAGGCGCTGGTTCCGGCGGGCGGTGGGCTGATCTGGCAACTGGCGGCTGGCCGCCTGCACGCGGTGGGCCAAGCCGTTTCACTGACCCAATCGGCAGCGGCGGGCTATCTGGAGCCGCCCCTGACGGCCTTGCCGGTGCCGGTGCCGCTCGGCGCGGGCTTGCTGGCGGCGGGTTGGCAGTCGCTGCGGCTGGAGCTGGACGACGCCGACGCGGTCGACGAGTTGCTCGATTCGCTGCTCGATCTGGCGCTCGACCCGCTGCCGCCGCAAACGCTGGACGGTTTGGGATTTCGCATCGTCCCGCTGACGATTCCGTAGTAGCCTCGCGCGCTGGGAGGATCCATGCTGTCTCCGCCGGCTTCCGTGCAAGTTCCTACGCAGATTGTGATTTTTGGCGCTTCTGGCGACCTGACGGGCCGCAAGTTGATCCCCGCGATCGTCGACGCTGCCTGCCGCCGGGCGTTCAACGCGCCGGTCCAGGTCATCGGCGTGGATCTCCGGCCGCTGTCCAGCGAGGCCTGGCGCGAGGAACTGCAGCCCAAGATCGCCGCCTCGCAGGCGCACATCTGGCAGGAGCTGGCGCCCAACGTCCACTACCACGCGATTGGCGACGGTTCGGCGACGGCGTTCGCCCACCTGCGGCGTCACCTCGACGAGCTCGCCGGGCCGATGAAGCACGTCGTGGGCCGGCTGTTTCACCTCGCGCTGCGGCCTTCGCTTTTTGCCGGGACGATCGAATCGCTGGCTAACGCGGGGATGCTCAAGGACGATCCGCTGCGCATCGAGAGCTGGCGGCGCGTCGTCATTGAGAAGCCTTTTGGCACGGACTTGGCGACTGCGCAGTGGCTGAACCTGACGCTGCGCCGGCATCTGCGCGAGGAGCAGATTTACCGAATCGACCACTACCTGGGCAAAGAGACCGTCCAGAACATCCTGGCGTTCCGCTTTGAGAACGCGATTTTTGAGCCGATTTGGTCGAGCCAGCACGTCGAGTCGGTCGAGATCAGCGTCTGCGAGACGCTGGGCATGGAGTCCGGTCGCGGCAAGTACTACGACAGCGCCGGTGCGCTCCGGGACATGGTGCAAAATCACCTGATGCAGCTCCTGTGCCTCGTTGCGATGGAGCCGCCGACTTCGCTGGACGCCGAGTCCGTGCGGACGGAAAAAGTGAAGGTTCTGAAGTCATTGGAGTCGTTTGAGGACCCGCAGGACGTATGGCGCAACGTCGTGCGCGGGCAGTACGTCGCGGCGGGCGGCGAAACGGGCTATCTGGCGGAGGACGGCGTCGCGGGCGATTCAGAGACGGAATCCTACGTCGCGATCCGGGCGCGCATCCACAATTGGCGCTGGGCCGGCGTGCCGTTCTTCCTGCGCACCGGGAAACGGCTGCACAAGCGATACAGCGAGATCGTCGTGCGGTTTCGCGTACCGCCCGCGGACCTGTTTTCCGGGCCGGCGTTGGCCGACGTGTGCCGCCTGCGACCGAACTCGCTGGTGTTTCGCATCCAGCCGGACGAAGGCATCCGCCTCTCGTTCATGGTCAAGCAGCCGGGGCTCGGCCACATCATGCGGCAGGCGACGCTGGGCTTTGACTACAAGGATTTGTTCCCCGGCGACTCGCCCGATCCCTACCAGCGCCTGCTGTTGGACGCGGTCGCCGGGCAGGCGACGCTCTTCATCCGCGGCGATGAAGCGGAGGCCGCCTGGCGCTTTGCCGATTCCATTCGAGCCGGTTGGACCGCGAAAGGCGCGCCGCCGCCCGTGACCTATCCGAGCGGTTCCAGCGGCCCGGAGCTGGCCGACGAACTGTTCCACGGCTGCGAAGGCGTTTGGGGCACCGGTGCGTAACCAACTTCAGCCACAGGCTGCCACGGGCAGCGACGAGGAGACCATGATCCAGCTTCACCCGAACGGTCCGCGCCAGCCGCATGTCCACGTGCTGGGCGATTTTGCCAAACAAGCGGCGCAGATGGTCGCCGACGCGATCCTGAAGACCATCGCGCAAAAAGGCCGGTGCCGGCTGGGTCTGGCGGGCGGGACGACGCCGGCTTGCGTGTACAGCGAGCTTGCGGCGCTGCTCCCGGCAACGGCCTACGGCCAGCTGCTGATCACGTGGACGGACGAACGCGTGCTCGAGAAGGTCGGCCAGCACCCGGGCGACTGGCAGCCGTTTGACCCGGAGAGCAACCTGCGGACGGCGTATGCGGAGTGGCTGTCCAAGGTCGCGATGCCGGTTGAGAACGTGCTGCCGATGAGCCTGTCCGGCGACGCCAAGGTGGAGCTGCTGCGCTTTGGCCGCGCGTTCCACGAGCAGTTTGACGGCGGGCTGGACATCGCGCTTGTCGGCGTGGGCGAAGACGGCCACGTCGCGTCGCTGTTCCCGGGGCATCCGGCGTTGGACGTTGAAGACAGCGTGCTGGCGGTCCACGACAGTCCCAAGCCGCCCGCGGCGCGGATTTCCCTGACGCTGCGCACGCTGAAACAGGCGGAGACGCTGATTGTGCTGGCGCGCGGCAAGGGCAAGGCGGACGTGCTCGCGCGGGCGACGCGCGGGGATCAGGCGCTGCCGCTCGCGCGCCTGCTTGAGCATCCGCGCGCGTTCGTGCTGCTCGACGGGCCGGCCGCGACGGGCATCGTGGCCGCGGCGATGACCGCGCTGACTTCTGGAGAGTGACATGACCTGCGACATTGGCGTCATCGGCCTGGGCGTCATGGGCGCCGCTTTGGCCCGCAACTTCCACAGCCGCGGCTTGCGGGTCGCCGGCTACAACTGGGAGCCGGAAGGCGCCGCGGCGTTCGAGAAGCAATGGGGCGACGCGCGCTTCGCCATCACCAGCGACTACGGCGCGTTTGTCGCCAGCCTGCAGACGCCGCGGCGGATCGTCGTGATGGTGACGGCGGGCGCGGCCGTCGACGCTGTGCTCAAGGCGCTTGCGCCACATCTGGAGCCGGCGGACATCGTCGTTGACGGCGGCAACAGCCTCTACACCGACACGGAGCGCCGCGACGCGTGGTGCCGCGCGCAGGGCTTCCACTTCGTCGGCATGGGCGTCTCCGGCGGCGAGGAAGGCGCGCTGCTCGGCCCCGCGATGATGCCCGGCGGCGATCGCGAGGCGTGGTTGCGCCTGCAGCCCGTGCTCGAACCCGCCGCAGCTGTCTCCGACAGCGGACCGTGCGTCGCATGGTGTGGCAAGGGCGGGGCAGGCCACTTCGTCAAGACGGTGCACAATGGCATCGAGTACGGCGACATGCAGCTCATCGCGGAGACCTGGCTGCTGCTGCGCGACGGTCTGGGCCTGACGCCGTCGCAGCAGGCGGACGTGTTCGCCGCGTGGAATCGCGGGCCGCTGGCGTCCTACCTGCTGGAGCTGACGAGCCAGATCGTGGATGCCGCCGATCCGCGGGGCCACGGCGCGCTGGTGAGCAGCGTGCTGGACGTGGCGGGTTCCAAGGGCACGGGCAAATGGACGGTGGAAGCGGCGCTGAACCTCGGCGTGCCGATTCCGACGATTACCGCGGCGGTTGAAGCCCGCGCGCTGTCAGCGCAGAAGCCCGTGCGCGCACAGGTGCACGCGCAATACGCGCCAGCGGACGTGCTGCTGCGCGACGTGACGACCGCCGAACTGGCCGACGCGCTGTTCGCGAGCCGCCTGATGGGCTGGACGCAGGGCTTCATGCTCCTGCAGGCGGCGAGCAAGGCCCACGGTTTTGAGACCGACCTCGCGGCTGTGGCGCGCATCTGGAAAGCGGGGTGCATCATCCGCGCGGCGTGGCTCGATCGGGTGTGGCAGGCGCTGCGCGATCAGCCCGACCTCGCCGCGTTGCCGCTGGATCCGGGTTTTCAGGCTGAGCTGCAAGCGGCGCTGCCGGCATGGCGCAAGGTCGTGGCGCGCGCGATCGAGGCGGGGATTGCCGTGCCCGCGATGGCGGCGAGCCTGACGTATTTCCAAGGGCTGACGTCCGTCCAGGGGCCTGCGGCGCTGATTCAGGCGCAGCGGGACGCGTTTGGCGCGCACACCTATCGCCGCGCCGATGCGCCGGACGCCGCGGTCCACACGCGCTGGCTTGAGCTGTCGAAGGTTTGACCGCTAGAAAGTCGGATGCAGTTCGCCGAACGGAATCCGGATCGACAGCGAGAACACGTCCAGCGCGGCTTCATACGTGCCGTTGCCGACCACGGACGGCACCGACGCGGGCATCGTTCCCAGCTTCGGCGAGACCTGGCTCATGACCTGACTGTCCGTGACGTTTTGCGTCTGCACGAAATGGTGGGCATACGCGACGTCCAGCCATGCGCCCCACATGCGCAAGCTCGCGCCGATCGACGCGATGTGGCGCTGCCAGTTGGGAAAATCGACGCTGACGTACGCCGTGGGCGCCGCGGTGGTCTCGAACGCATAGCCCGCGCGCATCGCGAAGCGGTCTTCCACGATGGTCACGTCGGTGCCGAGCCGCACGCTGTAGGTATCCTGGAAGTTGTGCGGAAAGACGATGTCCGGCAACGGCGTGCCACCGAGGCTGACGCCGCTGGTGACGTTGATGTCGTGCGTGGCGATGCGGACTTCCTTGAGTGCGGACCACTGTTCCCAGACGCCGTCCAATTCCACGCGGACGCGCGGCGTGACGCGGTAGGCGATGCCGGCGCGCAACATCGCGGCAATGCTGAGCTTCAAGCTCGCGCTGTTGCCGTTGGTCT
>CAINLT010000239.1 GCA_903850505.1 uncultured Myxococcales bacterium | reverse complement strand
TTCCGCGTCGATCTCGTCGTTCACGTGTGGCGAGCCGACGGAACAGTGTGGCTACTTTGAGCACAACCAATGGACGTGTCTGCCGATGCCGGGGGCTTGCATCGAGAACAACCCGGTGCAGCCCGGCGACTTCTGGGAGAATAGTGGCGGTGGCCCAGGGTTCTCGAACGCCTTCTGCGGCGGCTACACGTCGGCCGACTTCGGCAGCTGCGGGGATGCGTCAAGTCCAACGCCATTTGGCACTTCGCCGATGGGTGTGATTCTCAGTGGGCCACCCGCTGTCATGGACAATCCAAACTTGCACACAACTGATGTAGTGACGGGCGGGTGGCCGGATTCGCTGCTCGGTTGGCTTCCGGCGCTGAAGGCGACCGGGATGCGCGCGCCGTGCACCGCGCCAGCGGGCGCGTCGGAGCAGGAGAAGAACTACTGCGCGCCGGGGCTCACCTATCGCGCCGGCGACAACGCGCTCTACGTCTCGCCGGATGCAGGGCAGCAGTGGTATCCAATCTCGACGAGCTGCTCGCTCACCCAGAACCGCGCCGCCCATTTGGTTGCCGTCGACGGCGGTCGTCCGGGTCACCTCGTCACATGGCGAGGTAATGCGGCCGATGATTCCGATGCTGCAGGCATTGCTGAAAAGATTCCCCGCAACATCGCGTGGACCGGCGACGTAGGGCTTCAGGTAATGCAGGCGATCTATCGGACGTCCACCGCGGAGGCGACTGCGAGCGCAGCGTACTGGGTGGATGCCGCTGGATTTCCGGGCTCGGACGATCCGCAAAGCAACCCTGAAGGCTGGCGTTACGCGGCAGTTGGCCACCTGTCAGGCAACCAGCCCGGCAAGACCTGCGATGTCGCCCATGCGGGAATTCAGGTCGGATGCGCGGCAGACCTCAAAATCTATCCTCTTTGCCATGCCAATAAACCGCCGGGCGACGGAGGCCACGAACGCTTCGTCGCCGACCCATCCAATTCCAAGTGCACGGGCGGGACCATCGACGCTCAAGGCCTTCCGGCGACAGTGGACCTCTCCGCCTGCGTCGCCCCATCGGTCACCGCCCTCGCCATCGACCCGCGCAACGGCGGCACCTACGCCTCCAGCAACGTTGGCTTGCTCTACTCGCCCGACGGCGGCCGTACGTGGCGGCGGCACGGGCATTCGGCGTACACGCGGTGGAGTCTGGACGCTCAGAACCAGATCAGCATCGACTTCAACCAAGCGACCAATGAGCCAGTGCCGTATGCGAAGTTGCCGTATCAGGATGCAGCGGTGGTGCCCGATGCGGTGAACGATCCGGGCGTGAGTATTCAGACGCTACAAGGGATGCCCAGTTCGGTCGCCGACAATGCGATCCTCGATTTCATGGGGGTGCTCGACCTGAATGCGCAGTTCGAGGCCATCAAGTACCTCGGCCGCGTCTCGTTCGCGGCGACGCCATGCGAGGCAGCGCCGGCTGGTCAGGAGGAGAAGTTTAAAGATGCATTGGGTTACGACCGCGATCGCGTGCGGGTCGTCGCGACCCTCGTGGTGGATTGGCAGAATCCCGTCCACCCCAGCCAGACGTTCTCCAGTGTATTCATCGCCCACGGCGACAGCTGCACGGACGCAGCGGGCAAGGCGCCGCTGGTGTTTCGGGATGCCGCGAACTTGATGCCAATGAGCGCCGATGCCCATGCCCCGGCGGCGCGGTCCAAATCGACGCAATCCTGAGCGTGCGCGGTGCTGTGGGACCGTGACGCATAGGCGCAGCAATGGGGCCATCCGCCTCCACCGCTCCCATTTCCCTGCCCAGCCCATTCCAAAATTTGACAACAAAAACAGCCGAGCCACCCTTCACTCGGGCAATCTCGCCCATGTTCCATGGAGGCGCTCGTGACACCTGATTCGATGTATCCTTCAACGCAAGTTTCCTTCACTGACATCACGCCCGCGCAGCCGGCGCCGGTCCCCAGCACCGCGCCCCCGCCGCGCAAGTCGCTGCCGCACGGCGCGTTGCAGGCGTCCAAGCGCGCGGCGGGGCGGCTGAATAAGCTGCTGGCGGGCGCCAAGAAGTGGAAGCAGGACGCGTTTCTCAAAGGTCCGCTCTCCTATAGCGTGCTGACCGCGCTCGTCGCGGATTTTGCTGACGCGTGTACCGCTGCCGACCAATCCCTTGTCGGTCGCAAGAACGCGGGCGCAGACGCGACGGCGCTGCTGCTGCACGCGGACGGAATTGTCGCCGCGGTGCAGGATTACGCGGACGTCTTTTACGCGTACGGCACGACGGGGCGCTCGCTCTTCTATGCCGTGGGCGGCAAGGCGAGCACGGCAGACGAGCTCGACGCGTGCATCCGCGGCGTGGAAGCGGACCGTACGGATGGCAAGGACGCGGCGGGCAAGGTCGTCCTGGCGCCGCACCTGATCCCGGTGGTGCCGGAGACCGACCTGCCGATGCTCAAGAAGCTCGTCACCCAGGTCCGCACGGGGCTGGCGGCGGCGACCGTGGAGATGGACGGGCGGACGGCGATGACCACGCGGCGGGACGCGCTGGGCCAGCAGATTCGCCGCGCGACGCCGCTGGTGGAGAAGCTGGTGCGGCGGCTGAACAAAGAGACGCCGGCGCGGCTGGCGGATTTTGGCGTGAAGCCGCGGTAGGGCGGGGCGTCGTCGGGCGCGGGCTTGCTGCGTCCGCGGCAGAAGTCGGGAAAGTGCGAATACCTCCTGATGGCCGATGTGCCGTCAGGAGGGAGGCGTGCGTGTCGCGCATCGCTCCAGGCCTTCGCGCGCGGTAGGGCTAGGATTGCGCGCTCAGGTGCAGATGCGAGCATGTGTTTGGCCGCTTGCATCTAGCGCGCCCGCCTTGACCTGCCTCCAAGTCTTGGGCGGCGGGCGGCTTGCCGGACCGAGGCGGTGGAGGCGCCGGCTGTGGACGGGAAGCTCAAATGGCGGACACCATCGCAGTTCCGATGCGCCCTATGTGTCGGGTTTCAAATCGTCAGCTTGCGACCTGCTTTCCCAGACGAAGTCAACGGCTTTCTGGGGCCATGAGATAGTCCGAGCAGGACACTTAGGAAATCCGACGCGGAATTGCCGTGTCGTTTCAGGCGCTCCAATCTTTCCGGCGCGACCAAGTTGACACAACAACATCGGCACTTAGCTTGAGAGTCGTTGGAAGTTCTCCCGGCAAAGCGGATGGTGCATGAGGCGTGCGGCAAGAATCCCCATTCAAATGCTCAAGGACTTTGGCTCTATCCTCAAGCAGGCCGGAATCAGCTGGGTTGAGGACGATGCGACGATGCACGCCGCGAGCATTTCGTACTACGCCGTATTCTCCCTCGCGCCGATCCTGGTGATCGCGCTCGCTGTCGCGGGCATGGTCTTCAATCAAGAAACAGTGCAACAAAACGTCACGCAGCAGCTGGCGGGGCTGATGGGCGAAGAGGCTGCCAAAGGCGTGACTGGCTTTGTGCAAGCCGCGAGTGGCGCGCAGCACCACGGCATCCTGGCGACGATTTTGGGCGGGCTGACGCTCATCTTGGGTGCGATCGGCGCGTTCGTGCAATTGCAGGATTCGCTCAACCACATCTGGAAAGTGCCGCCGCGTTCGGTGGGTTTCGCGCGAATTTTGCGCCAGCGTCTCCTGTCCTTTGGGCTTGTGGTGGGCGTCGCGGTCCTGCTCCTCGCGTCGCTCGCGCTCAGCGCGATACTTGCAGCGACCGGCGATTTCCTGCAGTCCCACCTCGGGGCGCTCGCCTTCGTCGGCCAAATCAGCAGCAGCTTGCTCTCCTTTGTGATTATCTCCGCGCTTTTTGCGGCGATGTTCAAGTTTCTCCCCGACGCCGACATCCACTGGCGCGACGTCACGTTCGCCGCGATCCTCACTTCCGCACTCTTCACGGTCGGCAAACAAATCATCGGCCTCTACATCGGCCAAACCGGACTCTCATCGGCGTACGGCGCTGCCGGCTCGCTCGCCGTGCTCCTGGCGTGGGTTTACTACTCCGCGATGATCCTGCTCTTTGGCGCGGAATGTGCGTGGGTCGTGGCCACGCGCCGCAGTCGCGCCACAGCCAGAATGGGTTCGCCCACGTGAGGGCGCGCGTGGCCCGACGCCAAGTGACAATGCTGTTGCTGCCTCTGGGCGCGCTGCTGTGGGCGACCACCGCGATGGGTTGCCCGTTCTGTCACACGGAGACGGGGATCGCGGTGCGCGCCGGGATTTTTGACGTGCAGTTTCCGTCAAGACTTGTTGCCGTTCTCTCACCGTTTCCGTTGCTTCTCCTCGTCGTCGTCGCGCTTCACACAGGGTGGACGCCAAACGCGCTCGGGACGCGAATCCGTGCGGGAGTGAAGAAGTGCGGGGCGCGGCTGCGATGACCTCCAACCCAGAGCAGCCTCTTAAGAAAACCATAATTCACCAACCGGCTGCGTGCGGCACCCAGCCAGCGCGGAGACACTGCACCCAAGGCGCCCACCATGATCGCTAGCCAACGTCCTCTCGTCACCGCCGGCACCCTCCTCGGCATCGGTCTCGGCGGTGTTGTCGATGGCATTTTGTTTCACCAGATCCTGCAACTGCACAACATGCTCACGGCGATTGTCCCCAAAGACACCATCGTCCATGTTGAGATCAACATGTTTTGGGACGGCATTTTTCACACCATCACCTGGATCATGACGGTCCTCGGCGTCATCTTTCTGTTTCGCGCAGGCCAACGTCGCGATGTGGTGTCGTCCAACAAGACATTCGTCGGCGCGCTGACGCTCGGCTGGGGGCTCTTCAACTTCATCGAAGGCGGGATCAACCACCACATCCTGGGCCTGCATCACGTCGTGGAGCGGCTCGGGCTGTCGGTTTTCGACTGGCTCTTCCTGGCGTCGGGCGCGGTGCTGATTGCGGTTGGCTGGCTGGCGATTCAGGCCGACGCGAAACACCATGCCGCAGCGAGCCGAGCCGGCAATTCCTCGCATCCGGACCGGATTTCTTAGCGTCTTGGCTGGGATTCTCGGCCCGCGGCTACGTCGCCGCCAAGTCCGTCTCTGGCTTGCGCACCGCCAACATCGCGTAGTCGCTCGCCCGGCGCTGCCGCCGCCGCCGGTGTTGCCCGCGTGGCCAAATGCGCCCGTGCCGGGTCAGGCGCGGCTGGGCAGGGCTGTGGAGGAGCCGGATGTGGACGGGAAGTTCAACTGGCGGACACCCTCGCGGTGCCTATGCGCGGTTGTTTGGTGCTCGAGCCGCTCCCGGTCGGCAGAGCCAGCGCCGTCGCGTCATCCTCGCCCGGGTCGGTGGCGCGATCCAGTGGCGCGCGCGACCTCGAATGCACCCGGGCAGAAGTGAAGATTGACGCACCAGATGGGGCACGTAGACGGACGCGAAAGGCCTTGCGCACTTCGCGCCTTCAGGTCGCCGACACTTCAACCGGTGTCACGACGGGCCAGCCGTGCCGTCGCCGCCGTCGATCAGGGGACCCACGTGTTCCGATACCGCAACAAGCGTCCGCTGTGCCGCGTCGTCGCCCACGTCACGCTGGTCGCCGTGAGCCTGACCCACACGGGCTGCTTCACCGCCGCGGGTGCTGTCATCGGCGGCCTGACGGACCCGAACCACTGGAGCTGGCAGACGACGAACGTTCAGACGTCGCCACCTGACCGCGGTGAGAACGTTCACGTCAAGTGGCGGGCAGAGGACGACCGCGACGGGGAGGTCGACGGCTTTTATGTCGGCCTGGCGCAAGGGTACCTCGGCTTGTGGCTCCCGACCGATGCGACGTGCGCAACGGCCAACGACGGGGCCACGTTGCCGACGACGCTGCCGGCGGCGACGAACTGCCTTTTGCCGCTGGCCAAAGTGCGTGCAGTGCGCGTCGAGCGTCCCGCGCCCCGCACGGGTGTCGGTATCGGCGTCGGCGTCGGTCTGGCGATCGACATCACGTTGATCGGAGCCGTGTTGTGGTTCCTGATGCACTTCCTACCTAGCTCCGGCAGCGGGGCCATGGGCTGAGACGCCCTCGCTGCCAAGTGGACTGACCCGCCCGCGCCGCAGCGCTGGTCTGCTGTCAAGTGCCCTGCAATGCGTGGATTCCCTGAGGGAGCGGGATCCGCGCTGGAGCGCCTCTCGAGGATAACGCTGGCCGCGGCTTGACGGCTGTGCCGGACGGCGCAAAATGGACGTGCGATTCGAGAGGTTTCAGGATGCGGTGGAGGCGCGAAGTCGGCGGCAAGTGGCGAAACGCAATCGGCTTTTGCTCACACGCTTCATCATCTCCCCTCGCCCGCTTGACGATGGCGCGCCCATGAGGCGTGCTTCTGGTGGTGCTTCATGAAACCAAATGCTTCCCCGGACGAGGTCGCCAAGACCGGCGGGGCGACGGACTTGTCCGCCACCTTGAACGGGCTGGGCATCGGCTCGTTCCAAATCGACCACGTAAGCGGCAAGGTCATCGCCTGCGACACCGCTTTCGCTCGCTTGTTTGGCTACGACACTCCAGCTGAGTTGATTGGCATCACCGCGCAAGAGCACTACGCCGATCCCAAGGAACGCGCTGAAGCAGCGGCACGCATCTACGGCCATCCCGACTTGAAGCGCGACGGCTTCATTCGTTTCGAGGCGCAGCGCACCCACCGGGACGGCACACCGATCAAGGTCCTGATGTCGCTGGTGCCCACGTTCGGGCCGGACGGCAACGTCATCATGGTTTCCGGCTTGATGGAGCGTCTGGACCATCGCCGCCGCGCGGACAAGGCCTTTCGTTCGAGTGAAGAGCGCTTCCGGGTACTGTTCGACAGCAGCGCGGTCGGCATGGCGCTGGCCACTCCGGCGGGTGGGATCGTTCGAGTCAACGCGGCTTTTTGCGGCTTTCTGGGCTGCGCCGCGGAGGGCCTCGTCGGACGGCAGCTCATCGAGCTGGTCGATCCTGAGATGCGGGGCCACGTGGAGGCGCAGCTGGATCCGCCGCCCGCTGTCTCCAAGGCCATGCCGGCGTCGACCGATGCCGCTGAGTGGCGTTTCCAGCGCGCGGATGGCGAGACGGTTTGGGGCCAGGTCAGCCACTCTTGGCTCGCCGAGGATGGCCTGCCGCATACGCGCGTCCTCATTGTGCAAGACACGACGCGCCACAAGCAGGTCGAGGCGGTCGTGGCGCGCGTCGAGAAGCTGGAGGCAGTGGGCCTTCTGGCGGGCGGCATTGCCCATGACTTCAACAATTTGCTGACAGTCATCCTCGGCAACGTCGCTTTGGCCCTGGACGATAGCGAGATGGCGCCCAACGTCAGGACCTGCTTGGAGCAGGCTGCGCTTTCCGGGCGGCGCGCGCGCGACCTGACCAAGCAGCTGATCACGTTCGC
>CAINLT010000238.1 GCA_903850505.1 uncultured Myxococcales bacterium | reverse complement strand
TTCAGGCCGTCTATCGCGCCTTTGCCCGCCGACTCGTCCAGGCCGTTCACGAACTCCTTGTGGGCCTTCTCGTCTTCCAGCGCCTTGGCCAAATCGGCCTTGTATTGCTGTTTTTGCGCGGTCAGTTTGTCGAGGTCCGCCTGTGACGCCGCGCCATGCGGCTTCGTCACGACCGGCGGCGGCGTCCCCGGCGGCGGCGTCAAGGCCTGCCCTAGCGCCTGACTGAGCTTCTGCGTCAGGCTTTGCGGCGGCGGCGCGACCGGTGGCGTTGCTGCTGCCGACCCGCCATCCGCCGCGACGGTCCAGTCAAAAGCGCCGCCCTTGACGTAGCGCGCCTTGCCCGTGCCACCTTGGGGCGCGAGCGTCCCGGAGAGAATCAGCGCGTCGGTCGAATCCGCATCAATCGGCTCGTCGTGGTGCTGGCTGACGCCTTGGGCGTGGATGTCGACAGTCGTCTTGCCGACGGTCTTGACGTGCAGTTGCGCGGTGCCGGCCATCGCGCCGGTCGCCGGATTCCACGTGCCGGAACAGCTGCTCGCGGCCAAAGTCACGTTGCCGTCGATGCGCGTTGTGCTGGGTCCGACCTTGAGCTGGCCTTCCAGCTTGCCCTCGCCTTGGACAAAGCAGGTGAAGGTGCCAGCGGCCGGCAGGAGCCGGATCTTGAGGTCACCCTGAACGACCGCGCCGAACTGGCCGCGCTTTTGCGTCCAGGTGTAGGGCCCGCGCATGCTCACGGGCTCGTCACTGGCGCCCTGCGCAAGAGCGCGCGGCGGGATTGCGGGACAGAGCAGCAGCAGCAGCACGGCGCGGACGCCGGACTGCCGAATCGCCGGATGGAAGCGGCGAGACCCTTTGCCAACCACGGAACACCCCGGTTTCCGCGCGCGCACGCCCCATCAGCCTGCACGTACCGACAACCGTGGCCAGTTTGGCCGCGCGCTGATGGCTCGTCAAGGGCGCCACCGGGCGGAAAACCCGCCCACGCCTTGCCGATTCTGCAATCGACGTGTTAGGTTGCGCGGCAAGGAGCTTCCAATGATCAAGATGAATCGTGTCCTGAAGTATGTGTCGGCGCTTGGCCTCGTCGCCAGCCTGAGCGGCTGTTTGACCGGCGGCACGCTGCGGAGCGCCCGTACGCTTTCGCCCGGCGTCGGCGAATGGGGCCTGGGCTGGACCGCGACGCGCTACGACGCCGGCGACATCACGATGAAGACGACGGATTCCAAGGGCGTGAGCCAGACTGTCGTCCAGCCGAATACGTCGGGCGCTTTCGTGGTGCCCAACGTCTTGCCGGAAGTGAACTATCACCTTGGCGTCGCGGACAACGTCGAGATCGGCGGCCGCGCGTCGCTGGGCGCGCTGACGTTTGAGGCCGACGTCAAATACCGCTTCCTCCACACCGGCGGGTTGCACCTCGCGATCGACCCGACGATCGGCTACGCGCCGTTCATCTTCGTGCAGATCGTTCAGGCGACGCTGCCGGTCCTCGTGACCTATGAATTTTCCAAGAGCTTCTCCGTGCTGGCCAGCGCCAAGGGCGGCTACTGGAGTCTCTCGCAGTTGGGCAGCGGCTCCAGCAGCAACAGCCTGTCCGGCACGCTCAGCGGCAGCGGCCCGTCGTTCGGCGGCGCGATCGGCGTCGAGTTCCGCGGCAAGACGTTCGCGCTGCGGCCGTTCGTCGACTTCACGCACATCGTGGAGAGCTACAAGTCCACGTTCAGCGACACCCAGAACGGCTACACGTCCACCGCCGACGTCTCGCAGGGCCTCACGCTGACGACGTTCGGTATCGCGGTTTCCTGGTTCAGCGGCCTGGAAATGGAGAAGCTGGAAAAGATGGACGACAAGCTGGATCGCATCGAGCAGAAGATCGACGAGCAGAACAAGAACAGCGACGTGAAGCGCGCGGAATCCGACAAGCAGCCCAAGCAGTGATGGGCGCGCGCCCCCAGCACTAGCCGCCGTTGCAGCCGCGCCCGTTGACACGTACGCTGCGGACGTGCACGCGGCCAGTCCGCGGTCGGGATCAGGCGATGCAGAAGATGACGATGGGGTGGACGCTGGTTCTCAGCGCGGTGGTGGCGCTGGCGGCGTGCGAGCCCGTGGGGCCCGAGGTCGAAACCAATGACGTCACGGCGGATGTCGCCAAGGCCGATGCGCTGATCGACGCGGGCGCGGACACGGGGGCGAAGCCCGATGTTGCCATTGTCGACACTGCGACTGACGTCAGCCCAGCCGATGCCGATGCTGCCGACGCGGCCGCGGACGCGACGCCGAGCGCAGACACAGCGCCCGACGCGGCGGATGTCCCCGATGCAGTGGCTGACGTTGCGCCGGATGCGGCGCTCGATGCCGACGTGGCGAGCGACATCAGCGACGTGAGCGACATCAGCGACGTGAGCGACGGCTTCGTCGTGTTGCCGACAAGCGCGACCAACATCGACGTCGTTGGCTTGAGCTGGAGTTGCACCGATGTGGCCTGGCAGGCGCCCACATGCGCGCCCGGCACGACCATGTCGCCCGCGCTGCTGCCCGGCTACCACGTGGATTTGCCAAATGCGATCACCTACGCCGATGTGCCGCCGAGCTCCGGCACGCACCGGCCGGTCTGGGGCGTCTGGGGCGAATACGAGTTCTTGCCGGAACAGCGCTGGCTGCACAACCTGGAGCACGGCGGCATCGCGTTCCTGTACCACCCATGCGCGCCGCCGGCGCTGATTGAGGCGCTGCGCGCGGTCGCGCTGGCCAAGCCCGCGGACGCAACGGGGCCGTTCCGCTGGGTCATGACGCCGTATCCGGGCCTGCCGAGCGCCATCGCGCTGGTGTCGTGGGGCCACGTCTACGAGGCGTCGTGCGTGGAGCCTGCGGAATTGCAGACCTTCATCGCGGACCATTACCGCAAGGCGCCGGAGGACGAACCGTATCCCGGATCGTACAAGGAGCTTTGGCTGGGCAACTGGCCGTAGCCGTTTGCCTCGGCGCTGCGCTACCATGCGCGCGTCCGTCCGACGGGCATCGCAGGTTGGCCATGCAGTTTCGTCCCGTTTTTGCGCTTCTTGCCGTGACCCTTGCGACCGCCTGTGGCCAAGCCGCTGCGACCGACGTGGCGTCTGGCACCGACACGCTCGCCGCCGCCGAAACTGCGGTCGCTGACGTGGCCAATCTCGCCGATGCCGCGTCCGACGTGGCTGCGCCCGGCCTTGATCCGGCGATCGCGGCGATCCAGGCGCAGGTCGACGCGCTCGCCATCGACACCTCGGTCAAGAACTGGCGGACGAAGGTGCCCAAGCCCAAGCTCGTCGCGTTCACGCCGGGGCGCAGCTACTACTGGCTGCTCTCGACGGACAAAGGCGAACTGAAGCTCAAATTTCGCCCTGCCGACGCGCCGATGCACGTGACAAGCACTATTTACCTCACGCTGCTCGGCTTCTACGACACGCTGAAATTCCACCGGATCATCCTGGGCTTCATGGCACAGGGCGGCGATCCGCTGGGCAGTGGCAGCGGCGGTCCCGGCTATGCGTACGCCCTGGAGGTCAACACGACTGCCAAGCATGACGCGCGCGGCGTGCTCAGCATGGCCAACGCGGGAACGGACACCGATGGCAGCCAGTTCTTCCTCACGTTCGCGCCCCAGCCCTCGCTGGACGGCAAATACAGCGTGTTTGGCAACCTCATCGCCGGCAGCGATACGCTCAGCGCGATTGAAGCCGGCGGAACGGTGGGCGAGGGCGTACCGGTCAAAGTGAAGATTCTCGCGGCGACGGTCAGCGTCGAGTAGCGCCGACGCGCCAGCGGCCTTACGTGCTGTCGCAGCGGCGGGAAGTGCATGCGCCAGCGGGGCTTCACGTGAATCGTCCAGTTAAAACGCTCCTGGCGGTCGTCGCGTCGCTGCTTGCGGCAAGTGCCGTGGCGGTGCAAGGAGGCAAGATGCAAGTGCAGTCCCCGGCTTTTGGCGACGGCGACGAGATCCCGCGGCAGTTCACGTGTCAGGGCCAGGACCTCGCGCCGGCGCTGCGGTGGCACGACGTGCCGGCGGCGGCCAAATCCCTTGTGCTGATTGTCGACGACCCTGATGCGCCGGATCCAAACGCGCCGAAGACGACGTGGGTGCACGAGGTGCTCGTCGACCTGCCGCCCAACCTGGATGGGCTCGCCGAGGGTCACGCGCTGCCGGCTGGCGCGCGGTTTGGCGTGAACGACTGGAAGAAGCAGGCGTGGGGCGGTCCGTGTCCGCCGATCGGGCGTCACCGCTACTACTTCAAAGTGTACGCGCTGGACACCAAGCTGCCGCTGCTGGCGCACCCGACCAAGCCGGAAGTGCTGGCGGCGATGCGCGGGCATGTGCTCGCGGAAGCGGTGGTGATGGGGACGTACCAAAAGAAGTAGGGACGCTGCGTTACGGCTCCAGGACCAGCTTGCCCGTTGTCGTCCCGGATTCCAGCGCCAAGTGGGCGTCCGCGACGCGGGCCAGCGGGACCAAGGTCACCGGCAGCGGCTTCGCCTGACCCGACGCGACCCGCGCGAGCAGGAACGCCATCGCCTCCTGCAGCAGGTCCGTGCGGTCAAACAGGAATGAGAGGTTGAAAGCGAGGACGGACTTGTTGGCCGTCGTCATGTCCAGCGGATTCCAGCGTGGCGTGCGGAGCCAGCGCCAGGCCAGCTTCCACAGCGGCGTCCGCGCGCCGCCGCGATCCAGCATCGACGCGTGGCCATAAACGACAAGCCGACCTGCCGCCGCGAGGTGACGGTAGTCGTCGGCCAGCGTCTCCAGCCCGTTCGCGTCGAGGATGATGTCGACTCCGTCCGGTGCCCACGCTTCCACCGCCGGCCACAGCTGCCCGGGCGCGCGCACGACCACCTTCTCCGCGCCCAACGCCGCGACGCACGCCACTTTGCCCGCGCTGCCCACCGTCCCCAGCACGCGGCAACCCTGCGCCACCGCCAACTGCACGAGCGCCTGCCCGACGCCGCCCGCAGCCGAGTGCACGAGCACGCGTTCACCCGCCCGCGCGTGGGCGAGGTGATGCAGGCCGTACCAAGCCGTCAGCCACGCCACCGGAAACGCCGCGCCTTGCGCCAGCGACCAGCCCGCCGGCAGCGGGACCAGATGCGCCATAGGCACAACGACCTGGCTGGCATAGCCAAAGAAGCGCGACACGGCGATGACCTGCGCACCCAGCGCCAGGCCCTGCGCGGCCAACTGCGCGTCAGCGCCTGGCCCCACGGCATCGATGACGCCCGCCGTCTCGAAGCCCGGCGTGATCGGCCAGCCGACGTACTTCTTGGCGCTTTCGTAGAGGCCCAGCCGGATCGCGATGTCGGCGAAGTTCACGCCGATCGCTGCCACAGCCACGCGCACTTCACCGGGCCCTGGCTGCAGGTCCGGCACCGTCTCGAGTTGCAGTTCCTCGCGTCCGCCCGGTCGTTGAATCGCAATGCGCTGCATGGTTTCTCCTGGCCGCGGACCATGCCATGGTTGCGCGAGGGTCGCCAGAGTCCTTGCGTGTAGATACGCAGGCACAACTGCGGCGCGGTTGTTTCATGACGCAAGTTCTCGCTTTTCAAGTCGCCAAACAGATCCAGATGCGGGAATTTCGCAAGGCGTTCGCAACGCCCATGCTCGCTGGCGACAGCGCGGAGGCGGTCTATGCCTATGGCGCGCAAGGGTATTTTTCTGTGTTTGAATATGGCGCCGTCGCGTTTGCCGAGTTGGACGGCCTGGAGCAGAGCAAGATCCTTGGCTTCCTTGAGCCGTTTTGCCTGGATCCGCTGAGCGAGCGGCTGTCCGAGGTGCTGGACGTTGAGGTGCACACCGGGCAGGCCAAAGTGGGCCACACGTCCGTGACCGTGCCGGATCTCAACCTGGAGACCGTGCGCATCCTGATGACGTACGTCGCGCAGTCCGTGGCGCTGGATTTCTTTGCCGCCCAGGCGCAGAACCTGCTGGCGGAGAGCAAAGTGCTGTCGCTGAATCTGGAGAAGAAAGGGCGGATTGGCCTGACGGGCGACCAGCTCGTGCGCTACATCGCCCGGTCGATGAACCTGAAGCACACGATCGTGGGCAGCCTCTATATCCTGGATTCGCCCGACGAGACCTGGGAGAACCAGGAGCTGGACCGGCTGGACCGCGCGCTCAAGCGGACATTTGACATCCAGACGCGCTACCGAAGCATCGCCGAGGACATCCAGATGGCGCAGGAGAATCTGGACCTGCTGCGCGAACTGAGCCAGAACCGCAAGAGCACGCTGCTGGAGTGGATCATCATCTTGCTGATCATGGTCGAGGTGGCGAACATGCTGGTGGAGAAGATTCTGCGCTGATTGGCCTCGGGTGCGCTCCGGACGGAGTTCCGGCTGACGCCGGGTCCCTCCCGGCAAAAAGTCCCTCCCCGCCGAAGTGCCCCCAGCCGACGCTGGACGCACGCCACCAATGCGGTCCCACGGCGCTTTTTCGCGACGTGCCCGCCCCACCTTCGGCGGCTCG
>CAINLT010000237.1 GCA_903850505.1 uncultured Myxococcales bacterium | reverse complement strand
GGTAACGATCCCTTTCGCAGAACGCGGCGTCGACGCGTGGCATGTCCACAAGTCGGCGCCGCGTTCATGCGTTTTTGCGAACGGCACTTGTCGTACTGACCTGAACTTGCGAGGATTTGGCCAACCGGCTGATGCCGCAGAAGGTCGTCCATGAAACGCGTCTTGCTCCTCGCCGTATGCGCCTGCGCCTGCAGCAACACGGCCACCACTGCTGGCACCGGTTTGCCTGACACCGTAGGCGGCAAAGGCGACGGGATCGTCACCCTGCCCGACGCCAGCACCAACGACGCCGTCGACTTCGACTCGCCGTTCAGCTGCAAGGATGGCGAAGTCGCCTGCTTCAACGAGACCACCAGCAAGATCTGCGTGAGCGGCGGCTGGAAGCTCAAAGATACCTGCGCGAGCGGCGACGTGTGCAAGGACGGCGCCTGCCTCACGCCGACGACCTGCACCGCGGGCGCGAGCCTGGGCTGCGACGGCTTCTCCGCCGAAATTCACTGCAGCGCGGACGGCGCGTCAACGTTCAAGACCGCGTGCACCGGCCAACAGCTCTGCGTCGACGGCAAGTGCCAGACCACCGCGTGCACGCCGTACATCCCGGAATGCACGCCCGGATCCAAGACCAGCTTCCACACGTGCCTGCCCGACGGCAGCGCCTACGGCGACGCGACGGACTGCAAGACCGGCTCCTACTGCTTTGGCGGCAAGTGCGTCAGCCTGTGCGAGCAAGGCGTGAAGTTCGGCGGCAACGTCGGGTGCGAATACTGGAGCGTGGACCTGGACAATGATCCGGGCGCCGTGCCGCTTTCTACCGTCGTTCCGGAAATGGTGCCGCACAGCGTGGTCATCTCCAATCCAGGGCAATTTGACGCGACGATGACGTTCACCATCCAGGCGACGTGCGCGGACGGATCCGTGTGCGCGCCGAGCGCGACGACCTGCAACAGCAAAGCCAAGACGGTCTGCGAGACGCCGGGGCCAAGCATCGACCTTGTGATGAAGGACAGCGTCGTCCCCGCAGGCCAGACCCGGGAATTCAAGATGCCGGTGATGAACGCGTCGGGTTCGGGCGTGATGCGCAAGGCCGTGCACGTGAAAGCGACGCAGCCGGTCGTTGCCTACCAGTTCAACCCGTACAACGCGGAGAACGCCGCGTCCAACGATGGCTCGCTGCTGCTGCCGCAAAACGCCCTGGGCAAGACGTACTACGCGGTGGTGCCGGCGCAGTCGCGCGGCGCGATGATGGGCTTTGCCGCCAACAGCGCGTTCCTGACCGTGGTCGCGACGATGCCGGGCGCGACGACCGTGAACGTCACGCCGACCCGCGATTGCCAGGTGAACTACAAGCTGGGCGTGCCGGGCGATGGCACCAAGCCGGCAGTGCTGGCCAAAGGCACGACGTACACGTTCCAGATCCTGCAGTTTGACGTGCTGAACATCGAGGAAGCGCCCAAGCTGGAGCAGGTGCCGCCGAATTCCGGACCGCAGGCGCTGCCGAACATGACGGGCTCCAAGATCGAGGCGGACAAGCCCGTGGCGGTGTTCAGCGGCCATCAGGTGGCGGGCGTGCAGGACGATTGGCGCTTTGGTCAAAGCCAGGGCAGCGACCCGACGTGGGACACGTGCTGCACGGAGCACATGGAAGAGCAGTTGATGCCGGTGGAGTTCTGGGGAACGGAGGCTTTCTGCGTCAAGACGAAGCCACGCGGCGACGAAGTGGATGAGTTTGTGGTCGTCGCGGGCGAAAATGGCGTGCAGCTGACGACCGATCCGCCGTCCGTGGCCAAGTACCCCAACGGCAAAGAGTTGAACGGCGTGACGCTGAACGCGGGCGAGCGCGCGCGTGTGCAGACGGACCAGAGCTTCATGCTCAAGGCGACCGGCAAGATCCAGGTGGCGCAGCTGCTGGTGAGCGCGGGGCAAGCGTCGCAGACCAACAACGGCGTGGCGGCGACGCTGGGCGACGCGAGCATGGCGATGATCCCGGCCAAGTCGCAATACCGCCCGGACTACACGATCCAAACGGCGGCGGGCTTCATCGGCAACTACGTCAGCATCGTGCGCCCCGTGGGGCTCGCCATCGCGATGGACGGCGTACCGCTCAACCTCGGCTTCCAGGCTTTTGGCGACGGAACATGGGAATTCGCCTACGTGAAATTCGACCCCGGCACGCACACCATCGAGAGCGTCGCGCCAACCGGCAGCACCGGCACGCCGTTTGGCTTGATGGTCTATGGCTACGGCGGCGTCACCGCGTACAGCTATCCGGGCGGCATGATTCTGAAGTAGCGCAAAGACTGCGCGCTGCGACTCGGCAGACGGCGGGTCGTATGGTACGCTCCGCGCGGCGGTGGACGTGGGCGTGACAGGCAAATTCAACGGCAGGAAACTCTGGCAAAGCGCGCTGTTCTGCAGCGCTGTGGCAGTCCTGTGCGCCAGCCAAGTCGCCCATGCCGATGAACCTGTGGCCGAACTCGCCGCCGCCGCGACAGCTGCCGACGCAGGTGGCCACTACTGGCGGCCGCGCAGCATCGGCAGCGAATCCCAGTTCAACCCCTTGACCGGCTTGGTCAATGGCTCGTTTGACATCCTCCGCAACGCTGCCTACCAGGACCGCTTGAGCGGCGTCGACTACCAAGCCGGCGCGGTCAACGTCTTTCGCAACGTGACGCACCCTTTCGATGCGATGTCGCACATCGGCTGGGGCCACTTTGTCGCGCACGAGGTCGTGCCCATTCGCGGATTCGCCACGCAGTACGGGCAGTTCGTGCCCAATTGGTTCATGCACGGTCTGGGCGAAGGCATGCTCTACCGCAAGCTGGAGGATTGGTACGCGTTCCATGGCATCAGCCACCCGCGCGTGCTGGCGCTCCTGACGACAACGGCGCTGCAGTACGTCAACGAGATTACCGAGAACGGGTCGTTCCGCGGGCCGAACCAGGATCCCATCGCGGACATGCTGATCTGGAATCCGCTGGGACTGGTCCTCTTCTCGTTTGAACCCGTGGCGCGCTTCTTCCGCGGTCCGGTGATCCTCAACTATTGGCCGGGCCAGGCGACGCTGGCCAACGGGATGCGGCTGACCAATCAGGGCGAGAACTACGCGTTCAAGGTGACCCTTGGCCTGCCCGTGGACCTGCGGTTCTTCATGTACTACGGCAAGGAAGGCCTGTTTGGCGCCAGCGGGCCGGTGAACAAGCACGACCATCTGAGCGTGGCGCTTGGGCCGTCGCTCAAGGGTATGCAGGCGGTGTGGGTAGGCGACGGCACGGCGCGGATGATGATTCCCGGCAACCAGCTGATTTGGGAGACGGGCATCTTCTGGGACCGCGACGAGTCGCTCGTGATGTCGCTCATCGCCGGGCTGACCGAACAGCAATCCGTGCACCTGAACGTCTATCCCGGCCTGTGGGAATGGAACGGCTGGGCGCTGGGCGGATTCGCGCGGTGGGCGCTGGGCGAGGGCGCGTCGGGCGGCATTTCGCTGCGCGGTTCGCCGCTGGGCCTGGGGATGATTCAGGCGGCGAACGACCATCCGATGGCGTTCCTGCACTAAACGCGCCACGGGTTCCCCCGCACCGGCAGCACCGCGTGCCTCAATACTTCCGTCTGGGCGGCTGCCCGGCCTTGCGGCCGGTCATCGGGCTCTACTCGCTCCAGGGCGCAACGCGCCCCTCCGCTCACGGAGACTCGCTGCGCGAGCCTCCGCCCTGCGGGTAACGATCCCTGCCGCGGCTGCCGCGTGCCCCACACTTCGCAAAGTACGCCAAAAAGCCCAACGCCCGCCCTGGCACGAAGCCAGAGCGGGCGTTGGTCCAAGGAACCGCGGGAGCCTTACGGCGCGACGCAGGTCTTCGCGTACTTGGTGACGCAGGTGTTGTAGTCGGTCAGCATCTTCTGCGTGGCCGTGGACGCCTTGCCGGCGCACGCGGTCGAGCAAGCCTGATCGCTGCCGCACGTCAGCAAGCAGCCGTACGTGCCGAGGCACTCGGTGTCGCCGAGGCACGCGGTGTACTGGTCGCTGCAGTAGTTCTCAGCGCCGCAAGCCTGCTGGCAGGAAGCCTTGCTGATGTCCGGCGCCGAGTTGGCGCAGTCCAAGCACTTGCCGATGACGCACTCGATGTACGCCTCGTCTTCGGCCAGCGCGGCCGGGCCGCCCTGGATTTCGCAAACGCGCTGGCAGTAGGCGTCAGTCGCCTCGCCCGGCAGGTACGCAACCGGCGTCGTGTCCTGCGGCGGCATCACCATCGGCGTCTTGCCGCAGTTCTGGAAGCAGGTCTGCAGGTCGGTGCACTTCTTGTCGGCCTGGCAAGCCTGACTGGAATCGCCGCAGTTGCTCGGCACGCAGCCCTGGAGGCACGCCTGATCGCTCAGCGCGCACTCGCCCCAAGTCGCCGTCGGCGGGCCAACATCGGCCTTGACGGTGTCCTTGCCGGCGTCCTTGGCCGTGTCGCCCGTGGCGGTGTCGCCAGCAGCGTCGGTACCAGTGGTCGTGTCGGCGACCGCGTCGTCGGTCGTTGCGGTGTCCGTGGTCGTGCCACCAGACGTGCTGGTCGTGCTGGAACAGCCAGTGATGGCCAGGGAAGCCGCGAGCAGAGCGGCCAAAGTCATGCGAATCATCATCTTCAAATCCTCGTCAAAGTTCCGTCAAAGCGGCCGTCGGGTTGGGGGACGCGTACAGAATGCCAGTCAACACGGGCATCGCCGCTGGCGCGCCCACGAAACCCAATAGGCTACACATCCCGCCACGGGGTCGCAAGCGTTTGTCGCAGAGTTTCTCCCGCCGTTCGCGCGAAATCGTGCGGCTATTGCAACAGTTCCGCCACAGCGTCGCGGACGTCGCGCAGCGAAAACGGCTTCTCCAAGTGCCTGTTGGGCACTTGCCCGAGGAACTCGCGGATGACCGGCGTGTACGCGCCGCCCGTCATGAAGACGATGCGGTCGCTCTGGTCGCGCGCCACCGGCATCACCGCCGCATGAAAGTCCATGCCACTCATCTGGGGCATCAACAGGTCACAGAAGATCACGTCAAAACGCTCGCCACACGCGATTCGGCTCAACGCTTCCCGGGCGGTCGTCAGGATCGTCACATCGTGATCGCGCACCAGCATCTGCCGCAACGTCCCGGCCACATGCGGCTCATCGTCCACGATCAGCACCTTGCCGCGGCGCGTCGACACCGGCCCTGGCACCCGCGCTGGCGGGTCAACGGTCGCGGCAGGCAACGTCACGCGAAAGCGCGCGCCTTCGCCCACGGTGCTCTCCACCTCGATCGTGCCGCCATGCGCACGCACGATGTCGTGGCAGATCGAGAGCCCGAGCCCCGTGCCGTGGCCAACGTCCTTCGTCGTGAAGAACGGCTCAAAAAGGTGCGGCAAGTCGTCCGCGCCAATGCCCGGCCCGGTGTCGGAGATCTCGACGACCGCATCGCCGTTGGGCCCCGTCGTCGTGTGGATGCGCACCTCGTGGGCGTGGCTCCCGCCCTCCGGCAGCGCCTCCGCGGCGTTCACCAGCAGGTTCAGGAACACCTGGCAAAGCCGCCCCTCCACGCCGAGCACGACCGGCACCGGCTGGCGATCCTGAACCAGCCGGGCGCGCGGCTGGATTTCCCGCCACGCCATGCGCACCGCCGCATCGAGCGGCCTGTTGACGTCCACAGGTTCACGGCGCTCGTCAGCGTCCGAGCGCGAAAAGCTCTTCAAGTCCCGCATGATCGCGCGCACGCGGTCGGCGCCCTCGCTGGCGTCGCGCACGACGGACGTCAGCTCGATAAGCCGCTGGCTCAGGGCCACAACGCGCGCCGCAAGAGCCGGGTCAGGGGCGATTTCGCGGTGCAGCGCTCGGCATTCCTCCAGCAAATTAGGCAGTTCCTCGCGCGCCACTTCCAGATTGCCCAGCACGTACGAAAGCGGATTGTTCAATTCGTGCGCAACGCCGGCGGCGATCCGTCCCAACGCCGCCATGCGGTCCGCCTGCGCAACCTGCGCCTCCATGCGCCGCTGCTCCGTCAGGTCGCGCACAACCGTCACCTGCGCTGGCGCACCTTCCAGCTCAACCGTGATGGTCTGCATCTCCACGACGCTCTCGGTGCCCGTCCGGGACCGCAGATGCCGTTCGATCGGCGGCAAATCGCGCCCCGCCTGCGCCTTCCGCAGCCGCGCGATGCCCTGCTTGCGCTCATCAGCGCGGAAGAAGGTCTCGATGATCTCGTGGATGGGAATGTTCAGCAGCTCATCGACCGGCACGCCCAGCTGCGCACCGGTCACGGAGTTGGCAAAGATCGGCTTGTCGCGACGGTACGCCAGGATGCCGACGGGCAGCACTTCGATGATGCGCCGCAGCGTCGAATCCAGCTGCCGCGAGTACGCTTCGCGCTCGTGGCTCTCGTTGATGTCCTCAATGAGCCCGACCATGCGCACCAGCGCGCCGCTCTGGTCCCGGCGCGGAAACTGCCGCAGTTGCACCCATCGCCAGTTCCCCGAGGCCACCCGAATCCGGTACGGCTGATGCGGCAGGCCCTGCTCCAATTGCGCCTGGAATTTCGCGACCTCGCTGACGTCGTCCGGATGGACCAGGCGACGCCAATGCTCCGGCTCCGCGTTCATCTGCTCCAGCGTAACGCCAAACACGCGCACAAACGCCGGATTGACGTAGCTGATGCGCATCGACGGCACTTCAGTCACGTACATCGCTTCGCGGATCGTCTCTGCGAGATCGCGAAAAAAGCCTGCTTCGCTCCTGTTTGAGTCGCTCGTGGTCGGCGTTGGAGCCGGGTCACTCATCGCGCACCTCGTTTGCCGTCGCGGGAACTGGGTTCGCCGCGCATCGTACGCCAATTCTCCGGGAGGAGAAGAGGCGGACAGCGGATTTGGCCTTGGATTGGGTCGACAACGGCGATCACGCCGCGTCCAACAGGCCATAGTGGCGCAGCAACGCTTCAGCAGAGGCGTCACGACCGCGAAAGGCCCGAAATACGTCCGCCGGGTGCACGCTGCCGCCCAGCCCGAGCACGGTGTCCCGGAAATGTCGGCCCGTTTGCGCGACCTGCGTGGGATCGTCGAGACCGGCTTCTTCAAAGGCGGCAAAGGCGTCCGCGCTCAACACTTCCGCCCACTTGTAGCTGAAGTAGCCCGCCGCGTAGCCTCCAGCAAAGATATGGCTGAATGCGCAGAGAAAACGGTCCTCGGCCAACGGGGCCAGCACGCTCGTGCGGCTCGCGACGTCGCGGTACACGTCAAACGGCGATTCGCCCTGCCCGGGCTTGTAGCCGTGGTGGAGCGCCAAATCCGTCAGCGCAAACAGGAGTTGCCGCAACATGTCGCTGCCCGCGCGATAGGTGCGCGCGGCCAGGATCCGCTGAAAAAGCGCCAAAGGCAGCCGCTCGCCCGTCTCAAAATGCCGGGTCAGGCCGCGCAGCGTCGGCTCGTGATAGCACCAATTTTCCATGAATTGGCTGGGCAGTTCGACGGCATCCCACTCAATGTTGCGAATGCCACTCGCAAGCCCCTCTTCCACTTGCGTGAGCATGTGCTGAAGCCCGTGACCGAACTCGTGGAACAGCGTCTCCACTTCGCCAAACGTCATCAGCGACGGCACGTCGCCCACCGGCGGCGTCTGGTTGCACACGAGGTACGCCACCGGCAGCCGCACTTCCTCGGCCGGCTGGGCCAGCGCGCGACTGCGCCCCACGCATTCGTCCATCCACGCGCCACCGCGCTTGTGCGCCGGCCGGCTGTACGGGTCGAGGTAAAACGCCGCGATCGGCTGCCGGTGCTCGTCCAGCACGCGAAAAAACTGCACGTCCGGGTGCCATACCGGCGTCTCGCCGTCCGCCGCGACGATC
>CAINLT010000236.1 GCA_903850505.1 uncultured Myxococcales bacterium | reverse complement strand
CACGACATCTACTCGATTGAGGATCTGGCGCAGCTGATCTATGACCTGAAGCAGGCCAATCCGGATGCGCGCGTTTGCGTGAAGCTGGTGTCGCGTTCGGGCATCGGCACCGTCGCCGCGGGCGTGGCGAAGGCCAAGGCGGACGTGATCCTCATCTCCGGCCACAACGGTGGCACGGGCGCTTCCCCGCAGACTTCCCTGCACTACGCGGGTTTGCCGTGGGAGCTGGGCCTGTCCGAGTCCCATCAGGTGCTCACGCTCAACCGCCTGCGCCACCGCATGCGCCTGCGCGTGGATGGCGGCATCCGCACGGGCCGGGACGTCGTGGTCGCGGCGCTGCTGGGCGCGGAGGAATTCGGCATCGGCACGGCGTCGCTCATCGCCATGGGCTGCCTGATGGTGCGCCAATGCCACAGCAATACGTGTCCAGTCGGCGTGTGCACGCAGGACGAGAAGTTGCGCGCCAAGTTCGAAGGCACCGCAGAGAAGGTCGTCAACCTCTTCAGCTTCATCGCCGAAGAGACGCGCGAGATCATGGCCACGCTGGGCATCCGCACGTTTGACGAGCTGATCGGCCGCACGGACTTGTTGAAGCAGGTCAGCCGCGGCTCCGCACAACTGGACGATCTGGACCTGAACCCGCTGCTGGTGCAAGCCGACGCGGGCGGGCTGCCGCGCTACTGCGTGCTGGAAGGCCGCAATGAAGTGCCCGATGGTCTGGACGGGGAGATGCTGAAGGACGCCGGACCGCTGGTGCAGGACGGCGAGAAGATGCAGCTGCAGTACACGGTTCGCAACACGCACCGCGCCGTGGGCACGCGGCTGTCGGCGATGATCACCCGCAAATTTGGCATGACCGGCCTGAAGCCGGGCCATGTGACGGTGCGGCTGTTGGGCTCGGCGGGCCAATCGCTCGGCGCGTGGGCGGTGCAGGGGCTGAAGCTGGAAGTGTTCGGCGACGCCAACGACTACGTCGGCAAGGGCCTGTCGGGCGCGATGATTGTCGTGCGGCCGCCCGCGGCGTCGTCGCGGCCGAGCGAGCAGAACACGATCATCGGCAACGTGGCGCTGTATGGCGCGACGGCCGGCATCCTGTATGCCGCAGGTCAGGCGGGCGAGCGCTTTGCCGTGCGCAACTCCGGCGCGACTGCGGTCGTGGAAGGCTGCGGCTCCAACGGTTGCGAGTACATGACGGGCGGCGACGTCGTCATCCTGGGCGAAGTCGGCGACAACTTCGCGGCCGGCATGACCGGCGGGACGGCGTGGGTCTGGGATCCCAACCAGAAGCTGGCGGAGCGCACCAACCACGAGACGGTGCTCCTGATGCGGCCCGACGAAGCGCAGACTGCGCGGGTGCGGCAGTTCATTGAAGACTTCGTCGCGGCGACCAATAGCCGCTACGCCGCGCAGATCCTCGCCGATTGGGACCACGTGCAGACGCAATTCTGGCGCGTCTGGCCGCGGGAACTGGCGCAGCGGGAACTCAGCGCAGTCGCGTAGCGCTTGCCCCGGCCGTCCATTCTGCCGCACCATACGCCCGCGTCAGGCCACACGCAGCTGACGCAGGAGCCTTGCATGACGATTCGCCACGACTGGTCCCTGGATGAAGTGGTCGCGCTGTACGAGCAGCCGCTGTTGGAGCTCGTGTGGCAAGCCGCCGCCGTGCACCGCCAGCACCACGATCCGCTGGAGATTCAACGCAGCACGCTGTTGTCGGTCAAGACGGGCGGCTGCAGCGAGAATTGCGGCTACTGTCCGCAGAGCGCGCACCACGACGGACCGGCGCGCAAATCCCAGGGCATGATGAGCCTGGACGACGTGCGGCTGGCGGCGACGCGGGCCAAGGAATCGGGCGCCTCGCGGTTCTGCATGGGCGCGGCGTGGCGCGAGGTCAAGGACGGCGCGCAGTTCGACAGCGTGATTGAGATGGTGGAGACCGTCTCCGGGATGGGCCTGGAAGCGTGCGTCACGCTCGGCATGGTCACCGCGCCGCAAGCTGTTCGGCTCAAGGCGGCGGGTCTGACGGCGTACAACCACAACCTGGACACGTCGAGCGAGCACTACGGGGCCATCATCTCGACCCGCACGTACGAGGACCGGCTGCAGACGCTCGCCAACGTGCAGCAAGCCGGTTTGCAGGCGTGCTGTGGCGGCATCCTCGGCATGGGCGAGACGGCCAAGGATCGCTGCATGCTGCTGCAAACGCTGGCCAGCCTGGACCCGCAGCCGGAGTCTGTGCCGCTCAACGTGCTGGTCCGTGTGCCGGGGACGCCGCTGGCCGACGCACCCGATTTTGACCCGCTGGAGCTGGTCCGCGCGGTCGCCCTGGCGCGGCTGCTGATGCCCAAGTCGCGCGTGCGGCTGTCCGCGGGTCGCAGCGACTTGAGCCGTGAGGCCCAGGCGCTGTGTTTCCTCGCCGGCGCCAATTCCATCTTCTTTGGCGACCAGTTGCTGACGACAACCAATCCACAAGTCGCCGCCGACGAACAGCTGATGCGCGACCTGGGGCTGCACGCGGCATGACGGTCCAGGCGCGCTTTTTGGCCGACCTGACTGCTGGACTGACCGAGCGTGCGGCGGCCGGGCTCCTGCGGACGCTGGCTTTGCCGGCCGGCATCGACGTCACGTCCAACGATTATCTGGGCTACGCGCAGGATCCGCAGCTCGCGGCGCAAACCGCTGATTTCGTCCGCAATCACGGCGCCGGTTCAGGTGCAGCCCGGCTGCTGCGCGGTCATCTGGACTTGCACGCGCAGGCGGAAGCGGCGCTGGCGGCGTATTCCCAGCGTGAGGCCGCGCTCCTTTTCAGCTCCGGCTGGGCCGCCAATACCGGACTGTGGCCCGCGCTGGCCGGCACGGGCGACTGGGTTTTTTCGCACGGCGCCAACCACGCCAGCATCATCGACGGCCTGCGCCTCAGCAAAGCGGACCGCGCGATCTTTCACGACCTGCCCCACCTGCGGCAATTGCTGCAAGCGCCGCGCACGGGCCGGGCGTTTGTCGCCGTCGAATCCGTCCAGTCGATGTCCGGGCAGCTGACTGATTTGGCGGCGATCTGCCAGCTGGCCGCAGCGCACGACGCGCTGGTCGTCGTCGACGAGGCCCACGCGACCGGGCTGTATGGTCCGTACGGCGCGGGACGCGTGGCCGAGCTCGGCCTGCAAGCCCAAGTGCTGTGTACGGTGCACACCGGTGGCAAGGCGCTGGGCGTGAGCGGCGCGTGGGTTGCCGCGCCGCAGCCGGTGATTGGCCACCTCCTCAATCACGCGCGCAGCTTCGTCTACTCCACGGCGGTCGCGCCGGCAATGGTCGGTGGGCTGCTCGCCGTGCTGGCGCGCCTGCGTGCGGACGGCGCGGTCGTGGCGCAGTTGCACGCCAAGGCCGGTTGGCTGCGCGATCGCCTGCGCGGCGCGGGACTGGATCTGGATGGCAGCACGTCGTGCATCGTGCCCGTGGTCCTCGGCGCACCGGAGCGCGCGCTCGCCGTCGCCCAGCAGCTGCGCTCGGACGGCTTTGACGTGCGCGCTGTGCGGCCACCGACCGTGCCTCAAGGCACCTCGCGCCTGCGCCTTGTCGTGCGCGCGCCGTTGACTGAGGTTGACCTGCAGCGGCTGGCCGATCGCGTCATCTTCCATACCAAGGCCTGAATGCGCGGCATTTTCGTCACAGGAACGGACACGGATGCCGGCAAGACGCTGGTCTGCGCGGCGCTGCTGGCAGGCGCGCCGCTGGCGTGGCGCTACTGGAAGCCAGTGCAGACGGGGCTGGCGGACGACGCGGGCGATACCGCGACGGTGCGGCGGCTGGCGCGACTGTCGGCCGACCGCGCACCGGATGTGGGTGTGCGCCTCGGTCCGCCGGTGAGCCCGCATTTTGCCGCCCATCAGGCTGGCCAGACGATTGAGATCGCGGCGCTCGCGGAGACCGCTGGGCAGGCGCTGGGCGAGGAGGACTTCGCCGTCGTCGAAGGTGCTGGCGGTTTGCTTGCGCCGCTCAACGATCGCCACACGATGCTGGACCTCGCGCGCGCCTTGGGTTTGCCGGTGCTGGTTGTCGTCCGCGCGCGCCTCGGCGCCATCAACCACGCGCTGTTGACGGAACGCGTGCTGCGGCAATCCGGCGTGCCCGCGCTGGGCTTCGTGCTGTCGGGCGCGGCGGATCCGTCCCTCACGTCCGCGCTGGCGGCGCATGCGCGCTTGCCGGTGCTGGGCCGACTGCCGGAATGTCCGCCCAATACACCGCTTGCCGCGTACGGCGAAGCCCTGCGGCTGGCGCTGCTGGAGCACCTGCCATGAGCCTTGCTGATCGCGATCGCGCCGTCGTCTGGCACCCGTTCACCCAAGCCGCCACGGCGCTGCCACCGCTGCCCGTCGTCGCCGCGCGCGGTTCCTGGCTGCAGTTGGCCGACGGGACGCAGCTTTTTGACGCCATCAGTTCGTGGTGGACCTGCCTGATCGGCCACAGCCATCCGCGCATCGTCGAGGCCATCGCTGCGCAAGCCGCACGCCTGGACCATGTGCTTTTTGCCGGCTGCACGCATCCGGGCGCGGTTGAGTTGGCCGAGAAGCTTGTCGCGCGGGCCCCCGCTGGCCTGACGCGGGTGTTCTACTCGGACGACGGTTCAACCGCGGTTGAAGTCGCGCTGAAGATGGCAGTGCAGTACCACGCGCAACAGGGGCAGCCGCAGCGCACGCGGTTTCTCGCCCTGGAGGCGGGCTATCACGGCGACACTTTTGGCGCGATGTCTGTGGGCGATCCGACCGACTACGCCGGGCCGTTTGCGCCGCTCCTCTGGCCGGTGGCGCGGATTCCGGTTCCGACCGTGGACGGCGATCCGCTGCTGACCGACGCCGACATGCTGCCTGCGCTCGCCGTGCTGGATCGGCTGCTGGCGGCGCAAGGGGAGACGATCGCGGCGGTCATCGTCGAGCCGCTGATCCAGGGCGCGGGTGGCATGCGCATGCATCCACCGGCGTTCCTGCGCGCGGTCGCGGCGCGCGTGCGGGCGCACGGCGGGCTGGTGATCGCCGACGAGGTCATGACCGGCTTTGGTCGCACCGGCGCGCTTTTCGCTTGTGCCCGCGCCGGGCTCACGCCCGATCTCCTGTGCCTGGCCAAGGGCTTGACGGGCGGCACCCTGCCGCTCGCCGCGACGCTGGCAACCGACGCGGTCTACACGGCGTTTCGCGGTCCAGATGCACGCACCGCGCTCCTGCATGGGCACAGCTTCACGGCCAATCCGATCGCGTGTGCCGCGGCGCTGGCGAGCATGCAGGTCGCTGAAGACGAGCACATTCTCGCCAACGCGCAGGCGCTCCACCAGTTCTACCGCGATTTTCTGCCGCGCTGTCGCGACCTTCCGGACGTGCGCGCGGTGCGCTGGCTGGGCGGCATTGGCGTGCTGGAATTGCAGGGCGGCGGCTATCACGACGCCGATCGATCGCGGCGCATCCGCGAGGCGTGTCTCGCCCGCGGGGTGCTCATCCGTCCGCTCGGTCCGGTGCTGTACACGATGCCGCCGCTGGGATCGGCGCTTTCTGACGTGGCGGCCGCGTGGGACGTGATTGCCGCTGCGGTCGCCGCCCACAGGTAGCTGGGTGTCTGCCTACGCGGGCTCAGTTCCGTCGGCGGGGTCGCCTTCTGCCGACTGCGCCAACCACACCCGCGCGTAAGTGCCCGCCTGCGCCAGCAACTGCGCGTGGGTACCGCGTTCGGCGACCTTGCCCTGCTCCAGCACGACGATCTCGTCGGCCGCCGCGAGCGCGGACAGCCGGTGGGAAATCAGGATTGCGCTCGTGCCCTTGGCGGCGATGTCGCTCTGGATCGCCGCGAGCAGCTTGGCCTCCGTGTCGTGATCGACCGCTGAAAGGACGTCGTCCAGGATCAGCAGGCGATAGCCGCGATAGAACGCGCGCGCCAATTGCACCCGCTGGCGCTGGCCGCCGGACAACGTCTGGCCGCGCTCGCCGACCACTGTCTCCAGGCCTTGGGACAGCCGGGCGATGTCGCCGCTCAAGCACGCTTTCTCAACCGCCGCTTGGACGCGCACGTCGTCGATGTCCGCCACGCGATCGATGTAGCCGATGTTCTCGCGCACCGACCGCGAAAACAGGAACGCATCCTGCGGCACAACCGCCACGGCTTGGCGCAGGTCGTCGCGCGCCACGGCGAGCAGGTCCACGCCGTCCAGCGCAATCGTCCCCGCGGGCGGCAAGGCCAACCGCGCCAGAAGGGAGACCAGCGTCGATTTGCCCGAGCCCACCGCGCCGTAGATGCCGAGCACCTTCCCCGGCGGCAGGTCCAAGGTCAGGCCATCGAGGACGAACGGTGCGTCAGGTGCGGCGTCCGGATGGCGGTAGCGCAAGTTGTCGATGCGCAGGTGGATGCCGCGTCCGCCGGTCGGCAGGGGCGCGTCGCCCAGCGGCATGTCCGGCGTGAGTTCAATGACTTCCCACACGCGGCGCAGGGACACCATGCCGCGCTGCAGCACGCCGATCACCCAACCGCCGCTGGCCAACGCGCCGACCAGGATCGCGACGTAGGAAGCGTAGGCCGCGACGTCGCCCAGCGTCATCCGGTTCTCCGCGACGTGCTGGCCGCCGATGAGCAGCAGGAAGAAGATGCAGACGTTGCCCACGACCGCGACGATCGGCATCAGGAACGTGCGCACGGCGACGACGCGGAGGTTCAGTGAAGTGAACGCGTCGTTGTCGACATCGAACTTCGCCAGGAACGCGTGCTCCGCAGCGGCGCCCTGGACGACCGTGATGCCCTTGTACGTCTCCAGCACGGTGTTGCTCAGTCGGCCGAGCGCCTGCTGCGTCTCCGTCATCATGCCAAAAGTCCGCGCGACGCCGATGCGCAGCGCGACGACCGCGGCGCCCAGCGGCAGCACGCAGTACAACGTCAGCCACGCGTCCGTGTGCACCATGCGGATCAGCGCCCACGTCGCAGCGACGAGGATGTTCAACACCATGATCGCGGCAAAACCGACGAACGCCCGCACGTACGTCGCGTCGTCGCCTGCGCGCGCCATGATGTCGCCAATGCTCCAGCGCTTGAAGAACTGCGGGGACATGCCCAGCAGGCGCTGCAGCATGTCGTTGCGGATGCGGAACTCGATGGCGCGGCCGGGATTGAAGAACAGGATGCGTGAGAGCGTGCGGACGAAGATGACGAGCACGGCGGCGGCGGCGATCAGCCACACGAGCGGCCGCACGGTATCCATCGTCACAAGTTGCGCGGGCTCAAGCGCCGGCAGCAGCGCGTCAAACGGCAGCAGGTTCCGCAGCGTGTCGAGCGCCGTGAGCGCGTCGAACACGTCTTTTTGCAGCGTGGGGATGGCGACCGTCAGGCCGATGGTCGCGACGAGGAAGCCGAGACCCGCGGCGTAGATGAGCGCGTAGCGGCGGGCATAGCGATCGAGGAAAAGGCGGAACATGGTGCGCAGGCAGCCCGGGACGTGGGCGAACGCGCGACTGTACCCGGCGCAGGAGATTTGGCAACGGCTGGCGGCAAAACCGCGTGTGCGGTGAATGGCCTGCGCGGCACACGGATGCCGACGCGGACGCGCAAGACGCTGAATTGCCGCGAAAACGCCATCGCTTGACGCGCCATGTGCCGCCGGTGAGACTGCCGCCATTGGCCCCGTCTCGTGCGTTTGTGGCACGCGTGCGTTTGGCGATTGGCGATGGGCGATTGTGGCAAACGAACCCGAACAGTACGTCCCCGCCCAGGCATCGCCCGCCGGCATCGCTGCGCTTGACGCGCTGGTCTGGCGCGCGGGACATCGCGCGGTAGCCGTGATCGGCGCGAGCAAGAACGCTGGCAAGACGACCGCGCTCAACGCCCTCAGCGCGGCGCTGGCTGGGCGGAGCGAGCGGGCAGGGCTGTGTTCCGTCGGCGTGGACGGGGAAGCGAGCGACGCGTGGCTCGCGACGCCCAAGCCGGCAGTGGCAGCGGACAAGGGCACGCTCGTCGTCACGGCGCTGCAGGCGCTGCACGCGGCGGATGGCCGACTCAAGCTGCTCCAGACGCTGGATTTCACCAGCAGCCTTGGCCCGACGGTGCTGGCGGAGGCGCGCGTGGCCGGTCCCGTGATGCTGTGCGGCTTGGCGCACCGCGGCCATCTGGCGCAGGCGATGGCGGCGCTGCGGCTGGCGGGCGCGGATCGGCTGCTCGTCGATGGCGCGTATCACCGGCAGGCGGCGGCGGATGCGGCAGGTGTCGACGCGCTGGTGCTGGCGGTCGGCGCCGTGCTGCCGCTGGCTGATGCGGTGCCGACGCTCCGGGCGCTGGCGACGCCCCAGGATCACGAGGAACCGCAGACGCTGGACGTGGTCGGCGGACTGACGGATGCGCGGCTCGGGCAAATCGACCTTGCCGGCGTCGCGGTGCTGCGGGTGGCGAGCCAGGGTGCGGTGCTGCTGAGCATGGCCGGTCACGCGCGCCTGATCCGCTTGGGCATTCGCTTGACGGCGCGGCAGACCCGGCCGCTGCTGTGCTTGACTGCCAACCCGCATCGGCCCGATGGTGCGCAGGACGCGGCCGAGGACTTCGCCCAGCGGGTACGGACCTGGGCCGCCGAACAGGATGTGCATGTGCCGGTTGTCGACGTCGTCGCCGGCCTGCGCGGCGATAGGGAGAAAGCATGAGCCAACTGCTGCGCCACTTGCCGGCCGTGGAGACGCTGCGCCAACAGCCGCCGCTCGTCGATTTGCCTGAAGCGCTCGCGGTGACGCTGGCGCGCGAGGCGATCGCGACCGTGCGCGCACAGACGGCTACGGGTGCGATCGCGACGGCGGCGGCGATGGAGTCAGCCCTCAACGCGGCGGTCGCCCAGCGGGTGGCCAAGCTGCAGCAGCCGAGCTTGCGGAGAATTCTCAACGGATCCGGGATTTTGCTTCACACCAACGCCGGCCGAGCGCCGTTGGCGGCTAGCGCGATCGCGGCGATCGGGGATACCGCTCGCGGCTACTGCAACCTTGAATTGTCGCTGGACGACGGCCGGCGCAGTTCGCGCCAGGACCACCTGAAGTCCCTTCTGTGCTGGCTGACGGGCGCGGAAGACGCGCTCGTGGTCAACAACGGCGCCGCGGCGGTGCTGCTGGCCCTGCACGCGCTCGCGGCAGGTCGGCAAGTCGTTGTCTCGCGCGGCGAGCTGGTTGAGATCGGCGGCGGTTTCCGGATTCCGGAGGTCATGACGGCGGCGGGCGCGGCGCTGCTGGAAGTGGGCACGACCAACCGAACGCATTTGCGCGACTATGAGAAGGCGCTGGCCCGCGACAAGAACCACCAGATCGCCGCGCTCCTGCAAGTGCACCGCAGCAACTTCGCGCTGGTCGGCTTTACCAAAACACCCGATTTGGCGGAGCTGGCGGCGCTGGCCCACGCCCACGATCGGCCGCTGATCGTGGACGTCGGTTCCGGTGCGCTCGGCGGCGTGGCGGCGGCCGTGCACGGCGCTTTTGAGCGCGAGCCGCTGGTGGCCGACGTCCTGCGTCAGGGTGCCGATCTGGCGCTCTTCTCAGGCGACAAGCTGGTCAGCGGCCCGCAGGCTGGCATCCTGGTTGGCAAACGGGCGTTCGTTCAGCTGGCCGCGCAGAGTCCGATGGCGCGCGCGCTGCGGGTCGACAACCTCACGATCGCGGCGCTGGAGCATGTGCTGCGCAGTCACCTGCTTGGCCGCGCTTCGACCGAGTTGCCCGTGCTGGCGGCGCTCGGCCAGAGCCTGGAAACGGTCGCGCACTGGGCGGAAAGCATCGCGCAACGCCTGCGCGATCGGCTGCCGGACGTTTGGCGCGTCGCGGTTGAGTCCTGTGAAGCGCAGCTGGGCGGCGGCACGGATCCGCTGGTGCGGCTGCCGTCTGCGTCGCTCGTGCTGCAGCGCGCAGGTTGGAGCGGTCCGGAGCTGCAGGCGCACTTGTTGGCGGCCGCGGTGCCGGTGATTGGCCGGGTGCGCGGCGATCGCGTGTGGCTGGACGTCCGGACGCTGCTGGCGGGCAGTCACGGCGCGGCGGAGAACGCGTTGGCCGACGAATTGCTGGCCAGCCTGCAGCCAACGCCGGGGTGACGCAGATCGTCCGCAACTTCTGCGCGTCAAACACCGGGCGATGGCTTGCAAGATTGCGTCCCCCAACCGCTTGCGCCATACTGTCAACCGGTTTGTCTTGCCCTGCAGGAGGCACCCTTGAAAACGCCGCATTTTTCCGATTTTGCCTCCCTGTTGAAGTCGCGCATGACCGCGCGGCTCGTCGCTGCGCTGGTGCTGACGGCCGCGGCGCTGTCGGTGCCCGCCGTGGCGCAAGCGCAGACCAAAGGCAAAGGCAAGGGCGCCCGCACGCTGACTTTTGAAGACGACGTCATCGAGACGGCGTACATCAAGCCCGAGGGCGGCGCGATCGACGTGAAGCAGAACCAGCGCCAGAGCTTGATTCGCATTCGCACGAACTTCTTTGCTGAGCTTTTCCGTTCGGCGGAGGATCTGTAGACGATGGCCAAGAAGAGCCGGACCGCTGGCACGCCCGCGAACCCACCTGACGCAGCTGCAAGTAGCGCCGCGACGCGCACCGATTTGCCCGCTGCCGGCCTGCCGGACGACGCAACCGTGATGCTCGACGTCGTGCCGCTGCCGGACGACGAAGAACCGATCGCCCGCGACGACGCGACCCAGATGCTGCAGGCCGTGATTCCGCCCGTGCCAACCCCCGCGCCGATCGCCAAGCCGCCGGTCGCTAGCAAGAACGCCCCGACAGCGAGCAAGAGCGCGCCGAAGTCCAGCGCGTTAGTCCGCGACCCGTTTCCGCAGCAAGCCGATGAGCCGATGACCGGACCGCTTGGCCTGGACGTCCGCATGTTGTGGCGCGGCGATACCCACGCGGCGCGCTTCTTTCCGCGCCCGGTGCCCGTGACGCTCGGCGAAGATGGCACGTTCGCGCTTCCGCCTGACGCGATGGGCAAGAAAGAGCACGAAGTCACGCTGCTCGTTGAGCCGCACGCGACCGCCGGTTTTGCCCTGCGGATCGACAATCCCAAGGCCACGGGCAACCTGCTTGTCGACGGCAAAAGCTACGATCTGGCGGCCATCCGCGCGGGCACCGAGAGCCTCAAGGGCCCGGCGATCCCGATCACCGCGACGACGCACGCGTACGTCCAGTTTGACGAGTTCACGTTCCTGCTGAGCCGCGCCGCCGTGCCGCCGCCGCCGCCCGTGAGCCTGTGGGATCGCGAGAACACGATCTTCCTGCTGTGCCTGCTGCTGGCGCTGGCGTTCATCGGTGGACCGCTGTTTGCCGGCTTCAATTCGGCCGAGTTTCGCAACCGCGCCAAGCTGAGCTACCTCGAGCAGGTCGAGCAGGACCTGCGCAAGCCGGAGACGATCGAAGTTCTCATCCAGGAAGAAAAAGCCAAGGAAGAGAAGCCGGAAGAGCTGGCCAAGGAAGCGGACAAGAAGGAAGCCGAGGCCGCGCCGCTGCAAGCGCCCGCGCCCAAGGAAGAGAAGAAAGCCGAACAGGTCAAGAACGAGCTGGACAAGTTGAACGAGGAAGATCGCAAGGCCAAGGTGACCGACATCGTCAAGGACGAGCTGGCCAGGAACACCGGGGCGATTGACGACGCATTGAAAGATGTGGGCGGACCGTCGACCAAGTTGTTTGCGGAGGATGACGGTTCAGGCGGTCAGCCGATCGCCGGCGTGGCTGCGGATTCCAGCGACCGCGCGGCGGGTGCGTTGGGTGGTCCGGGCGGACGGCGCGGTGCGGGCGATGGCTCGGAGACCGGGCGGCAGGTCGCGTCAGGCTTGGGCAAGGACGCCAATGCGGGCGGCAAGGACCCGAACCTGGAAGTGCACGAGAAGAAGCAGAACTTGGTGCGCGTCGGCGGCAGCGTGGGCGACACGGCGGGCGAATTGCCCAAGGCCGTCATCCGCGCCTACATCGCGACCAAGATGGGCGCGATCAAGGCGTGCTACCAGAAGGGTCTGCAAAGCAATCCGGACCTGAGCGGCAAGATCAAGGTCAAGTTCCTGATCCAGCCCAACGGCGCGGTCAATCCCGCCAAGGTCGACGAATCGACGATTGGCAACGACAGCGTCGAAAGTTGCGTGCTGAACAACGTCAAAGCATGGAAGTTTCCGCAGGCCAAGGGCGGCGGCGTGACGACCGTCGTGTATCCGTTCGTGTTCGCATCACACTAGGCGCCTGAAAAAGGTGCGGACTTCGGTCATTTCTGGGGAGGTGTCGATGTTCTTGCGCGCTTTGCCCCTGCTGCTCGTCACCGCGCTCGCGGTCCTGCCGGCTTGCGATGACACGGAAAAGCGCTTTGTCGCGGCGAGCAACCAGGCCGTTGAAGCGCTGGAACACGAAGACCTGACCCGCGCTGAGAAGTTCCTGAACGAAGCGCTGCTGTTGCGGCCGACCGACGCCGAGACGCTGTACTACCTTGGCGCGCTGCAGCTGAAGCGCAACAAGCCCAAGGACGCGGCCGATGTGCTCCAGCGGGCAGTGGCGTCGGACCCGCAATTCGCCGACGCGTGGCTGAATTTGGCCAAGGCGCGCTATGACCTGCATGACGCCAAGGGCACGTTGGAGGCAGTGCAGGCGCTGTTGAAGCTCGATCCCGGGCATCCAAACGGCCACATGCTGGCGGCGCGCGTGGCGATCGACGCCAAGGATCGCGTGACGGCTGACAAGGAACTGCGCGCGGCGATCGCGGGCGATGCCGGTTTTGCCCCGGCGTACGTGCTGCTCGCGCAGGTCTATGGCGACGTGGAAGCTTTTGAAGCGGCGCGCGACGTGCTGACCGAAGGCCAGCGTTTTGCCCCGCAGAGCGTGGAGATTCAGGAAGCGCTGGGCCTGACGTGGCTGGACCTCGGTCGCCCGGATCGCGCCAAGACCGTGCTCGCGGCTGCTGCTGCGCACCCCAAGGCGCGGCCGGGTCTGCACCTGAACTACGCCAGCGCGCTGTTGCAGCTGGGCGAGAAGGACGCGGCGATTCAGGCGCTGCGCACGTTCATCCTGCAATCGCAGGGCACCGCGCACCAGAACGACGAGGCGGTGCAGACCGCACTGCGGATGCTGCGGCACTTGAAGGGCTCCTAGGAGTGTGCCGGAGAACCTCCGACGCACTCCGCCCAAGCCGCGGCTGCGGCTTGGCAGCGGCGTGAAACCGCGCGAATTCACTTCGCGGGGCTCTTGCGCCGATGACCCAAACACCGAGCCAGGAGCCGGTCGGAACCATTTTACGACAGGCTCCTGGAGCCTCCAGCTATCGGAGACAGTTCATGCTTTGCATTCGCACCGGTGTCGCCCTCCTGGCGTTGACCGCCCTCGCCGCCTGCGGCACCAGCACCACGAGCACGAACACCGGCGCGGACGCGATCGACGACGCCAGCACGGCGACGGACGCGACCGGCACGGACGCCGCCACTGGCACGGATGCGACAACCGACACGAAGGACGTCGCCACCAAGGACGTCCCCGCGCCCAGCTGCGCATCCCGCGTGGGCGCCTACGCGATCGACGGCACGTGCACCGGCGGCGCGTCATCCATCACGTTTGGCTGCATGCTGGCCAAGGACTGCGAACTCACCTGGGTCGGCGACTACCGCGCGTGGAGCGGCCCGCTCAAGGGCAACGACTTCACGCTCGCCAGCGCGGACGGCTCGGAGAACTTCACCGGCAGCTTTGATTCCGCCAGCACCGGCTCCTACCACTACGACAACGGCGGGCTGACCTGCGACGCGACCATCGCCTACGTCGATCCGACCGCGGCGGACAGCCTGTGCTGCGACGTCTTGACCAACGACTGCAAGAGCGGCGACGCCTGCGTCGTCGTGCAGGAGACCGTCAATACCGTGCCCGTCCTGACCACCGGCTGCGTGCCGCTGGCCGCCAGCCCGACGGCCGAAGGTGCCGCTTGCACCCAGTCCGCCACCGAAACCGGCTGCGCGGTCGGCAGCCTCTGCGTGCGCAACACCGGCAGCACCGGCGCGGACGGCACGTGCCAGCACCTGTGCCAACAGGTCAGCGACTGCAAGGGTGGCCAGCAGTGCGACATCGTCGCCGACGCGCCGCGCGCTGGTCTCTGTGACAAGGCGTGCGCGCCGTTTGCCGATGAAGCCGGCGGCGACGCGTGCCCGAGCGGCCAGAATTGCCTGCCGACGCTCATCTCCGGCGCCAAGTACGAGCGCGCCATCAGCACGGCTTGCGGCACGGCCGGCACGGCGACCGACGGCCTGAAGTGCGGCAATGGCGTCGCGTGCGGCCTTGGCCTCGTCTGCGTGCAGAGCGCGTGCACGCCGATCTGCGACACCAAACACGCCTGCGCCAAGGGCACCTGCACCGGCTTTGGCCTGGCCAACGCCAGCACCGCGCCGGCGGGGTTGGGTTACTGCAAGTGAAGAAGTTGGTGGTGCTGCTCCTGCTGCTGGTCGCGCAACCCGCGACGGCTTGGGAGCAATACCGCACGCTGCCGCTCGGCGACAACGGCGAGCCGCGCGGCTGCGGCATTCGCTGGGCAGACAACGACGTCCCGCTGGCGCTTGAAGCGACGCCGCTGGACGGGCTGGAGACGGTCGACATCCAGGCCATCGCGGTCGCGTCAGGCGCGACGTGGCAGAACGTGCGCTGTGGCCTGTGCCAGGTGTGCCAGAACGGTCAGGAAGCGCCGCAAGCGTGCGCGCTCAATCCGCTGGGGCTGCAGCTGCAGTGGTTGCCGCGCGGCAAGCCCACCGCCATCGGCGCCACGTGCACGAGCGTCAAATCGGACGGCCTCTGCGACACCGTCACGGGCAACGGCAACTGGGTCAACATCATCCACGAAAAGGGCGTTTGGCAGGCGCAGGGCGTCAGTAGCCTGGTCGTCGCGCTGACCGTGCTGACCTACGACCGCAGCGCCGGCGAGATCCGCGACGCCGACGTGTTGCTGGACGACTGGGGCCACGACTTCTGCTTGGCGCCGGATTGCACGTCGGGCGAATACGACCTGCAGAGCACGTTGACGCACGAGTTTGGCCATGTGTTGGGGCTCGATCACACGACCGATCTGGAGGCAACGATGTACGTCGGCGCCGACCCGAAGGAAAGTAAGAAGCAGACGCTCAACGACGACGACATCAGCGGCATTTGCCACGCCTACCGCACCACCTGTTACGCCTGCACGGACGCGCCCGCGCGCAGCGGCTGTCAAGCCAGCAGCATGGGCAACGGCTGGAGTCTCCTGCTTTTGGCGCTCGTTTGGGCTAGAATCCGCCGCGCGCGCAATTGACTTTGCCGGCCTCGACCGATAGAAGCCGCAGCGGTCTTTTTGGGCCGCTTTCGCTGGGAAGTGCATGACAGAATTGTCCCAATCCGCAGAAGACCATCTCAACGTCGCGCCTCCCGCACCGGCTGCTGATCCTGCGCCTGTCGCAGAACCCGCCGCGCGTCGCGCCATCCTGCCGCTGCTCGCGCATCCGCTGGATATTGCACCGTTTGAGCCCGGCCCGCGGGATCGCCTGATCCGCTGGCTGGCGATCGGCGCCGTGTTCTTCCTGTACGTGCTGAACTGCGGCTCGTTTGGCCTGTGGGATCCCTGGGAAACCCACTACGGCGAAGTCGCCCGCACGATGTACGAGAGCTACGACTGGGTGAATCCCTGGTGGGGCTACCGCACGCAGATCGGCACCGAGCCGATCGGCGGCGAATGGTTTTACTCCAAGCCGATCTACATTTTCTGGTCGGAGCTGACGTTCCTCAAGCTCATCGGCCTGACCGACTGGGCGCTCCGCCTGCCGCAAGCCCTGCTCGGCGCGTCGATGTGCTCGGCGATCTACCTGGCGCTGGAACGCATCGTCTCGCGGCGGATGGCGCTGATTGCGCTGGCCGTCACCGCACTTTCGCCGTTCGTCTACATGGTCAGCCGCCAGGCGCAGACGGACAACCCGTTCGTCGCCACGCTCACCATCGGCCTCTGCTTCTTTGCGCTCGCCATCTTCGGCAAGCGCGAGCAGCTCACGCCGCGCGGCTTCCTCGTCGCGACCCTCGGCTTCCTCGGGTTCCTCGTGCTGAACGTGGTGCCGCAGCTCGTCATCATCTCCACGGACCTGTATCAAGCCAACGCGGGCCAGGGCCTGACCGGCATCGCTGCTTGGGGTGACATCATCCAGCAGAACGGCGTGTACCACCTGCTGTTCTACGTCCCCGTGTTCCTCGCCATCGCCGCGTCGGTACTCGTCCCGGTGTGGCAGCAGCGCAAGACGCCGGAAGGCTGGGATCTGGCCTTCCGCGACCGCTGGCTGCGCAAGTACCTCCTGCTCTGCGGCTTCATGCTGTTGGCGCAGGCGACGTACGCCAAGGGCCTGCTGGGCTTCATGCTCCCGGGCGCGATCCTGCTTGTCTACCTCGCCGTTTCGCGGCAGTGGGGCCTGCTGGCCAAGCTGGAGTTGGCGCGCGGCGTGCCGCTGTTCTTCCTGACCGTGCTGCCGTGGTACGTCGCGATGTTCTGCCGCCATGGCATGCCGTACTACCAGCGGTTCTTCATCCACGATCACTTCAACCGCGTCGGCGCGGGCGTGCACCAGATCGACACCGGCACGTTTGAGTACTTTGTCGAATGGCTGGGCTACGGCCTGTTTCCGTGGTCGGCGCTGGCGCCGCTGGCGTTGATCGCCGCGGTGACGTCGATTCGCGCCGATCGCGATCTGCCCGGCGACGCGACCTTTGCCCAGTCCACCGCCGGCACAGTGCAGCACTGGAAAGCGTTCCTGTTCACGTGGTTCCTGATTTCCTTCCTCGTCTTCACGGCGAGCTCAACGCGCTTTCACCACTACATCCTGCCCGGCGTGCCGGCGTTGACGGTGCTCATCGCGTTCCTGCTCGATGAAGCGCTGGACGATCGCCGCCCGCGTTCGCGCCTCGTGATGTTGCTGGGCCTGCTGATTTTTGGCGCGGTTGTTGTGAACCTGCTGGGCGACTACCAGAACTTGCGCAACCTGTTCACGTACAAGTACGACCGGCCGATGCCGGAGAACATGCCGTTCGACATGAACGGCATCATCAAGTGGAACCAGGATCCGGTGCCGGCGCAGACTTGGGGCGAAGCGCCGTTTGGCCGTCACGTCGGGCCGATGGTCGCCAACATCCTGACCATCCAGTGGTTTCGCTTTGACACGTTCATCCCGGTCGCAGCGTCCTTGGGCGGCGCGGCGATGCTGCTCCTGCTGTGGCAGAAGTTGCGGCGCGTGGGTCTCTGGCTGCTGACGGCGACCGCCGCGCTCGTGGCGTTCTGGGCGCTGAATTACTACATGCCGTCGCTGGCGCCGCACTGGAGCCAGAAGTACCTGTTTGAGGCGTACTACGGCGACTGCCACCTCCACCCGAATCCGCCGCAGATTACGGAGGCCTACACGCCGCTGCTGTCGCGCGTGGGCCTGGGCGCGATCCCGGAGTTCCTCGACAGCCGCACCAAGCGCGTCTGCCAGGAAGACATCGTCAGCTGGCTGATCACGTGGCGCGGCGAGACGTTCTACTCCAACAACGAGATTCGCCCGCTGAACAAGGCCACGCAGCTGGAGCCTTACCTGAAGGACTTCAACCACGGCAAGAACTTCTATGCGCTCCTGGAACGCGGCCGCCTGAGCGGTTTTGAGTCCAAGGTCAAATCCGAGTCCAAGAAGCTGCGCGACGCCAAGACGCCCGGCTTCGAGAAGATCAAGGACTGGGATTGCCGGCTCATCAGCAATGATTCCGCGTATTTTGAGCTGGCCAAGTGCATGTTGGAGGAAGGCGATCCGGCCGACCTCAAGCCGTCCGTCAAGCCGGCCAAGCCGCGCGCGCCGGTCAAGGCGGAGAAAGACGACGAGGCGAGCTCGCCCAACCCCAGCTTCTGAAGAACGCGGTTCGCCGCGTTGTCAGTAGCCCACGGCCGCGTCATACTCATCGCGGTCGTCGCTTGGAGCTTTGTTCGTGGCAAAAATCTGCCCCAAATGCCATGCCTCCCAGCCCGACGGCGTCGAGTATTGCCCAGTTGACGGCACGCACCTGCAAGTCCCACCGTCGCATCCGGTTGCCGCGCACGGGCCGTCGGGCGACCGGCAGTTTCAAGCGACGCTCATGGGCGTGGGCGGCGATCAGGCTCAGAAGCTGGCGGCGGCGCTCGATGCCCATGAACACGAAGGCGCGGCCGATGCGACGCAGGCGTTTGACCTGAGCGCGCTCCAGCGCCCGCAGTTGGTGCGGGCCGTTCCGCCGCCGCCGCCGCAAAAGACGATTCCGCCGATCCAGCGACCCGTCACCAGCCAGTTGAAGCCCGTGCCTGCCCCGATGCGGCCGGTCTCCGCCGCGGTGACTGCGGTGCCGGTTGCTGCGCCGCCGCCGGCAGCGCCGGTCGCTGTGACGCTGGCCAAGATCATCGAGAACACGGGCGCACTGCCGACCAACCTCGCGGTTGCGCGCATCTGCGACGTCGCGGAACTGCTCGCGCGCGCCCGGCCCGCGACGGCTGCAACGCCCGCGCATGTGGCCTATGGCGACACGACGGGCAGTGGCAAGCCGCGCTGGACCGAACGCGGGATCCTGGACCCTGGCTACCTCGCGCAGTACCGCCCGCCGGATTTGGATCAGGGCGCGACGCCGGCGACGGACGTGTACATCCTCGGCTGCTTCCTGTTTGAGGCGCTGACGGGGAAGGCGCCGTTTCGCGGCAAGACGGTCGAGGAGATCGCCCGCAAGCAGGCGGTGGCTGCGGCGCCCGCCGTGCGGCAAATCAAGACGGATTGCGACCTGCCGCCCGCGCTGGAAATTGAGCTGCAGCGGGCGCTGAAGAAACGTCCTGGCGATCGCCATCCGTCGGTCGCGGCGTTTGCTGAGGCGATTCGCCATGCCGTTCGCGACGACGACCGGTCCACGACGGCGCTTGACGTCAGCGAGTCCGCGTACCTTCAGGCGCTCCTGCAAAGCGGACAGTCGCCGGCGCAGCAGTCCAACGGAACGCCGTGGCCGCCGGGTGCGCCGCCGGTCAAGGCGCTCGTGCCGCCCACGCAGTCCGCCCCGCCGCCCGCCGCGTCGCGCGCTCCTGCGCCGGGGAAGATCGCTGAGGCCGCTCCGCCGCCGCCCGCCGCGGGTCGCACGGGCTTGGTTCTCGGCCTCGTGGCAGCCGGCGTCGTCGTGATCGGCGGTGGCGTTTTTCTGGCGCTGCGCGGTGGCACGCCGCCCGTTGCGCCGATCGCCATCGCTCCAGCGCCGGAGCCGACGCGCCAGCCCGACGTGGTGCAGCCCGACGCGCAGTCCGCCCCCGATATCCAGCCCGACGTGCTCGATGTCGCGGAGGAGCCGGATGTGCAGTTCGACACCGACAAGCCCAAGCTCAAGCCGCTGGCGCACAAGCCGGAAGTGAAGCTGCCGGAGAAGCTGCCGGACGAGAAGCCGCCGGAAAAGAAGCCGGACATCAACCGCCCGCCCGTGTTCTAAGCCGCCCGCCGGCACTGCGACCCGCCATCATGCCTGACGCGTATTTTTCCCTGCCGCGATCGCTCAAGCCCGCGGTGTTCTTTGAACGGCACCTGCCGACGTTGCCGCTGCGTCTACCGGCGATCTCGCTGCCTGATCGCGTGGTCTACCACGTGCAGGGCGCGGGCGTGTGGTCGGTGGCGCTCGTTGATGGCCGCGTCGACGTGCAGCCTGGCGTCGTCGGGCCGATTGGCTTGCAGGTCAGCGCGACCGAGGCGCATTTCCGCGAAGCCGTGACCGGCGCGCTGCGCGAGCGGCAGATTGAAGTGCTGAAGCGCCAAGGCCAGCCGGTGGAAGTGCCGGATCTGACCGGCCTGCGCGTGGACTTGGCGCGGCTGAAGGCGGCGATCGCGGTGGGCGGCAGCCTGGCGTTGGTGATCCACGACCGCGAGTATGGGGATCGGTACCGCTACGTCCTGACAATTGGCCCGGGACCGGCGGCGTACGAGAAGGCGACGACGACGATCGAGGTGGATGCCGACGACCTGGTCGCGCTCGGCGCTGCGCGCACGCCGCCCATGAGCGTGCTGGTGAGCGGGAAGCTGCGGCTGGCGGGCGACATTGGCCTGCCGGGGCGGCTGTTGTCGGCGCTGCTCGGTCCCTGACGGCGACTACGGATTCTGGGTCGCCGCACGGCACATGGCGCGCAGCGCGCTGGCTTGGGGCGCAGGCAGGTCGACAGGCGCCCACGTCACCGCCGCGGGATTGACGTGGAAAAGCGTCGTCGCGAACACGCACGCGGCCAGATACGTACCGGCGACAACCGGATGCGATCCGTCGTCCTGATAGAGATTGATTTCAGGGTGTTGTGCCAGCGTCACCAGCCATGCGTCGCCGACCGGCACGCGTACACCGCCATTTTGCCCAGCCGCCTTCTCATAGCCGTCGTGCAGCAGCTTGGCCAACGTCTGCGGCGTGCCGCCCGTCCACGCTTCGCCGTAGAGCGCGTCGCCCGCCTTGCGCGGCCACGTCTGGTAGAACGCCACCGCCGCGCCCACTTTTTTCGCGTCGGCTGCGAGCGTCTTGGCGCTGGCGAGGAAGTGGCTCAGGTCGGCTGCCGGTTCCACTGACTGGCCTTGCAGCACCACATACGTCCAGCCGCCGTGGGCAATCGTCGCGACCGCCTGCGTCTGGGCGATCATCACCGCCAGCGTCGCGCCGCCCTGCGTCACCGCGGTCGGGTGGATCGTCACGCCGCCTGCGTGCGCGAACTGCGCGGTCATCGTCGGCAGGT
>CAINLT010000235.1 GCA_903850505.1 uncultured Myxococcales bacterium | reverse complement strand
GGCCTCTATCTCGCGGGCGGCACAGGCCATCCCGGCGCCGGTGTTCCCATGGCCGCGCTGAGTGGACGCCTCGCCGCAGACGCCATCTGTGCCGATCACCCCGTCCCGGCCACAGCGAGCGCAAGCAATCCGACGCGCTGGCAAATCGCCCGTGAGGTCCCCTGATGTTGCGAGAGCCACAGTTCTGGCTGGTCTTTGCCGCGTTTGCCGTCGCCATGGAGTTCTGGGCGATGCTCCTGCACGGCCGCCTTTGGCACGGCCCATGGTGGCCGGCGCACAGGTCCCATCACCGGCCACGGACCGGTTGGTTTGAGGCCAACGACGTCTTCGCCGCGCTGCACGCCAGCATCGCCATCTTCCTCATTGTCGGCGGCTGCGAACAGGTTTTTGGCGCATTCTCCCACGCCTGCGTCGCGGCCGGCTGGGGGATGACGGCCTTTGGCGTCTCCTATTTCCTCGTGCACGACGGCCTCATCCACGGCCGCCTCCCAGTCGGCTTTCTCGGCCGCCTCGCGTGGCTGCGCCGCGTCCGCAACGCCCACAGCGTGCATCACCGGTTGGACGCCGCGCCGTACGGCCTGTTTCTCGGCCAATGGGAGCTCCGCCGCAGCCTCGCGCAAACCGGCAAAGCCCGGCGCGATCGGCGCGCCTGAGGCGCATCTTTCGGCGGCCAAGCGCATCTCACGCTCAGGCGCTCCACAAAACGCCAAAGGCATCCCAGCGCGCCATGATCGAACTCGCCAACGCCACGCAACCGCCGCAACAGAGCCATTGGCAGCGACCTGGCGGATTCTGTTGGTGGTATGCGGAGGCGGGCGATGACGCGGGCAACGGCATCGTGTTGATCTGGGCTTTTGGCCTGCCTTTTCTGCCGGGTCACGCCAGCGCGGTGCGCCGTGGTGAGGGTCCGCTGCCGACCGATCGGCCGTCGCTCAACGTCGTCGTCTACCGAGCCGGGCAGCCGGTCTTCTACGTGCTCCGCGAGGTAAGCGAGGCGACGTGGGATGGCGAGGGTCGCTGGCGCTTCGACGACACGCAGATTGAGAGCGTGCAGGAGAACGGCAAGCTGGCGCTGCGGGTGGCGCTCGACGTGCCGGTGGTGGGTGAGGCGCAGCCGCTGACGGGGTCGCTGGTGCTGGCGGGACGGGTCGCGCAGACGGCGGGGCACGCGCTGGGCTTTGGCGCAAGTCCGCACCAGTGGACGCCGCAGATGGGACCGTCTTTTGCCAGCGCAGCGGTGCAGTGTGGCGACTTTCGCTGGCGGCTCGCCGGGCGTGGCTATCACGACCGCAACGCCAGCCCGCTCCCGCTCCACGACCTGCACATCCAGACTTGGCTCTGGGCGCGCGCGGCGCTGCCGGATCGCGATCGCATCGTCTACGCATTGTGGCCAAAGGACGGCGCACCCGTCCAGGTCCACGGTCTGGACGTCCATGCGGACGGCCGGGTCGCGATCGCTTCGGAGCTGGAGCTGGAGGCAGAGGGCGCGACCACGACGCGCTTCGGCATGCCGACCTGGCGGCAGTTGACGGTGCGCTGCGCCGGGGCGGCGTGGCTGGACCTGCGGCTCGCTCGCCGCGTCGACGACGGGCCTTTCTACCTGCGCTACTTGCCGGACGCGACGACGCCCGATGGCGCGGTGGCCGCAGCCAGCGCAGAGATCATCGTACCGGATCGCATTGACCTGAACCGGCATCGGCCGTTCGTGCGGATGCGCGTGTCGGGACCGGGACCTCGGGCGAGCGCGTGGCTGCCGCTGTTCGAGGGCGCTGCGCAGACGCGGGTGCGCCGACTGTGGCGGCGTTGGCTGCTGGGACGGACTGCGACGTTTGGCGCCCACACGCTCTGACCGCCCACGCGGTCGGCTGACAGGCCGTGGACATCCTGTCGGGCGCGGTGCCCGCCCCGTCACGGAACCTGAGTCGGCGCAGGTCGCAGCGCGTCGGGGCGCACCCAACCTTCCACGGTCACGTCGCCATCGACTGCCGCCGTGACGTAGCGCCACCCATCCTGCAGATCACTCGCGCGCGCCCATCCGTCGCGTTTCAGCACGGCAAACGGCTGCCCGTACTGCTGGATCACGGTGCCTGCCGGCAGCATATGCAACGGCAGCTTGGCCAGCGGCGCGCTCATCAACGCGAACGGCGTGTGCATCGACCCACCAAGCACACCGCCGAGCATGGCCAGGCCGCCGTCCTCCGGTCCGCGAGGGGGCCGCGCGCGCACCCACCCGAGCAGATACGGCCCGCCACCGACGGCGATTTGGTCCCAAGCGCCGCTCGCTGTCGTCCGCTGCGCCACCCGCACGACGACGAAGCCATACGGTTCGGCGCCTCGCGTGAGGCGCGGATGACCGTCGGGTGCGTCCAGCAGCGTCAGCGTCTCACCCGCCGGAATATCGACAAGCACCGCGTCGCTGGGAAATTCCTCGCTGTCCACTTCCCCATCGATGTGCCCGACGGACGGGTCCGCCAACGTACCCGCGTGCCGGGACTTGGGCAACGTGCTGCACAAGCGGTCGCGCGGCACATCGCCCATCAGCGGAACATGGCTGAACTGCTGACCGTAGCGCATTCCCGGCGCAAACGGCCGCAACGGCACGCGCACCTGATCGGCGATTTGCACCGTCGTTTCTGCGAGCACGCCGCTGAGTTGCAGCAGATTGCCGTTGCCAGCATAGCCTTGTTCTCCCACGGGCCCTGGCACGCACACCATCACGCCCAGATCCGCGACGCGCGCGAGCCCCGTCACCTCAATGCCACCGTCCAGCCGCACCGCGACGTAACCTGCCGCATCCGGGGCGCCGAGGAGCGTCAGCGCTTTCTTCCACGCCGGCCGCGCCAGGCGTACGGACTTGCGATCGGCGCGCGGCGGCGCGTCCCAAAAGACGGTGTGCTGGGTCGTCAACACCAACGGCGGCAGCGGGTGCTGCGGGCGATGCTGCGCGGCAACGACAACGTCGGTGCGGAACCGGACCATTGGAGCGCAGGCGACCAGCAACGCCAACGCGAGAGGAGTCCACAAGTGCCGATCCTTCATCACCCCTCACTCCTCACGTCAGCCGCGTCCGGTCGGCGTCCGCGCTTCCAGCATCCGCGCCAACACCAACAGCCGCACGGCCTGCATCACGCCGGATTCCGTGTCCCAGGACCGCGTGCGCGTCGCCACCGTTGTCTTGCTGCCGAGGCGATCCGAGGAAGACTGCGGCGGCAGGGTCGTCGACGCCAACTTGCCGCCTGCCCTCTCCAGCCGCGGGTCCCAGGCTGTTGACGCGCGCGTGCGCAGCGCTTCCAGCAGCGCCAGAAAATTGGCCATCGCGCCGTGGCGCATTGTCGGGCCCAGCCCGCTCCAATCCGTGCCTTCCGCGTCGATGCGGATGAGCTCCCCGCGCCCGGCCAGCCAGAGCACGCAGTAGAAACGGCTGTCGGTCTCGATGGAGCGCTCCGTCGTCGTCTTCTTGGATGAAAGCGGCAGTCCCATCGCCATCGCCGCCATGTTCGTCGTCGTCCGGGTCGTCGCCGTCGTGGTCTCCTGCGCCGAATCCGCACGACACGGCAACGCGAGCGCAATCTCCGACCACGCAATCTCCTCCCACGTCATCTCGGCCGGGCCCTCGCGAAAACCACAACGCAACTTTCCTTCATTCCACGAAACCGCGCGGGTCCGCCGGAGCTCGGGCGTGCGATCCAGCGCCACACGCGCCATCGCCCACGCCGGCAGCCCGACCGCCCGCAGTTCCGCCGCGCGCGCGGACACAAGTTGCGCATCCTCATGCCAGCCTGCCAAGTACGGCAGACCGCGCAGGAGCGGCGCTTTGTGGTCGTACGCTGTGCCGCCCAGTTGCCGCGCGAGGGTTTGCGCCACGAGCTCGGGATTTTGCGCGGGTGGATGCAGCAGGAGGGCAAACATGGCGCGTGTTCCTTCCGCCAAGCCTTGCGGATGCGGCTGAGGATAGGCGATCGCCAAGCCTTTGGCACCCAGCGCGCGCTAGCCCTCGACTGTCACCACGACGCCGTGCTGCTCAAGCTGTCGCCTGACCTGCGCGAGGAGCGCGTCAGACGGCGGCTCCAAACCTTGCACGCCTGGCTCAAGCCCCATCGCCCGGTACTTGTCCACGTACAGCCGATGGTAGGGCACGAGGCACAGCGCCGGCGCACCGTGCTTGTTGAGGAACTGCGCCGTCGCGTCGATATTCTCCGCGTCGTCGTTCAGGCCCGGCAACAACGGCATGCGAAACTGCACCGCCGCGCCCTGCCGCAACAGCCAAGCCGCGTTCGCGTGGATGCGCTCGGTCCCCGCGCCAGTCAGCTGCCGATGCCGCTGCGAGTCCATGTGCTTCAGGTCAAACTGGAACAGATCGACAAACCCCAGCACGCCCGCCAGATGCGTTTGCGGCACGATGCCCGACGTCTGCACGCACGTGTGCAGCCCGCGGCGCTTGGCGTCCTCCAGCAGCGCGCGGACCGGCGCGAGATGCAGCAGCGGCTCGCCACCCGACACCGTCAGCCCCCCGCCGCTCAAGGTGTAATAGTCTTCATCCTTGAGCACTTCCGCGAGAATCGCGGCGGTCGGCATCGGCTTCGCATGACTGTGGCCAAAAGCCTCTGGATTCTGACACCACCCACAGCGCAACGGGCAACCTTCCAGAAAAACCGTCGTGCGAATACCCGGACCGTCGTGGATCGAGAACCGCTGGACGTCAAAGACGCGGCAAGCTTCCGGATCGTTCAGCCGCATGTGGCGAACTCCGTTCGGCCGATGATGTCCTCCTGAATGGCGTGACCGAGGCGCGTGAAGTACGCGGAATAGCCGGACACGCGGACGATGAGGTCGGCGTAATCCGCAGGACGCTCCTGAGCGGCGCGCAAAGTCGCCGTGTCGACGGCGTTGAACTGCAGGTGAAAACCGCCTTTGTCAAAGTAACCGCGGACGAGGTGCGCCACGCTTTCGACGCCTTTGTCCGAGCGCAGGATGCCGACGGGCAGGCGCAAATTCAGCGAATTGCCGTAGCCGATGTGCGTGTGGTCGATCCGCGTCAACGAGTTCAACGTCGCCGTAGGACCGCGCCGCTCCGCGCCGTTGCTCGGCGACATGCTGTTGGAGAGCGGCATGCCAGCGCCGCGGCCATCTGGCGTCGCGGGCTCCAACGCGCCTTCGTAGACGTTCAGGCCGTAGGAGATGAGGCTTGCCTTGAAGTGGCCGCCGGAGATCGTGGCGCGCGCCGAGACCATCGCGCAGAAGCGCGCGACCACGTCCCGCGCGAGTCCGTCGACGGCGGCGATGTCGTTGCCAAACCGCGGTCCGGCCAAAAGCCGCTGGCGCAGCGCCTCATGACCGCGGAAGTTGCTGGCCAGCGCATCGCGCAGTTCGCCCATCGTCATCGCGCGCTCGTCAAAGACCAAGGTGCGGATCGCCGCGAGCGAGTCCACCGTCGTGCCCAAGCCGCCGCCGCCCACTGCGCCGAAGTTGTAGCGCGCGCCGCCTGCGGTCATGTCCTTGGCGTTGGCGATGCAGCCGTCGATCGTGCTGGAGATGAGGGGATTGTGGAAACGTTCGGCCCAGATGGCGTCGCGGAGGTTGGTAGCGTCGGTGACCCAGCCGACCATGGCGTGGAGCTGTGCGTAGAAGGCGGTGAGAAAGTCGTCAAACGTCGCCATCGCTGCGGGATCGCCGGTGTCCGCGCCGTCCTGGTTGCCAAAGAACGTGGTCTTGCCGCGGTTGAAGACGAGGTCGAGCGCCGTTGGAAAGTAGATCTTGGAGCCGCCGGTCGCGCCGTAGGTGTCGCCGTTGCCGCTCGGCTCGACGCAGCCAACGAGGCAATACTCCCGCGCATCCTCAACCGCGTACCCGTCGCGCACCATCGCGGCAATTGCGGTCTCGTCGTTCAAAAACGCCGGCGAATTCGTCTCGCGGTGGATGGCGACAACCTCGCGGACAAAGTTCTTGGGACTCTTGTTGGAGACGCGAAAGGACGCAGTTGTCGCCAAATTCGTATTGGTGATCGCCTCGATGAACAAGTACGTCAGCGCATTTGTGGCGTCCTCACCCTGCGCGTCCACGCCGCCCAGCGTGATGTTCTCCACGTCCGAACCGAGGTGGTTCAGTTCAACGCCGCCGATATTGGGCCAGATGATGACGTTGTTGTTGAGCTTGATGATGAACTCTTCCAGCAGCCGCAACGCATGCGGACGGGTCAACACACCGCTCTCAAGGTCAGCGGCAAAGTACGGGTAGAGCAGCTGATCCACGCGCCCCGGCGTGATGCCGCTGCCCGCGCCGTAGCTGATGATGGCAGCATTTTGCGTGAACCAGAGCGCCTGCAGCGCCTCGGCAAACGTCTGCGGCGGCAGCCATGGCACGCGGTTGCACGCGTCGGCGATGGCATGCAACTCCGCGCGTCGTTCGGGATCCGCGGTGTCGACCGCTTGTGTCCTGGCAGCCGCGGCGAAGCGGTCCGAGAAATCGCGCATCGCCTGACAGCTCAGCTCCACGCTCTCCAGGAACGCGCGCTCCTCGGCGGTCTGGGCGCTTTCCAGCCGCGCGCGCGCCTGCGCTGCGATCCCGGAAAAGCCCAAGCGCAGGACGTTCTTGTGGCCCAGCACAATGTGCGCCTGCGTGTCCGTACAGCGACCACGCCCCTTGATGTTGTCCCCCGCGCCGCCACGCAACGCCCGCAGGAGCCGCGGCAAACGCGCCACGCTGGCCAACGCCGTCTGCTTCTGCTGGCCGTTCACCACCAGTCGCCAGAGCGACCGCGCGCCGAAACTGCGCAGCTTGCGGCGGATTTCACCCGGCTTCACGCTCAGTTGACTGACGAGACCGTGCGCGCGAAACGCCGCAATCTTGGCGTCGCGGACCGTCTTGCCGGACCAGTAGGGAATCAGTTCGTCGTAGAGGAAGCGCTCATCGGTCTCTGAGATCCGGTAGCCAAAGGCCTTCAACTCCTCCATCAAGTGGTCAAAAATGAAGATGAAGTCGCCGCGCTCCGGCGCAATCGGCGGCGCAATCAGGTGCGACGAGCGATTGCCCACCAGCAGCTCGTCCGGCTCAATCCGTACGGTCATATTGGCGAACACGCACTGGAGCGCCCGCGCCGCACGCAAGGACGGATGCTGCCCTTCCGTTTCGCGATGCGCCTGCGTGTAGAACCGCGCACGCTCCATGCACAGCCAGTGTTCCGCGTTCAGGAGCCGGGCCTTTTGCGCCGCGTTCTTCTCGTGCAGTTTGCTCATCAAGTTAGCCTCTCCGTGTCCTGGCCGTGGCGCCTGAAATCTTCAAACAGGAGCGCGACCACGCGCCGTATGTGCCGCTTGCGCGCGTCGAGCGCGTCGGGCGAAAACGGATCCACCGGGCTGAGCTGGGACAGGACCCGCCCGTGGGTGAAATAGGTGACGACCATGCCGTAGACGCTGGTCAGCATGTGGATCAACTCCGCGATATCTCCAGCGTTCACAGCCAGTTGACCGAGCCAAGCCGTGCCGAGCTGCAGCACCGGCAGCGTCCGCGCCACGATGTCGCCGACGTGCCGGCCGCTCGCCACTTCGAGGTGGACGACGCTGCAGAACGTCCGATTCTGGGCGAGGAAATCGGCGTACGCATCGACGACGTCTTGCACCTGCTCCTCGGGGCGCTCGCGCAGCGCCATCGCCGCCACGAGGTTCTGCGTCAGGCGGTCGTAGTAGCCGTTCAGCAGCACTGCGAGGAGTTCTTCCTTGGTCCGGAAGTGGTAGTGGATGAGCGCCTTGTTGACGCCCGAGCGCTCGGCGATGTCGCGGGTGGACATGGCGTCAAAGCCCACTTCGCCGAGAAGTTGCTCCGTGGCCGTCAGGATTCTGAGCTTGGTTGTGTCCGGGTTCATCGCGCGGCGACCTCTTGGGCGATCGGTTTAGGCGATCGCCCAAATTGTGTCAATGGCGAAGATTCCAGGATCCGTCTTTCAACTCCGAAGGCTACTTCCGCCACAGCGGTACGCTAAGCACCACCGCGAGCGCGCCCATTGCCGCCAATGCGTTCCAGGCGCCCGCCCAGCCCGAGTGGTCGACGATGGCCGCGACGCCCACGCCGGCAAGGCTCGCACCGAGGTAGCCGATGCCGTCCAAGAGTCCCGCAGCCGTGGCAGCTGCGTGGCGGCCGCCAAAATCCAGCGCGATGACCCCGCCGCCGACCATGGAGTACGGCCCCAGCAGGCAGAATCCAGCGAGCCCCGTGAGCGGCACCGCCAGCGTCGCCGCGGCCACCCCCAAGTGCGACGCGACCGCAGGCAGGTTCGCCAACGCGAGTAGGCTCAGCACGAGACAGGTCAGCAGCACCGCGATGATCGGGCCGCGCCTGCCGTTGGAGAAGCGATCGGAGAACCAGCCGGCCAGCAGCGTCCCGGCGAGACCGAGCAGCGGGAACGCGGTGGACTTGAAAACCGCGGCCGCGTCACCCGCGCCGAGATCCGAGAAGTAGCGCGGCATCCAGAGGTTGAACGTCTCCCGCACGATCGTGAGCGCGAACGACAGACCGAGCACATTCCAGAACGCCGGGCGCTTCAGCAGGGCCCGCATCGGCGCGTGCCAGGGCGGCTTGATCTCTGCCACGACCGGCTCCGGCTCCTCGGCCGGCAGTTCATCCAGCCCGACATCGGCTGGCGTCTGCACCACGAGGCCCCGCACCATCTCTCCGATGGCGATGAGCAACGCCGCCGGGGCCCAGAACAACGCTTGCCAACCCGACGTAATGCTGAGGACCCCAGCGAGGATCATCGGTGTGAAGACGCCGCCGAATTGGTAGCTTGTGGAAATCGCGCCCATCGCCGTGCCGTAGCGCGACGCCTGAAACCAGCGGGGCATGATCTGCACCAGTCCTGCCCAGCCGAGCGACTGGAAGGCGCGGCTCAAGCCCCAAAGCACGATGAACAGCCAGAGTGGGCCGCCGATCCCGATGAACAAGTTGGCGATGGCCGATGCATACAGGCCAAAGAAGAACACGCGGCGGCCGCCGATGCGATCAGCGACGGGCCCCGCCACGACTTTCCCGATGGCATAGCAGAGCGTGCCGATCGACGCGATCTGGCCGAACGTCGCTTTGTCGACATGGTGGCCGATTTCGAGGATTTTGGCCGCGGCTGAAAGGTTGTTGCGGCACAAGTAGAACGCGGCGTAGCCGATGAGCAGGCCCCAAAACGTCCGGGTGCGGGCGCGGGTGAATGCGCGCGCGGCGGAGATCACGGGCGTTCCCCAGCAGCCAGTCGGACGTTGATGTCGGCAACGATCCCCGGGATTTCAGCCCACGAATCCGCCAGGTAGTGAGCTCCGGCGCGGCCCAGCACGTCGTGGGCAAGCGCGATCAACGCATCCCGCTCACTGGAGTCGAGCTTGGCGAATTCGGCCTCAGATAGGCCAACTTCGTTGCCGCATGCCGTCAGCGCCACCGTCCAGCAGCCGGCGTTGCGCCCTTCATCGATGTCCGCGGGGGTGTCACCGATCTTGACGACCGCGGCCGGCGGCCACACGCCAAGTGACTGCAGGTTCTGCCAAATCATCCACGGCGCAGGTCGACCGGCCGGTGTCTGATCGCCCGCGACCATGGCGTCCGGCTGATACCCCTGGCCCACGGCGGCACGCGCGACGATGTCGAGCATCGCCTTTGTGTAACCCGTCGTCGAACCGATGCGGATACCTTCCGCACGCCACTGTGCCACGACGTCGAGCATCCCGGGAATCGGCTTGGCGAACTGACCCAGCACGGCCAGTTGCGTCGGCACGAAGCTGCCGTAGACCGCGTCGATTTCAGCCGTCGTTGGCGCGTGGCCAAAGCGGTGCGCCCACTGCGCGGCGATGTGCGGCAGAGCGAAGATCGCGCCCAAATGGTCCCGCTTGGCTCGGCCCATCGGTCCACGCGCGTCGGCGGTACTGACGTGAATGTCGAGGCCGGCGAACACGCTGAGGAACGCCTCGACCGGCGCACGCGATCCGAAATCGACCGCCGTGCCCGCCCAGTCGAGGATAGCTGCGCGGATCTGCAGCGGCTGCGGTGAAAACTGTGGATTGCGCATGGAACTCCTTGACATCAATGCACGGCGACGCCTTGCGCGCTGAGCACGTCGCCCATGGCAGCGCAAAGTGCGGAAAAGTCGGCAGGGAAAAGCCGGCCGATGGTGCCGACGCGAAAACAGTTGGCGCTGCTGACTTTGCCCGGGTACAGGGTGAAGCCCCGATCGGCAAGCGCTTGGTAGAAGGCAGGAAAATCAAATCGCGGATCATCGGGATAGCGAACTGACGTGATAATCGGCCCTTGCAGCTCAGTCGGCAGCCAGGTGCGCAGACCCTCGCGCGCGAGACCGTCGAGCAGTTCCGCGCGGTTGGCCAAATAGCGGGCGTGGCGCGCGGCGATGCCACCCTCATCGGCGAGTTCCTGGAGCGCCTGATGAAATGCCGCGAGCACGTGTGTAGGCGGGGTAAAGCGGAACTGCCCCGACCGATCGAGTTCCGCGGCCTGCGCGTACAAATCCAGGCTCACGCTGCGGGCGCGTCCGGCGCACTGGGCCAGCACATCGCGGCGCACGAGCGCGAACGAGAAACCCGGCACACCTTCGATGCACTTGTTGGACGACGAGACCAGCGCGTCGATGCCCGCGGCGTCGAGATCCAGCGGAACGCCGCCAAAGCTCGACATGGCGTCGACGAGGAACAGCTTGCCGTGGCGCTGCACCACCGCGCCCACATCCCCGATCGGATTGATGATTCCCGATGTCGTCTCCGAGTGAACGCACGCAACGACGTCGACTTCCGGCATGGCGGTCAATGCCGCGTCGATTTCCGCGGGATCGACCTGCGCGTGCTCCGGCGCATCGACGACCACGGTTTCAATCCCAAGCCGACGGGCGATCTCCGCGATCCGCTTGCCGTACGCGCCATTTTGCGCCACCAGCAGCTTGCCACCGCGCGGCACCAGCGCGCCCAGGGTCGCCTCCACGCCAAAAGTACCGCTCCCCTGCATCGGCACGCACGTCCAGCGCGTCGGAAGTTTCGTGCCGAGCGCCACCAACTGCTGCCGGATGTCCGCGATCATCTGGATGAAGCGCCCATCACGCGAGCCAAAATCGCGCAGCATCGCAGCCTTGACGGTCGCGCTTGTCGTCAGAGGTCCCGGCGTAAAGAGCAGCTTGCGTTCGGTCATCGGCGCCTCCGTGGGGAGCAAAGGCTCGACCACGCCCGCAACAACGCAATGACACGGGAGCGACGAATTGGGCTGCGCGTCATCAGCGCGAATCCGTTGCCGAATCGTCATCGTGGCCGCGCGCTATGCAGGGACCCTCGCGCTCGCCGGGACGCATTCCCTGCGCGGAGAACACCCATGCGCCCTACCCGTCATTTCCTCGCGTTCCTTGTGCTCGCCACCGCGTGCGCGACATCCACGCCTTCATCGCCCGACGCGGCAGTCGACGTCGGCGCGGACGTGGCGCAGGACGCACTGGTCGAGGCAGCGCCCAAGCGGCACGACTTTCCCGCCTGCGACCCAACAGCGACGACCCAGCGCGTGAGCTTCGTCCACGTCAACGACCTGCACGCGTCGTACACGCCGCTCAACGACGGCATCAGCCCGGTGGCGCGGATCATGGGCTTTCTGCAGCAATCACGGGCGGAAAACCCCTATACGCTGTTCACCGACGGCGGTGATGACTACGAGAAGGGCTCGGTCGCCGAGCTGCTCTCGCAAGGCCACGCGACCCGCGAAATCGTGCGCGCGATGCAGTTCGACGTTCGCGTCATCGGCAACCACGACTACGCGTGGAGTGAGGAGGAAGTGCTCGCCAATTCTCAGGATCCTGTGGCACATGTGCTCAGCAGCAACATCCACTATGTCGGCAACGATTCTGATCGCTTCGGCGCGGTCGAGTTCACGGTGATGCAGATCGGCTGCGTCAAGGTCGGATTCTTCGGCCTGACCTCGCAGCCATGGGATTCCAACGACAATCTTGCGCCGGGCGACTTCTACCCCAATTTCCCCTCAAACTATGACTACGTCGCGGTCGCCACCGACATCGTGGCCAAGCATCGCAAGGACGTTGATTTGCTGATTGCTGTGGACCACATCGGTCTTGAGGCCGACCAGATCCTGGTTCAGGCGGTGCCCGGCATTGACGCGATCCTGAGCGGCCACTCGCATTCGTTCACGCTCATGCCACTGGCCGACTCGACCTTTCCGCCGGTTGTGCAGTCCGGCGCGTTCTGCCAGCACGTGATCCGCCTGGACGTGGACATCGATCTGAAGACGCGTAAAATCAAGCACTTTGACTATGAGACCGCAGGCCTGGGCATGGACAGCGGGACGCCGGCCGACGCTGTGATGAACGCGACAGTGCAGGCGGTCGTGCGCAAGTATGCGCCGGAATGGGACAAGTCGCTTGCGACTCTCGCGGGTGCGGTGGGGCAAGCGGATGCGGCGCGGTTGGCGGCGCAAGCGGAACGCGCAGTGCTGGCGGTGGACGCGGCGCTCGTCGATGTCCACACGACGTGGTCGCTGTGGCTGCCCGGCGAACTCACGCAACAGCAGCTGGCTGAGATGTTCAAGGTGGAGCGCGAACCGCCGGGTTCGCCGGGCTTCAACGCCGCATACACGGCGAAAATCACGGGTGTGGAGTTGCAGAAACTGCAGCACCTCAATCCCGACAACTGGGCGTTCGTCGGTCCGGCGAGCATCGACCCGCAGCATGTGTACACGTTGGGACTCCAGAAACGCACGGCGCTGAACCCCGACTCGATGCCGGACGGCGTGACCGTGACCGAGCCGAAGGCAGCGATGGAGATGTGGGAGGTGCTGGACAAGTTCGCACGCGCGCGTTCGCAGGCGTGTCAGTATTTGGACGTGGAGGACAAGCTACCGACGTGCCCGTAACCGTTGCGGAGATGACGGCTAGCCCAACAACATGGGACGGATCGTCTGCAAGAGGGGCTGCCAATCGCGCACCAAATCCTGCGCGCGCGGATCGGGATCGTCGAACAGCGTCCGCCCCGTCGCTGCCACCGCGCCGTAGGCTGCGGCGTCGCGCAACATCGCAGCCGGCGGCATCTGCAGCTCAGTCAGGAACGTCGCCAGCCGCCGGGTCGCGACGGTTCGCAGTCGCACGCGGTTGCCCACGGTAAAGATCGGCAGACGCCGCTTGCGGATGGGCTTGAACTTGGCGACGAGGTCGAGGAAGCGCCGCGTCCCATCTTCGTCAAACGGCGACGGCAGCACGGGGAGGATGAGCGCGTCCACCTGGTCGATGAGCGCCTCCAGGTCTTTGCGTTTCATCGCCGCGGGAATGTCATAAACGACAACGTCAAATCCGACGAGAGGTTGCCAGTCGCGGGAGAGGTCTCGGCCGTGCACAACCGGCAGATCGCGCGGACGGCGCTGAGTCCAAGTGAACGAGCTGCGCTGCCTGTCGAGGTCGGCGAGCGCGACCGATGCGCCACTGGCAGCGAGCCAGGCAGCCAAATGCGTGGCGATCGTCGTCTTGCCGCTGCCGCCTTTGATGTTCGCGACCGCCACAGCAACCATCCAAGCCTCCGGGCGCACAGGCGAAGCACGCCATACACCGCTCGCGGAGTCTGGATGGCGCTCTGGGGTGCGTCAAGTAACGGCTTGCGTTGTGTCAGTAGCTCGTCAAGATGTCCGCTTTTCGTAGCTAATGAAATGTCCGCATGTCCGGCCAGGTGAGTGTCGCAGACACGAAACCGCTGGCCGACGGCTTCGAGGCTGACTGGATCGCCCACAAGGGCGCATAGACATG
>CAINLT010000234.1 GCA_903850505.1 uncultured Myxococcales bacterium | reverse complement strand
GACAACCTCGGCTGGAACCGGCGCGAGGGCAAGAACTGCTACCCGCCCGGCAGCGCCTGCACCGGCGACGGCATGGTCGACCCGGTGTGGCAGTACGCCCACGACGTCGGCGCGTGCATCACCGGCGGCTACGTCGCGACGGGGAACGCCGTGCCCCAGCTCCGCGGCAAGTACGTCGTCGGCGACTTCACGTCCGGCGCGATCTGGGCCCTCGACTTGCCCGCCAACCAGACAGGAACCGCGACGGCGTGGCACTTGACCGAATCCGGCGCGCACATCGCCACGTTTGGCCGCAACGCCGCGGGCGACCTGTGGGCGGCCGACGTGTTCACGGGCATCATCTACGCGCTCGCGCCGTGACTGGCCAGCGACTGGAGCAGCACGCCGCAATGCGCATGGCGTGACATCGCGGGCGCGGACGCGTCGGCAGGAATGGTGATGCCCGCGCGCAGGTCCGCACGCTTCACCTTGGCTCTCTGTGCCGTGCTGGCGCCATCAGGCTGGCCGCTGGGCATGCTGGTTGCCACGTTCAGCACGCGCTTTCTGAACACTGGGGCGATCTCAACGGCTCTTGTCTTCAGTCGCCGCTCGTATCGCCTGGCCCAACTCGGTGGGCGTGAACGGCTTGGGGACCACGCCGCAGAACCCGTGTGCCTGACAATTGGCCATGACCGGATCGTCGTTGTAGCCGCTCGACACGATGGCACGCACGTTCGCATCGACGGCGCGCATGAGGCGCAGGGCGTCGACGCCCCCCATGCCACCGCGCACGGTCAGGTCGAGAACCACGACGTCATAGGGTTGCCCAGCGTTCCAGGCGCGCTCGAACTCGGTCGCGGCCTCTTGCCCGTCGGCGGTGACAGTCACAGCGTGCCCGGCGCGCTCGAGGCTGACTTGGGCCACTTGGCGCACTGAAAGCTCGTCATCCATCACCAGCACGCGCACGGGGGCGGGCGCTTCGGTCGGCGGCGCGATCGCTTCGCTCGGTTTGGCCAGCGTCACCCGCGCGGAGGCCGGCAGATGCAGACTGAATACGGATCCCTGACCCGGCCGCGAGTGCACATCGACGTCACCGCCATGCCGGCGCACGATGGACTGCACGGTCGCGAGGCCGAGGCCGCTGCCGCGCTCCTTGGTCGAAAAGTACGGGTCAAAGACGCGCGACACGATCTTGGCGGGGATGCCCACGCCGGTGTCCTGCACTTCGATACGCACGTACGGGCCGGGCGGCAGGGTCGCGTGCCCGCCGACTGCGATGTCCGCATTGGCAAAGCGCAAGTGGATGGAACCGCCTTCCGGCATGGCCTCGGCGGCGTTGAGCAGCAGGTTCTGGAAGACTTGGCCGATCTGACCCGGATCGACCTCCGTGGCGTACAGCTCCGCGGCCTCCGTGACCGCCACACGGCTGCGCGTACCACACAGGCAGAACTCCGCGGTTTCCTTTGCGATCTGCACGACGGATACGTTGCGTTTCACTGGACCGCCGCCGCGCGCGAACGTGATCAGTTGCTTGGTCAGGTCGCGCGCGCGCCGCCCGGAAAGCGCAGCCTGCTCCAAGCAGGTCCTGACGTTGGGTGCCATTTCGCTGTCGTCCAGGGCCAACGCGACGTTGCCCAGGATGACTGTCAGCAGATTATTGAAGTCATGGGCAATGCCGCCGGCCAGAAGGCCCACGGCCTCCAGTTTTTCGACGCGCGCCACGACCGCCTCGACCTGCTTGTGGCGCGTCGTGTCTTGCACGATGAGGACGCGCGTATGCGGCACGCCATCCTCGGCGAGCCATGAGTGGCTGACTTGGCCGCAAACCGTCTCGCCAACCGCGCGCTGG
>CAINLT010000233.1 GCA_903850505.1 uncultured Myxococcales bacterium | reverse complement strand
GTCTCGAACGCATAGCCCGCGCGCATCGCGAAGCGGTCTTCCACGATGGTCACGTCGCTGCCGAGCCGCACGCTGTAGGTGTCCTGGAAGTTGTGCGGAAAGACGATGTCCGGCAACGGGGTGCCGCCGAGGCTGACGCCGCTGGTGACGTTGATGTCGTGCGTGGCGATGCGGACTTCCTTCAGCGCGGACCACTGTTCCCAGACGCCGTCCAATTCCACGCGGACGCGCGGCGTGACGCGGTAGGCGATGCCGGCACGCAACATCGCGGCGATGCTGAGCTTCAAGCTCGCGCTGTTGCCGTTGGTCTGCGCCTTGATGTCCGTGGCGGTCTTGGAGAGCACGACGTCCAACGTGCCGGGCGCGTCAAAGTCGATGCGCGGGCGGTAGGAAACGCCGATGTCGAGGTCGCGGATCGGCGAGACGCCAGCGCCGACAACGAACGTCGGAATGAGGCCGGAGGTGCCGGAGAACGTCGCCTGCGAGTCGTTGACCGTGTTCGTGGGCTTGTTGGCGCCCTTGTCGTATTCGCCAAAGCCGCTCCAGACGGCCTGCGAGAAGGTGGCGTTGCCTTTCACGAGCTGCCCGGTGAAGCCGAAGCGGGCGGAGAAGTCCCCGCGCGTCCAGGCGCCGGCGACGGCGGCGGAGTAGTAGCCGATGAAGTAGTCGGTGCGGTCGATGGCGTAGCGCTGGGCGCCGTCCGCCGGGAACTGCGTCTTGCCGATGGCCGACGGTCCCGTGGCGCCAATCGCGAGCGTCAAGTCAGAAAGCGGTCCGACCGCGCCAAAGCCGTAGCTGACGGCGCCCGACGGCGCGAAAAACGGCGGCGCGGAGTTCTCGGACGGCACAGTGCCGGGCGTCGCTGACGTGAACTTGACGGCCTGCGCCGCGAGTCGTCCGTCGATGTGCAAGTGCCAGCCGCGCTGCAGCGCTTGGGCCAAGCCCGCCGGATTGTACTGGAACGCCAGGCCGTCTTCCGGATTGGCGGCGTGCGCGCCACCGCGGCCGATGGCGATGGTGCCGTTGTCCGGATATTCCATGCCGCCCGCGTACGCGAGGCTCGGAAAGAGCAGGGCGCTTCCGGTCAGGATGCGGCGCCAAAGCCGCGCAGTGGAACGATCGATTGCCTGTTCGAACATGTTTGCCTCCCCCAAGGTTTTGCGATGCTACGCCGGTGTCGGTTGTTGCGCCAGTCCGCCGCCATCGCCTCCTGGTGATGAAGTTCCCGACATGTGCGCGGCCTCGCGGAAATCGCCGGCGCCAGCGTGTCGCTGCCCACTCGCCGCTTGCGACACGCCGCAGGCCGCGTTACGCTCGATTCGATTCCTGCGTAGGGTCCACTGCCTGACGAAGCCAATGAGCCACGAAAACGAGCATAGCGGCTGGCACACGGAAGAAGCGGAGATTCCGCTGCTTCAGGCAATGCCGTTTTCGCGGCCGCATGTGCTGCAACAGATTCGCGGCCCCGGATCGCCGGCGATCCTGGAGCTGGCGGGCGATTCGCTGGTGCTGGGCCGCAGTCCGGAGACGGATATCCACATTCCGTCGCCGTCGCTTTCCCGGACGCACGTGCGGCTGGAGCGGTATCAAGGGACCTACCGGGTCATCGATCTGGACAGTTCAAACGGTGTGTACCTGAATGAAATTCGGGTGCATTCCGCAGTGCTACGGGACGGCGATACGTTGCAGTTGGGCAGCGCGGTGTTCATCTACCACGAAGGGAAGTAGCCGCCGCGGTCGGACACGGGCAGCGTGCGCCGGCTGGCGATCTACCGCAATGGAGCCAATATGGCGTTCTTCGTACGCTTCTGGGGCACACGCGGCTCCATCCCAACGCCTGGCCGAACCACCAACAAATACGGCGGCAACACGAGCTGCGTGGAAATTCGCGTCGACGACACGCTTTTTGTCTGCGACGGCGGCACGGGACTGCGCGAGTTGGGCGTCGATCTGCTGCGCCGCGGCATGCCCAACATCACGGCGCACTTCCTGTTCAGCCACATGCACTGGGACCACATCCAGGGCTTTCCGTTCTTCACGCCGGCGTATATCCCGGTCAACACATGCAACATTTACGGCACTTCGGCGGGCGATCACCGCTTTCACAGCCTGCTGAGCGGGCAGATGCGCAGCGACTACTTTCCCGTCGATTTCAGTGAGTTGCGCTCACATATCATGGCGACGGACCTCGACAACGGCAAGCGGCCGATCGACGGCGTGCGCGTGCGCTGGTTTGAGCAGC
>CAINLT010000232.1 GCA_903850505.1 uncultured Myxococcales bacterium | reverse complement strand
TGATGATGACTTTGCCGTCTTCAATCAGGTAGTTCACGCCGTTGCGGTACAGCGTGTGGGCCTTGAGCGCCGCGTTGATGAAGTGCAGCCACGGCATGTTTTCCGCGTCGTACAGATTGCCAACCTTCAGGCGCGCTTCCACGCGATCCACGCCCGACTCGGTCAGCGTCACGGAGTGCGCCTTCTCGTCGATCGCGTAGTCCAGGTCGCGCTTGAGCAACTGGACGACGACGTTGGCCTTCATGTACGGCTCAGGACTGTCGTCCGTGTTGCCGGAAATGATGAGCGGCGTGCGCGCTTCGTCGATCAGGATCGAGTCCACTTCGTCGACGATCGCAAACGGCAGCAGCTTCTCGTTGGCCTTGCCCGTCGCGTTGGGCAGGTAGCGATGCACGTACTGGTCCAGCGAAAACTTCATGTTGTCGCGGAGGTAGTCAAAGCCCAGCTCATTGTTCTGGCCGTACGTGATGTCCGCGCGGTACGCCTGCTGGCGCTGCCAGCCGTTGGGCGTCGACGTCGTGACAACGCCGGTGGTCAAGCCCAGGTAGTTGTAGACCTGGCTCATCCATTCGCAGTCGCGCTGCGCCAGATAGTCGTTGACCGTGACGACGTGCGTGCCGCGCCCCGCGAGCGCGTTCAGGTACGCGGGCAGCGTCGCGACGAGCGTCTTGCCTTCACCCGTGCGCATCTCCGCAATCATGCCCTTGTGCAAGGCAATGCCGCCGATGAGCTGCACGTCGTAGTGGCGCTGACCCAGCCGCCGCCGGGCCGCTTCACGCGTCACGGCAAAAGCGTCGGGCAAGATGTCATCGAGCGTCGCGCCGTTGGCAAGCTTGGCCTTGAACTCGGCGGTCTTGCCGCGCAAGCCGTCGTCGTCCAGCGCCTGAATCACGCTCTCCAACGCGTTGATCTGCTCGACAATCGGGCGGATCTTCTTCAATTCACGGTCGTGTTTTGTGGCAAAGGCCTTGGCGATCCACTTATTCCCCATCGTTTGATTCCTGGCCCGAGCCTATTGGGCGGCCGCATAGGGTAAGTTGCACCTTGCTTTGGCGCAAGCGCGGCAATCTCCTTGCCGCAAGGGCAGGCAAACCGGTATTCTACCGTGGGTTGAACTCACCTGTGAGTACCCGGAGCGAAACCATGCGCCTGTCCTCCCCGTCGATCCTGCGTTTGCTGTGTACTTCTGCGCTGCTGGCGTCGCTGACAAGCGCGACCGGTTGCACGCAGCTGAGCGCGCTCTTTGGCAAGAAGACGGCCGACACAGCGGAAGAAGATCCGGGCACGGATGACGTCGACCAGACGACCGACGAATCCGATGTGATCGACGACGTGGAGGACGTGGTCGACGTCAAGGATACCAAGGATACCAAGGACACCAAAGACACCAAGGACACAAAGGACACGGGGCCGGATCTGGAAGATGAGCCGACCGACGAGGACGTGCCGACCGATGACATTGACGACGCCACGGACCTGACGGACGCGGTCGACGACGTGGACGCCGGCTCGGATGCGGACGATGTGGACGTGGGCGTGGATGCGCCGGACGTGGATGCGGCGACCGACACGGGCATCACCGTCGTCGGCTGCAAAATCGACAGCGATTGCGGCGTGGTGCCTTCGAGCCCGTGCGCGGCGAATTTCCTCTGCCTTGTCGATCCCGCGACGCAGATCGGCGCGTGCGTGGCCAGCCTGCCGGCCGAAAACGGCACCGCGTGCGACGACAAAAACCAGTGCACGGTCAATGACGTCTGCAACGCCGGCAGCTGCCTCGGCATCGCCAAGGACTGCGAAGACGGCAATCCGTGCACGCTGGATTCCTGCGTCCCCGCGCTCCTGACCGCCGGCGGCTGCAAGCACGACTCGGCCAAGGCCGGCTCCGCGTGCAGCGACGGCGATTCGTGCACGGTCGGCGACGGCTGCGTGGGCAAGGTCTGCCAACCCGGCAACAAGAACATCTGCGACTGCAAAGTGGACGCCGACTGCGCCGTGCAGGACAGCCCGAACGCGTGCGACGGCAAGCACATCTGCACGAACACCACGTGCGTGCTCGATCCGACGACCGTGACGCCGCCGTGTGCCGACCTCGGCCTGCCCTGCCAGACCAACGTCTGCAATCCGACGACCGGCAAGTGCACCGCCGTGAACCGCAACAACGTCTCGCCGTGCACCGACGGCAACGTCTGCACTTATCCGGACCTCTGCCTGGACGGCGCATGCCTCTCCGCACCGCTTGTCTGCAACGACGGCAACCCGTGCACCGACGACAGCTGCGTACCCGGCAAAGACGTGGCCAGCGGCGCGGGCTGCAAGTACACAAACAACGCCGCGCCCTGCGACGACGGCGACGTCTGCACCGGCGATGGCTACTGCAGTTTTGGCTCGTGCGCCAAGGGCACGCTCGACCCGGCGATGTGCGGCTGCGCCGTGGACGACGACTGCGCCGGCCTGAACACCAAGTGCGGCGGCACCTTCCATTGCAGCGCCACCAAGTGCGTGCTGGACACGACGACGGTCGTGAAATGCTCCAAGGCCGCCAACACGACGTGCCAGACGTACGCGTGTGAAGAGGCCTCGGGCACGTGCCAATTCGTCTACGCCGACAACACGACGAAGTGCAGCGACGGCAACGTCTGCACGACGGGCGACCACTGCGACGGCGGCGGCAAGTGCGTCAAGACGGCGACCGCCAATTGCGCCGACGCGGATCTGTGCACCAACGACTTCTGCTCGCCGATCGTCGGCTGCATTCACCCGTTCAATTCCGTGGCGTGCGACGACGGCAACACGTGCACGCAGGGGGACAAGTGCACGTTGGGCCAATGCCTCGGCAACGCATTTGACGCGACCGGCAAGCTGTTCTGCCAGTGCACGAGCGACGCGGACTGCAAGAAGCTGGACACCAACAAGTGCCAGGCGCCGCATGCGTGTTCCTCGACGCAGTCGTGCACCCTGACCGGCACGGCGCCCGCCGATCCGTGTGCGAGCCTCACCAAGTCGCCTTGCCACACGTATTCCTGCAATCCGACGACCGGCGGCTGCAATCAGCCCAACAAGCCCGACGGCGTGACCTGCTCCGATGACAACTGGTGCACGACGGCCGACGCCTGCTTCGCCGGCAACTGCACCGGCACGCTGAACAAATGCGACGACGGCAACGACTGCACAACGGACGACGCGTGCGATCCCGCGCAAGGCGCGCAAGGCTGCTCGTCGCACCCCGCCGTCGACGACGGCACGACGTGCACGCTGAACGACAAGTGCCAACTCTCGCCGACCTGCGCGTCGGGCAAGTGCACCGGCACGCCGCCGAACTGCGAGGACAACAACCCGTGCACCGTCGACTCGTGCGATCCCAAAGTCGGCTGCAAGCACTTCTCGGCGGTCAACGGCTCCGCGTGCACGGACGGCAACCCGTGCACCGGCGAAGACGTCAAGCTGCCGGACGGCTCGGTGAACATCGGTCAGGACAGCTGCATGTTTGGCAAGTGCGTCCCGAACAAGGCCAAGGACTGCAAGCCCGCCAGCAACGCCGTCTGCTACACCAGCACGTGCGACGCCACAAGCAGCTCGTTTGACTCCATCACCAAGAAGTACGCCTGCATCCAGGCGACCAACAACAACCCGTGTCAGGGCGGCGATTTGTGCATTGTCGGCCAAACCTGCAGCAACGGCCTTTGCCAGGGCGGCGGCGACAAGAACTGCGACGACGGCAACGTCTGCACCACCGACGAGTGCCAGAAATCCGGCGGCATCGACCCGTTGAAACCGCCGGGGAGCTGCCAGCACTCCGGACTCACGTCGCAAACGTGCGACGACGCCAACCAGTGCACCAAGCAGGACGTCTGCGTCGGCAGCACGTGCACCGGCAAGTTGCTGAGCTTTGACGACGCCAACCCGTGCACGCTGGACTCCTGCGACGCGGTCAACGGACCGACGCACGTCAACAACCCGAACGGCGACTGTGGACCGCTGGCGAAGTGCAACAACGAGGCGATTCCGTCGTGCGTGTTCGCTACCAAGCCGATCGTCATCAGCGAACTGTTCACCGGCATGCCCAACGACCCGAGCGACGACTGGATCGAGATCCACAACCCGACCGTGAACGACGTGAGCATTCCGTCGTACGCGATCGAAGTCGCCGAGGCCAAGCCGGCGGTCGGCATCGGCTGGACCAAGCTCGCGGGCACGGACACGGGCACGGTCATCGCCGCGCACGGCTACCTGTTGTTCGGCCACAGCGCCACGGTCACCGGCGGCCAAGCGCCGGATGTCATCTCGTCAGCGCTCGATTTCCGCCACGCGGCGCAGGTCGACAGCAAGGGCGTGCAGCTCTTTGACCAGAACGGCATCGCGCTGACCATCAACGTTGGGCAAATTCGCTTGCGCGACGGGGTGACCGGGCTCGTGCAGGACCGCCTGTGCCTGGACGCGGGCGGCTGCACCGACCTCGGCATGGATGTGACGCCGCTGACGTTGGCGAAGGCGTCGTCCGCCAATTCGCTGGAGCGCAAAGCCAACGAGACCAGCTCGGCGGACACGATGGCGTATCACCACATCGAATGGCTGGCCGGCAACGACTACACGGACGGCGCGATGCCGAACGACAACTACGTCGTGCGCCTGACGCCCGATCCGCAGACCAAGAAGTCCGGCGTGTACGAACCTGCGTGCGGCGGCAACTGCCCTGCCGCGCCTCTGCCCATGATCTGCAACTTCAACGCCGCGTCGGAATCGTGCATCGATGACGTCAAGTGCGCGGTCGGCTGCGGCAGCGGCAAGACCTGCAACGGCGATGTGCAGACGTGCATCCCGAACCAACCGGGCGTGCTCTTCTCGGAGGTCCTGCCGGGTGGCCAAATGGACGCCAACCTGCAGTTTGTGGAGCTGTACAACGCCAGCGCGCAGCCGATCGATGTGAGCGGGTTCGCGATCCAGCGCAAGGGCGCGACGGCCACGCCATCTGACCCGTGGACGCTGCTGTTCCAGTTGCCGGCGGGCCTGACGCTGCCGCCGCATCGCTACTACACCGTCGCGACGCAGGCGTATGCGCTGACCGAAGGCGGCGTGGATGCCGTGTTGGCAGGTTCGATGGGCCTGGATCCAGCGGGCAGCGCGCTCCGGCTGTGGGATCCGCGAACGGACGTGGAATTGGACACGGTCGGCTGGGGTAACGCGCTCTCGTACAGCAACGGCGCCAACGCGAGCTACATGGCCGCGACGGCGGTCACGCCCGGCGACTCGCTGGAACGCAAGTCGATGAGCGCTGACTTCGCCGACACGATGGCGCCCGGCGGGCTGCATTGCCTCGCGGGCAACGCCTTGGACACGGACGCCGACGACAAAGACTGGTTTGAGCAGGACACGACGGGCGCGCAATCCATGGCGTCCGGCCAGTTTGAGCCGGCGTGTGGCGGCATGTGCTCCAAGGGCCTCGTCTGTCCGTTCACCGGCACCGACGGCGGCAAGTGCGCAGATCCCCAGTGCGGCGGCCTGTGCAACGTGCAGAGCGCGACTTCCGGCGGCGGCTTCTCCTGCAACACCGCGCTGGCGACGCCCGTGTGCGACCCGAGTGGCCTGGTCATCGCGGAAGTCAGCCCGCAAGGCCCGACGTCGACGGGAGCCAGTGGCGGCACCCTCGCCTCCACGGCCAACGAGTACATCATGCTCTACAACCGCAGCAACCAGGACATCGTGCTGGACAACCTGTACATCACGTACCGCTATTCGACGGTAGGCAACATGCTGAAGGCGACGGACGTGGACCTGACCAAGAAGCCGCTGACGGGCGTGATTCACGCGCATTCGTATTTCCTCGTGGCGCCAAGCACGTACGACAGCAAGCTGCCCGGTCCGGACTTTGTCGCCGGGCTGACCTGGGGCCTGGACCCGACAATCGGCGTCGTGCGCTTGAACCGCTTCGACACGCCCGGCAGCGGCGTCGTGCTCGATCGACTGAGCTGGGGCTTGAACCAGACCATGTGGGGCTACGGTGAAGGCAATGGCGCTCCGGCGTGCCCCGACGCCACCCAGCCGTGCGCCATCAAACGCCTGCCCGCGCCCGGCGTGAGCGCGGACGACGTGGTGTCCCTCTTCTCACCGTGGTACTACGCGGGCGCAGGCTGGGACACCAACAGCAACAAAGACAACTTCGTCGCGACCCAAACACGCACGCCGCGCAACAACTGCATGCAGTCGGTGGGCGTCTGCGGGGCCAACTCAAGCAGCGTGCCGCAAAAGCCGTAAAGTCACTTCATGCTTCAGCTCCAGAGCATCGCCAAGTCGTTTGGTCGTCAAGCGCTTTTTGCCAACATTCAGTGGCAGATCAAGCCCAAGTGCTGCTATGGCCTCGTGGGGCCAAACGGCGCGGGCAAGACCACGTTGTTGCGGATCCTGGCGGGCGAACTGCCGGCGGATTCGGGCGGCATCGTGCGGCCCAAGCAGTACAGCATCGGCTTTCTCGCGCAGGAGATGGAAGAGTTCGGCGAAGGCACGGTGCTCCAGGCGGTGCTTTCCGGCATGCCGGGCTGGATCGCGGCGCGCGACGCGCTGACGGGCATCCACGAGCGCATGGCCCACGACCACGCGTATGGCCAGACCGAGCAGGCGCTTGCGGATCTGGACGCGGTGCAGACGCGTTTTGAGCGGCTGGGTGGCGAGGACGTGCCGATTCGCGCGCAACAGGCGCTTGGCGGCCTCGGGTTCACGCGCGAACAGGTGGAACTGCCTGCGGGGGCGCTGTCGGGCGGTTGGCGGATGCGCGCGGCGCTGGCGCGGCTTTTGGTGCTCGCCCCGGATCTGCTGCTGCTGGATGAGCCGACCAATCACCTCGATTTCGAGTCGTTGGCGTGGTTCGAGTCCTTCCTGGAGAACTATGAAGGCGCGATTGTCGCCGTCAGCCACGATCGCTACTTCCTCAACCGCGTGCCGAGCCACATCGTGGAACTGACGCCCAAGGGCGTGTTTGAGCACGTCGGCGGCTACGAGGACTTCCTGGAAGGCAAAGCGCTGCGGCTGGAGCAGCAGGACGCGGCGAAGGCCAAGGTCGACAAGCAGCGCGCGCACCTGCAGAACTTTGTGGATCGCTTCCGCGCCAAGGCGAGCAAGGCCAAGCAGGCGCAATCGCGCATGAAGATGCTGGCCAAGCTGGAGAACGTCGACGTGGAAGGCGATGCGGCCAGCATCACGCTGCGTTTTGCCGAGCCGCCGCGGACGGGCAAGGAAGTCATCCGGCTGGAGCACGTGAACAAGGCGTGGGGCGCCAACACGGTTTACACGGACCTGAGCACGACGATTTGGCGCGGCGACAAGGTCGCGCTCGTCGGTCCCAACGGTGCAGGCAAGTCGACCCTGCTGAAGATCCTCGCGGGCGTGACGGACATCCAGGGCGGCGAGCTGATCTACGGCGCAGGCGTCAAGACCGACTACTACGCGCAGCACCAGCTGGAGCAGCTCGATCCGGCGAGCTCGGTCATCGACGAAGCGCGGCGCGCGGCGGCGAGCGATGCGACGATTTCCTCGGTGCGCAGCCTGCTCGGCTCGCTGCGTTTCTCCGGGCAAATGGTCGACAAGAAGATCAGCGTGCTTTCCGGCGGTGAGAAGGCGCGCGTGGCGCTGGCCAAGATGGTGCTGCGGCAGCCCAACGTGTTGCTGCTGGACGAACCGACCAATCACCTGGACCTGACGAGTCGCGAGGTGCTGGAAGACGCGCTCTCCGAGTTTCCGGGCACGGCGGTGCTCGTGAGCCACGATCGCTACTTCATCAACGCCGTCGCGACGCACGTGCTGGAAGTGCAGCCGGGCGGGCAGACGACGCTGTATCCGGGCGACTACGACGCGTATCTGTACCGCAAGAGCGGCGGCGATCCTGCGGTGATTGAGCGGCTGCTGCGCGGTGAAACGGTGCTGGATCGCGAGCCTGGACGGGCGTCGGCGCCGGTCGCGCAGGCGGGTACGGGCGAGTCGCGCGCGGACGACAAGGCGCGCAAGCGCGAAGAAGCGGAGCGCCGCAATGAGCTGGGACGGCGCACCAAACCGCTGCGCGAGCGGCTGACCGCGACGGAAGCGGAGATTGCGACGGCGGAGAAGCGGCTCGGGGCGATCGCGACGCTGCAACTGGACCCGGAGCTGTACGCCGACGGCGAGCGCGTGCGGACGCTGCAAATCGAGCAGGCGGGGCTGCAAGCTGCGGTCGACGCCGCGATGGCGAAATGGGAAGATTTGGCGCTGCGGATCGAGGCGATCGAGTCTGAACTCGCCGAAACGGCCGCGTAAGGAACCCGGATGCCGAAACTTCCCCTCGTGATGGCGACGCTGCTGCTGTTTGGCTGTGCAACGGGCGCGGTCCGCCAGACGCGCGTGGCGCCGCTCGCGCCGTATGAAGGCGTGCGCGCGGTGCGGGTCGTGGCGACGGAGCCGGATTCCCAGATGGCGGCGGAGCTTGTGGCGGGCGCGCGCGTCGGGCTGCCCAAAGCCGGCTGGCGCATGGCCAATGATGGCGAGCCGGCGTACACGCTGGAGCTGCACATCGCGGAGGCGCAGACACCCGTGGCGGCGGAAGCGTCACTGCAGGACCAGATTCTCGGCGGCATGGCGACCTTTGGCGGGTTTCGCAACGTCGAGCGTGGGCTGCTGGAAGTGGAGGCAACGCTGCGCGGTCCCGATGGCGGTGCGGCGCTGGGCGCGTCGCGTTGGCAGGCGGTCGGCTCGCCGGCGAGCTTGGCGGGCACCGCCGGCATCGATCTCGGACGCGCTGTGGGCAAAGCGATGACCACGCAGCAGAGCGAGTGGTATCCGCGACGCGGCGCCGACGAACGGCTGTTTTTCACGCCAACCGCGCGCACGGTGCCCGATGGCGCGTTCGTCTTGAGCGACGATGAAGCGCTGCTCGTTCGCGCCGCATACGGCATCACGCGCCGGCTGCAACTCGACCTCTGGCTCGGCGGACTCCCCGTCCCCGCCGTCGGCGGCGGCGCCCTGCCCCTGCCCGGCGCGATCGTGGCTGGCGGCGGTGGCGGCGGCGCGCTTTTTGGCGTCTTCGACCTCGGCCTCAAATTCGTCGCGCTTGAAGAAACGCGCAAGGTGCCCGGCATCGCCATTTCCTACGACATGCTCGACGTCTTTGGCACCGCGATCGGCGGCGGCGGCGGCGTGGGCATCGGCGGCAGCGGTCTGGGCGGCGTCGGCTTCGTCGGCATCGGCGGCGCGAACGCCCAATTCAACCTGTTCACCCTCACTGCCGGCAAGCACTTCAGCACCGGCACGCAGGTCACGCTCGGCGCTTGGCTGCTGGACAACCACGCGTTCCTGCCGCAATCCGCGCACTTCACGTCCGCGTGCGGCGTTGCGGGCAGCACAGGCACGACGTCGGGCGCGGCGATGACCAAGTGCAGCGGCGGCACCGACCTGCCGCATCTCCCGCTGCAGTTCCAGAGCTTCTTTGGCGTGGAGCAGATTCTCAGCGACAGTTGGTCGGTCGCCGTGGAAGTCCTGCCGCGCTATCCGCTGAGCAACACGATGTGGACCACGGGCGTGCGCTGGCTGCCGGGGAGCGACGCGCCCGCGGGCTTCGTCGCGCTCGACCGCATCAAGCCGCGTATCGATCTCGCGCTGGCGTGGATGATCCTGGAGGCCAACGCCGATGCCGGTCGTCCGCACGCCTCGCCCGTGTACTTTCCGTGGATTGGCGTCGGGCTCTACGTGTGGTGACCGCGGCCGCGCCGACGCAAGCCCAACACGCCGGCGAACAGCGCGCCTAACAGCCAGCCGCCACGGCCGTCGCTCCGTCCCGCCGTGCAGCCCGATGACGCCACGCCGCCGCCGCCAAAGTACTTCACGTCCGACTTGCTGCCGTCGCTGCTGATACCCGTGCTGTCCGCGCCGTCGGCCACCGCGCCAGCGTCTGCCACAACGTCGCTTGCGACCGTGCCGTCGGCCATCGCGTCCTTGCCGCTGCTGCCGTCCTTGGCGCTGCCTGTGTCGCCGGGGACGCCGACGTCGCTCTCGCCCACGTCCGTGGGGCCGGCGTCCGGCACGCTGCTCTGCGTCATGCACTTGCCCAGGTAGCAGACCAGCCCGCTGGCGCAGTTCTTGTCCGGATCCCAGGCGAGGCAACCGCCCACGCCTTTTTGGCACGTGTGGTAGCTCGTGCCGCCGACGCACGCGCTGCTGTACAGCTTGACGCACGTGTCGCTGCACGCCGCGCCGCCGACGCACGCGCCGTTGACGCATTGCAGGCCTGTCGAGCACGGGCAGTCGACGCAGCACGTCTGGTTGGACTCATCACCCGCGCACTGGCCGTCGCCGCAGACCGAGACGCAGGTGTGGTTGGCTGTGCACGTGCCGCCGCCGATGCAGTCCCAATTGGCGTTGCACTGGACGCACTGGCCGGTCGCCACATTGCAGACGTTGGGGCACTGGGCATCCACGGTGCAGCCGCTCGGCCCGCCGCCGGCGTCGAACTGGAAGATGTCGAGGCTGCCCGCGTCCTTGACGCACGGTCCGCAGTCGCTGGCGCAGTTGCCGCACGTTTCCCCGCTGCCGCATGTGCCGTCGCCGCAGGAGCCGGCGCAGGGGCCGCAATCGGTCGGACAACTGCTGCACGTCTCGGTCGACCCGCACGCGCCGTCGCCGCAGACGTCGGAACAGGTGCCGCAGTCCGTGGCGCACGTTGAACAGTTTTCGGTGCCGTTGCAGGTGCCGTCGCCGCAGACTGGCGCGGTGGTGCAGTCGGACGCTTCCCAGCTGCAAGAGCCCCCGCAGTCGCAGTAGCCGTCGTTGTTGTAGCCGCACGCGTTCGCCGTTGTGCAGCACGGGTCGGTGCCGGTGTAGCCCGGGCAATACGGCGCGGCGCAGACGCCCGCTTGGCACGATTCGCCGCTCGCGCACGGGCAATCGCCGGGACACGAGCTGCAGTCTTCCGCAGCGTCGCATGTAGCGTTGCCGCAGGTGTTGGCTGGACCGCTGCCGCCGCCGGCAAAAGTCTGGAGCGAGGCGAGGTCGCCGTTCCACAAGTTCATGTCGCAATCGCCGCTGACGCCCGCGACCGTGCCTTTGTCGTCGTATTGCCAGATCACCCAGTCGGTCCAGGGCGCGGGAATCTTGGGGCAGCAGTTGGTGCAGTAGTACGACTCCCACAGCGGCAAGCCCGCCTGCGCGGCGCTGTTCACGCTCGGGTCCCAGAACCAGTTGCCGGTGTAGACGATTGGCGCGACGCCGAGCTTGGCTTGCACGTAATCGACCCACTGCTGGACCGCCGCTTCCACTTCTGCAGGCGTCAGCCCGCCCGTCGCTTCCACGTCCAGCGTCGGCGGCAACATGCCCGCTTCCATCGGTCCCATCTTGTTGAGCAGGATGTCGGCCTGGGCGATCGGGTCCTCAGCCGGTTCAAAATACTGGTACGCGCCGCGGACCATGCCATTGGCCTTGATGTCCGGCCAGTAGCTGTCAAACCACGTATCGAGGTACGTGCCGTCGCTGACGCGGGCGATGACGAACTGCTGGCTGCCGGCGACCTGCGTCCAGTCGATGGCACCCTGCCACTTGGACACGTCGATGCCGGGCGTGGTGGTGCCGGCGGCGCAGACGGTCGGACCGGCCAACGCCGCGCTGCTGACGAGGAGGCTGCCGAGCAGGCTGAGGAAAAGGCCGTGTCGCATCATCGCTGGCCTCGCGCATGCTTGGCCTGCAGGAGCGCTTGCACTTCCGCCGCGCGTTCCCCGCGATCCAGCGCGAAATCGGCCGCCAACTCCAGCTCGCCCGTGGCGTTACGCCGCAGGAACACAAGCACCTGCGCGCCCGGATTCGGCTCGCGCGCCAGTTGCCCGCGGTAGCGATCGCTGGCCAACGGCGGACACGACTCCGGCGCACGGCACTTCTGCCAGGCCGCGTAACGCGCCGCCCAATGCGGCTCATCCACGCGCAGGTGCGCGGGCACGTGACCGCGCAACGTCGTCAGCACGTCCAGATGGCGGCGCATGCGCTGATACGGCTGGCGCGCTTGGGTCGCGGGCAAGTTCTGCACGTCCATCCGCGGGTCCGCCACGCGCGCGAGCACGACGATCGGCGCGCGCGCGAGCACGGCCGGCAAGTCCAACTCCGTCTGCGGCGGCGCTTGCAGCCCGGCCCACAGTGTCAAAACAGCCCAGAGCATCGCGTTTGAGTCCTCATGCTGCCCACCGGTGGACAGCGCGATTATTGGCGAACGACCCGGCTTTGTCCAAGCGTTTCTCAGAGTTCCAAGCCTACGCAGCGGGTCGGCTATTGCGCAAACAGCTCCGTGGAGAAGTAGCGCTCCATGCGGTCCGCAAACACCGTCACAACCTGCGCGTCCGG
>CAINLT010000231.1 GCA_903850505.1 uncultured Myxococcales bacterium | reverse complement strand
CTCGGGCAACCTTTCGATCATGCTGGGACTGAAGGGGCCGAATATTGCGGTGGTCACGGCCTGCACCACGGGCTTGCATGCAATCGGAATCGGCGCGCGCATGATCGAGTATGGCGATACCGACGTCATGGTATGCGGCGGCGCCGAAGCCACCACAACGCCGTTGGCGGTCGGCGGATTCGGCTCGGCCAAGGCCTTGTCCACGCGCAACGACGATCCGGCGACGGCGAGCCGACCCTGGGACAGGGATCGCGACGGCTTCGTGCTCGGTGAAGGCTCCGGCGTCATGGTGCTGGAAGAGTACGAGCATGCCAGGGCACGCGGCGCAAGAATCTATGCCGAACTGGCCGGCTTCGGCATGAGCGGCGACGCCTTCCACATGACTGCGCCGGACACCGATGGTCCGCGGCGCAGCATGGTGAATGCGCTGAAGAATGCCGGCGTCAATCCGGATCAGGTGCAGTACGTTAACGCTCACGGCACATCGACGCCGTTGGGCGACAAGAACGAGACCGAGGCCATCAAACTGGCGTTCGGCGTCGATACGGCGAAGAAACTGGTGGTGAACTCGACCAAGTCGATGACGGGCCACCTGCTTGGCGGTGCGGGTGGCCTCGAGTCCGTGTTCACCGTGCTTGCGGTGCATCATCAGATATCTCCGCCGACTATCAATATCTTCAACCAGGATCCGGAGTGCGATCTGGACTACTGCGCCAATACCGCACGCTCGATGAAGATCGATGTGGCGCTGAAGAACAACTTCGGTTTTGGCGGCACCAACGGTTCACTGGTGTTTCGGCGCGTCTAGCTACGCCGGGCGATGAAGCCCGTCGTCCGGCTGCAGGTGTCCCTCAGGCCGTCGCGCCACTTGCTTGTCGTCCAGGTGGTGGCTCATCTTGCCGCGGTCGGCGCCGTTCTGGCGGCTATGTTGCCGTATTGGCTGGCGATGCTGCTCCTGCTCCTGATCGGAGCCTCGCTGGCGCGTGCGCGCCGGGCCTCGCTGGTGGCAACTCTGGTGCTGCACGGCGACGGCCGGCTTGAAACGACTGGAGCGGACGGCACGTCACGCGAAGTCAGCGTCCATCCGCATACCCTGGTCCTGCCGTTTCTGGTTGTGCTGCTGTATCGCCAGGACGGTCGTTTGCGATCCCTGACCCTGCTTGCCGACAGTCTTGCAGCAGACGATTTTCGCCAGTTGCGGCTCTGGCTGCGCTGGCGATCGACGGCGGTGCATTCTTGCTGACCGCGCGTCGCTTTACTTCTGGCTCGGGTGCAGCACGGTATCCAAAGCGCGCGGCAAGGTTTCCGGATAGTCCCGGCTGAAGTGGAGGCCGCGGCTTTCGTGACGCCGCTGTGCGCTTTTCACGATCAGATGGGCAGTCAGCACCAGATTGCGCAGTTCTATGAGGTCGTTGCCGACCCGGTAGTTGGCGTAGTACTCGTCGATTTCCTTTTCCAGCAGGCGGATGCGGTGCAGGGCGCGTTCCAGCCGCTTGTTGGTGCGGACGATGCCGACGTAGTCCCACATGAAGCGGCGCAGTTCGGCCCAGTTGTGGGAAATGACGATTTCCTCGTCGGCGTCGCGTACCCGGCTTTCGTCCCATTGCGGCAAATGGGGCAGGGGCTCGACTGGCGCCGCGAGAATGTCCTGCGCTGCAGCCGCCGAAAAGACGACGCATTCCAGCAGCGAGTTCGAGGCCAGCCGGTTGGCGCCGTGCAGGCCGGTG
>CAINLT010000230.1 GCA_903850505.1 uncultured Myxococcales bacterium | reverse complement strand
GTCGGGCACGCTGGAGCACTTGCCGGAGACGGAAGTGCACATCGGCGGCGCGGTGCTGACGTTGGAACGCAAGCTGCTGCGGGGGCCCGACGGGCAGACGCACGCGCTGACCGACCATGAAGTGGCGCTTGTGCAGTTCCTGGTGCGCAATCCGGCGCGGGTGCTGACGCGCGCCAACATCCTGGAAGAAGTCTGGGGTGCGGAAGACGCGCTGTCGCTTGTGGAGCTGGACGACCTGATCGCCCGCCTGCGCGGCTGCGTGGAGATCGAGCCATCGCACCCGCGGTACATCGTGACGGCGCGCGGCGTTGGGTATCGGTTCGAGCCTTAGGGGCCGGGCTGGCGATCGCCGCATTCTTGAATCACGACATGAACTTCTGATTCGCCGGAGGCGCGCAAGGGATCGTCGCGCGACTGCGCGGAGGCGCGCCGCTTGCGCGTCTCCGTGAGCGCAGCGAGCAGAGCCCGGTCCCCGCGTCAGCGGGGATGCGCCCAGACGAGACTGCTGCGGAAGGGCCACCGTCGACGCGCGGGGCCGCAACTTTGACGTCCGCAAAAACGCGCAACGCCGGGGGAGAGAGGGATCTCAACCCGGCGTCACGCGTCTCGTTGGCGCCAACCGCTAATGGTCGTGCGCGTCGATCTTCCACACCGGCAGGATCTGCGTCACCGCGATCAGCAGGATGAACGGCAGCGTAAAGACGCCCATCGCCACCAGGATGCCTTCACGGCCGTACCATTCTGGCACGTACTGCACAAAGCCGCGGAAGCTCTTGGACAGCATCTGGCCGCCAATGACGACGTTGAAACGCATCGCCAGCACTTGCACAAGCACCAGCAGGCCGGAGATCGTGCCGAGCGTGATGCGGGTGCGCGGGCTCGTCTTCTTCATCCAGCCGATGAGCAGCAGCACGAACGGAATCGCCGAGCCGATGATCAGCTGCACGTAGAGGAACGTGAACCGCAGCTTCTCGGTCACGAGGCGCGACAGGATGTGCCACTCCTCGCCGGCTTCGTACGCCATGTTCAGCAGTTCCAGCGACTCGAGCGTCACCGCCAGGATCAGGAACAGCCAGAGCGTCTTCATCATCGACCGCAGGCACTCGTCATCCACTTTCACGCCGCGCACCTTGGAGTACACAACGTAGAGGACAATCAGCATCGCGATGCCGGACACAATCGCCGACGCCAGGAAGATGACCGGCATCAGCGCCGTCGACCACCAAGGGTTCGCCTTGATGCCGCCGAAGATGAAGCCGACGTAGCCGTGGAGCACGCACGCCGCCGGAATACCGATGACGGAAAGCGCGTGGATCCACTTGGCGTCAATCTGCTTGGACTTGGCGGTCTCGCGCAGCACGCCGAGCGACAACACCTTGTACAGCAGGCTCTTGATGCCCGTTCCCGCCGCCATCGCGACGATGTCAGTCCGGAACACCAACAGGATTTCTACCGCGAGGAGCGTCAGATAGAAGCTGTAGATGAAGCCGAAACCAGCCATCGCCGACGTGAAGTTGGGCATGAACATGATGAAGAACGCGCGCTGCGGCTGATGCAAGTGCAGCAGCAGCGGCAGCGTGGCGAACGCGCAGAAGGAGAAAGACGCCGCCAGTGCGAAGCGCGCAACCGGGGCGAGCTCCTTCCGGCCAAACACGTGGTAGAGCGCCGCGACGACAAACGCGCCGGCGACGAGGCCTGTGATGTAGGGGTAAAGGACGATCATGACGGTCCAGGCTACGCCTGACATATCATTGGGAAAAATGAACTCTGCAGCTTGGTGAATCATCACACCACCTCCGCGGTCAGGCCGATATAGCGTGTCTTGGGACGCGTGCCGAGGTAGGACTTCAGCACGTCAATACGGTTCGCCGCCAACGTCTTGGAGATTTCACTCTCCGGGTCGTTGATGTCGCCAAAGGTGCGCGTGCCAGTGGGGCAGACGTCCACGCAGGCTGGCTTCTCGCCGTGCTGGATGCGGTGGTAGCACCACGTGCACTTGTCGGCGGTGTTGGTCTTGGTGTTGATGAAGCGCGTGCCGAACGGGCAGGCCTGCACGCAGTACGCGCAGCCGATGCACTGTTCATAGTCAACGAGCACCACGCCTTCCTTGGTCTTGTACGACGCGCCGACCGGGCAAACCTGGATGCACGGCGTGTCGAGGCAGTGGTTGCAGAGCTTCGGCACGAAGAAGGCCTTGTCGACCTCCTTCGGGTCAATCGGCGGCAGTTCCGTGAACGCGAACGTGCCCTTCGTGTTGGCGTCCACCCGCACCGAGCCGTCCTTGTAGTAGACGTAGCGCTCGACCCAGGTGCGGAATTCGCCGTCCGGGACGTCGTTTTCCTTCTTGCACGCCAACATGCAGCCGCCGCAGCCGATGCATTTCGTCGTGTCGACCAGGTAGCCGAAGAGCACCGTGTGGCCCTTCACTTCCTTGCCGTCGCTGTTGGTATGTACTTCCTCGGCGTCCGCCTTCTCCACGAAGATCGGAATCGCCGTCAGCGTCAGTGCGCCGAACGTGAAGTTCTTGACCGCGTCCCAGATGAACTCACGGCGCGACTCATTCGCGTCCATGAAGCCCGCGGGCGCTTCCTTCGTCTCACAGCAGGTGTCCTTGCCACCCTTGTTATCACAGCAGCTCATTCTGCACCTCCAGCAGCGGGCGTCGCGGCAGCCGGAGCAGCGGTCGGGGTCGCTGCTTCAGCCGGCTTGGCCTCGTCGTCTTTGTCATCGCTCGGTTCTTCCGACGGGTCATGCGGCACGTGGCACTGCATGCAGACCATCGGGCTCTTGGGATCCTTCGGATCGTTGTCTTTCATGTGGTCAGGAAAGTTGATCTGCGGGTGCTTGGTCGCGCGGCCAACCATCTGCTGGTGGCAGTGCAGGCAAATCGACTTGATGTCAGTCGGCATCAGGTTGGTCTTGTCGCAGGTCACCTTGTCGCCCGGCTTGGCCGCCGCCTTCGCGGTCTTGCACGCCGTCATGTGGTCCTTGCCCTCACCGTGACACTCAATGCAGTGCACCGCGGCGTGGCTCTTGCCCATCTCATGCTTGAGCGTCTCATGGCACGCGGCGCAATCGCCTCGCGTCGTGAGCTTGCGCTCCTTGTCGGTCGCAGTCTGCAGGGCAGCGCCGCGGTAATGGCCAAACTGGCCGAATGAAGGCGGGATGGTAAGGCCGCGTACGGTAAAGAAACCGACGCCAACCAGTGCCAACGCGCCCGCCAAAATCCAGAGGTGAAGGGTGTCGCGTGAAAACATCGTAGAGCTCCTCTCTCTTGCAGGCCGCAACTCAGCGACCCGCAGAAGGAGCTTTGCAAGAAGCCTGCCATGTCGAGCAAATCCAGTTACCGATCACGTTTAGCGCGTGTGCCGCCAAAGCCGACTTGATCCAGATCAAGTGGCGATGGTGAAAGCCGGAATGCCAGTGGCGAGCGCGCCGAAACTTCGGCATCGCGCCTATCCACATGTAACTACAAGCGAACGTCATGTTTTCCCGGAGAGGAACGAACGATCGTTCGTGTCGATTCGTCAACCCGGAGCGCAAGATATTGAAATCATGAACAATCGTCAGTGCCGAAAAATCGGCAGCGCATGCCGAGTTCTCGGCAGCGGCGGAAGCCGTCGCGGAACACGCCAAGATCCCGTCAGTTCCGGTCGGCTGAAAAGAGCTTCACGGACAGGCACTTCCCTATCGGGCGCAGGTGTGGCAAATAGGCGCGACAAGTCGGCCCGACTGGCACGCTCCTTGCAATGGATGCGTGTGGTTGCGTGGAGTCCGACGGCGGCTCATGCTGCGCCAGGAGACGAGAGACATGGACATGCGAATGACAAACGACGAGCTGGCGGTGCGCGACAAGCGCTTCGGCTTGGGGCGACTTGCGGCAACGGCGTACTGCTTCGTGATGGTGGCGCTGGCGGGTTGTGACAACGCCCGTGGTCCCCTCGTCACAGAAACAGACGCTTTCTCCGGCGACGCGGCCGACGGCAGCGCGGACGTGACGCCGACCTTCGCACCTGAGTGCGGGGCCTGCCACGGCAGCGTGGCGAATCCGGCGCCGCCCAACGCGATTGGCGGCAAGACGGACACGACGTGGCGCGGCGTGGGCGCGCACCAGACGCACGTGCGCGGCACCGAGACCAACAACGCGGTCGCGTGCAGCTCCTGTCACAAGGTCCCCAACGGCATTTGGGACGCCGACCACATGGACTCGCCGCAGTTCCGCGCGACCGTGACCTTCGGCGGCGTGGCCCTGTCGGGCGGCGCGACGCCCGTCTACGACCCCGAAACGTTCACGTGCAGCAACACCTACTGCCACGGCGGCAAGGTGAAGACGCCGGGCAAGAACAGCAAGCCGCTTTGGACCCTCGTCGACAACAGCCAGCGCTCGTGCGACTCCTGCCACGGCGCGCCGCCCGCCGCTCCGCACCCGCAGACCGGCGACTGCATCGATTGCCACGCCGGCACCGCGGGACCGAACAAGACCATCGCCAACAAGGCCAACCACATCAACGGCAAGGTTGACCTGGTGCTTGGCGTCAACACCAAGTGCGACGCGTGCCATGGCTATCCGCCCGTCAGCGACAAGCACCCGAAGACAAAGGAGAAGTGCGCGGGCTGCCACTCGACCACGGTCGACACCGATTCGCTTATCGTCGCCGGCGGCACGCACATGAATGGCAAGGTTGATGTCGCGCTCTCCGCCAACGCGCCCTGCTCTGGCTGCCACGGCGCGCCGCCGGTCAGCGACAAGCACCCGAAGACGCTGGGCAAGTGCGAAGGGTGCCACACGACAACGGTCGACGCGTCCGGCAAGATCGTCGCGGGCGGGACACACAACAACGGCAAGATTGACGTCGCGCTCGGTGCGGACGTGGACTGCACGGGCTGCCACGCGTTCCCGCCGGTCAGCGACAAGCACCCGAAGACGCTGGCGACCTGCGAAGGCTGCCATACGACGACAGTCGACGCCGACAACCACATCGTCAGCAACGGCACGCATAACAACGGCAAGGTCGACGTCGCGCTCTCCAACAACGCCAACTGCGTGGACTGCCACGTTGTCCTGCCCAACCCACCTGGCACCGCCAAGCACCCGGCGACCAACAACGCGACCAACTGCGAGGGCTGCCACGCGACCACGGTTGACGTGAACAAGCACATCATCCCCGGTGGCACGCACATGAACACCAAGGAAGACGTGGTGCTCGGGGCTGACGTGGACTGCGCGGGCTGCCACGGCTCGCCGCCTGTCAGCGCCAAACATCCCTTGACCGGCGCGAAGTGCGAAGGCTGCCACACGACGACCGTCGACGTGGACCAGCACATCGTCGTCGGCGGCACACACCGGAACGACAAGGTCGACGTGGCGCTCTCCAACAACGCCAACTGCACGGACTGCCACAAGATGTTGCCCAACCCGCCGGGCAGCGCCAAGCACCCGGTCACGGACGCCAACACCAACTGCGAGGGCTGCCACACGACCACGCTCGACGCGAACAAGCACATCATCGCGGGCGGCACGCACATGGACGGCAAGAGCGAGGTCGCGCTCGGCAAGGACGCCAACTGTGCGGGCTGCCACGCCGCGCCGCCGAACAACGGCAAGCACCCCATCACGACCGCGAATTGCGAAGGCTGCCATACGACAACGGTGGACGTGAACAAGCAGATCGTCGCGGGCGGAACGCACATGAACGACAAGGTCGACGTGGCGCTCTCGGCCAACGCCGATTGCACGGGCTGCCACGGCGCGCCGCCGGTCAGCGCGAAACACCCGGTGACGAGCGCGGACTGCACGGGCTGCCACATGTCGACGGTCGCCGCCGGCAAGCAGATTGTCCCGGGCGGCACGCACATGGACGGCAAGATCGACGTCGTGCTGTCCACAACCGCGGACTGCTCGGGCTGCCACGGCGCACCCCCGAACAACGGCAAGCACCCGATGACGCTGGAGAAATGCGAGGGCTGCCACGCGACGACGGTCGACGCCAACAAGCAGATCCTCGCCGGCGGCACCCACCAGAACGGCAAGATCGACGTGGTGCTCGCCAGTGACGCCGTGTGCAACGCCTGCCACGGCGCGCCTCCGACGACGCCGAATCACCCGGTGACGACGGCGAATTGCGAGGGATGCCACACGACGACGGTCGACGTGAACAAGCAGATCGTTCCGGGCGGAACGCACATGGACGGTACGGTGGAAGTTGCGCTCTCGGCCAACGCCGATTGCAACGGTTGCCACGGCGCCCC
>CAINLT010000229.1 GCA_903850505.1 uncultured Myxococcales bacterium | reverse complement strand
GAGCATGACCGCCGTGCGCGGCGACAGCACCTTGGTCGAGACGACGGTCGCGATCGCGTTGGCCGTGTCGTGAAAACCGTTGATGTAGTCGAAGACCAGCGCCGTGACGACGACGACCACCAACAGGATGAACGGGTCGACCATCGCCACGGCATCAGCCATGTTTCACGACCACGGAACGAATCAGATCGCACACGTCGTCGCAGGCATCGATGGCTTTTTCCAGCGAGTCGAGGATTTCCTTCTCGCGGATGAGGTCGATGGCGTCCGGCGGCGACTGGAACAGCCGGCCGACCGCGTTGCGATACGCGGTGTCACCTTCGTTTTCCAGGGCGTGGACGCGGACGAACCAGACGTGCAGCTCTGAGTGATTGTCGCCCGAACGCAGCAGCTGCACGCAGTGCGCGACGCCATGGGCCGACTCGCGGGCGATCCGCACCAGATCGCGCATCGCGTCAGTCAGGACGCCAACGCGGTAAATCACGATGAGGCCAGCGGTTTCTTCCATCAAATCGATGATGTCGTCCAGGGCTGAGACCAGTGCGTGCAGATCCTCGCGATCGATCGGTGTGACGAAGGTCTTGTCGAGTTCGTCATACACGACGTGAGCGACTTCATCGCCTTCATGCTCAATCCGCCGCATCGCTTCTGACACGCGGGCGAAATCCGCGGTGGTCTCCGCGGTGGCCAGCTTGGCAAACTCGTCGGCGCCAATGGTCAGGTTGCGCGCCAACGCGTCAAGGTAGCCAAAGAAGCGATTCTCTTGCGGTAACAAAGACTTGATGATGCGATCGAGCCACATGCGGTTGCCTTGGCGCGTCGGACGGGCGCGCGGTGCGGCAGAGTATCTGCGACGTTGGCCTCGGCGTCACCCCCGCGTCGCAGCAATGTCGCATTCCTGACACCGAGCGCGGAATGGTGCAATCGTTTGACCGCATCGCGACGCGCGTTTACGCTCTTGCGGCGATGAACGGATTTACGCACGAGCCTGCCCGCCAGATTCAGCACCGGAAAGCCGGATTGCTGCTGCTTCTGCTTGTTCTTGTGTCCGCCTGCGAAGGCGAGCGCCAAGGCGCCCAGGAATCCGCGGTCGTACTGGCCCGGCACATTGACCAACTGCTGGATGATCCGAGTGGCCTGCCGCGCGAGGCTTCGGCGACGGAAATGGCTGCGGATGCGACGAGCGCACAGCCGCCGGCGGCCGCCACGCCGACCATGCCTGCCGCGGATGCCGGGGCCACCGCGCCCGATGTCCAGACTGCGCCTGACGTGAAAACTGAGCCGGACGTGCCAGCGACGCCGGACGTGCCAGCGACGCCGGATGTGAAGGCGACGCCAGATGTGATCCAGACGCCCGACGTGAAGCTCGCCCCCGACGTGCAAGGCGCGCCTGACGTTCAGCAGAAGCTGGACGCTGTGAACAAGCCTGACGTGGCGGCGCCGATCGTGCCGATTCCGGTGCGCCGCGATGGCACGCCGATCGTCAAGGCTGAACCGACGCCGAAGTCGGACGCGACGGACGTGAAGCCGGTCCCGGCGGCGAAGCCCGAGAAGGTCGCCAAGCCGGCCAAGCTGACCGCCGCCGAACGCAAGCGACAGGCCAAATTGGCTGCCGCGGCCGCCAAGGAAGAAGCCAAGGCTGCCGTCAAGAAGGCCAAAGCCGACAAGAAGAAGCAGGCGCAGGCCGCGGCGCGCGACAAGAAGAAGCGCGCGGCGGCGGACAAGCAGAAGAAAGCAGACGCCAAGGCGGCGGCGCTCGCGGCCAAGAAAGCGGCGGCCTGGGCCAAGAAGCATCCGAAGGCGGCGCAGCAGGCCGCTCCAGTCAAGCCAGAGGCGGTGAAGCCGGCCAAGCCGGAGACGGACAAGCCCGCGAAGGCCGAACCCGCGAAGGCCGGCAAGGCGGAGCCCATCAAGCCTGAGCCCGCCAAGGCGGCCGCGACGGCACCTGCAGCGGCGGCCGGTGGCGATGCGACGGAACTGTTCTTCAGCGGCAAGCGCAAGCAGGACGCCGGCGACTTCAAGGGCGCGATCGAGGATTTCAAAGCCTCGCAGGCGTCGCGCCCCAGTCCGCGGACGCTGACAGCGCTCGGCCGCGCGTATTTTGACGCTGGGGAAATGAATGCCGCCACTGGCGCGTTGCGCAAAGCGGGCAATCACGACGACGCGCAGTTGCTGCTCGCCACGCTGTACCAGCAGACGGACAAGGCGGACAAGGCGCGGAAAGTGTACGAAGATTTCTTGAAGGCGCATCCGGATCATCCCAAGGCCGATTGGGTGCGCAAGTTGCTGAAAACGCTTTAGTTGCTTGGCGGCTTCCCGGCAGCGTTCGCTACGACGCCCTCGCGTCGCACAGGTCCAGACATGATGCGAAGTTCGATGCGGTTGGCGGGTTATTGCGGAATTCTGGCGCTTGGCCTCGCGGCTGCGGCGTGCGGCAAATCGCCTTCGTCGACGTCTGCGGCGCCCGTCGCGGCGACGGCTGCCGGTGCTCCGCCGGCGGTTGCCGGGGCGGCCGCGGGCAATGTCACCGCTCAAGCCAGCGAATCGATCGCCACCAACACCGCCGATCCGACTTGTCCGACCTGCCAGCGGGCCGATGCGAGCAACAGCAGCGACGTCGTCCTCAAGCCGCTGGATCCGGTGTTCCGCGACGACCTGAAGTTGACGATCGGCCTGACCTGCCAGCTTCTGGAGGACGGCGTGGCGATCCTCGAGGGCCACGTCAAGGATCCGGCTTCCGCGCAGGCGGCGCTCATGGCCTACCGCGAAAAGAACAAGACGCACATGGCGGAGCTGACGATCAAGACGCGCGACATGGCCGTTCGCCTGAAAGAACTGGGCTTTGAAGCCGACATTCCAGAAGAAGTGAAGGCCGATTACGAGGACCGCATGAGCAAAGCGCTGGCCCGTCTGGAGGCCGTCCGGATGATCTATGCCAAGCACCCCAGCGTGCTTGAGGCTTTTGGCCCGTTCATTCGCTCGGCCGAGTAGCCCACCATGGCCGCGCCCGACCGGGAGCCGCAATCCAACGCGGATCGCGAGCACCTGCGCCAGCAGCTCATCTTGCAACATCTCCTCGTCAAGACGTTGCGGCGTCAGCCCCGGCTGATTCCGCTGCTCGTCGTCGGTCTTGTCGCGGCCCACGTGCTGCTGCCGTCGCTGGCCCGCAGCGGCGGGAGCAATCCGACCTTGCCGGTCATTCTCGCTTTTGGCCACCTCGATCACGCGATTCGCGCCGGCCAGTGGTGGCGGCTGCTGTCCTCGTGGGTGTTGCACCAAGGGAGCTTTCACCTGTTTGGCAACATCCTGTTCCTGCTTGTGCTTGGTCGGCCGGTTGAGGCGGCCTGGGGCCCCGCGCGCACGTGGCTCATTTGCCTCGGCGCTGGCCTCGCCGGCAGCTTGCTGGCGCTGAACGCGCACACGCCGATCATGGTCGGCGCTTCGGGCGTCATCATGGGCTTGTGCGGCGCGACGATCGCGCTCGGCATTCGCCTCTGGCCACGGCTCAGTGGCCCGTTGCGGGGCGCGCTCGTCTACGGTCCGGTGGCTTTCCTGCTGCTGCGGCTGACCTTTGACGGGCTGTTTGGCGAAGTCGAGCACCTCAATCCGCAGGCCCATCAGGGCGGCGCGCTCGCGGGCTTCGTCCTTGGCATGGTCCTGCATCCGCAGTTGCCGGGGCTTGGCGCGCGGCGCATGCGGCGCGGCTGGACGCGCCTGGCGGTTGCGGCGTCGTCGTTTGTGTTCGCCGTTGCGCTCGGTCAAGCGCTCGGCCATCTGCGCCATCCCGTGCGGCTCCCGTCGGTGGTGACGCAGGAGGTGACGGTTGGCGGCCAGAAGCTCGTGTTGCCGGCCGGTCTGCAGCGCGGCCTGCTGCGCCGTGGTCAGTGCGTGGGCGAGGACACCAACGTCGACTGGGCGCTGCAAACGGGCCGAACGGTGTGCTTTCCGCTCGAGCCCTTTGGCATGTTGCTGCTGGACCGCCGCGACCGCCTGTTGACGCTGGACGTCAACGACCTTGCGGCGATGCGCGCGGCCGACCAGACCGGTCGGCTGGTGCAGAGCGAGCCGAGTGTCATGCTGTACCCGCTGGGCGAAAACCTGCTGTGGCTGCTTCAAGCGCCGGATCCGGCGCTGCGGTGGCACGCTTCCGCGCTCATTCCGCTCCTGCCGCCGCCGGGATCGGCGATCGTGCGGTCGCCGCCGCTGCTGGGCCGCTGGCTGTTGCCGTGGCAGATCGCGCTGGCGCTGGCCGTCGATGCGCCGCTGCCCGAGGCCATCGACCTGGGCGACGGCGTGCAGCTGCTGATCGGCGACAACGCGGCGCTGCAGGACCCGCGCGGTCGCGACGTCGTGCCGCTGGCGATGGCAGGTCGGGCGCGCCAGTTCATGCGTCTCCAGCCCGGCGTGATGGCGTACCCGCTGCCGACCGACCGGCTCGCGGTGCTCCTCGGCCCGGATTCGCGCCTCGACGACTTTGCCGCGCGGCTGCTGCCGAACCTCCCGCCGTCGATTATCCCACCGCCGCCGTCGCTGGCGGCGTGGCTGGATTGGCTGGCGACCCCGCTGGGCCTTCCGTCGCCCGCAACGCCCGCGTTCAAGTGACGCCGCGGCGCGCTTGCGCTACCCTGACGCCAGCGGGCGACGATGCCCCACGAGCCGAACATGAGCCAGACGCCTGCCGCCCAGAAACCGTCCAAACCGCCGCGCAAGTTGCCGCGCTGGGTTTACCTGGTCCTGTTCGTCGTCGTCGTGGCGCTGCCGTTCATGCGCCAGTTGACCCAGCGCAGCGGTGCCGACAAGGAAGCGCTGGCGACGCTCACGGAAATGGGCGCCGAGCCGATCAACCGGCCCCTGCGCGACGAAGAGCTGGACATGCCGGTCCAGACGCACGACGGCAAGACCACGACGCTGCGGGCGCTGATGGCGACCGGGGACACGGTCATCCTCCATTTCTGGGCGAGCTGGTGCGGGCCGTGCATGGAAGAATTGCCGGAGATCGGCAAGCTGGCGCAAGCGCTGCGCGGTCGGCGCGTGCAAGTGGTCTCCGTCAGCCACGACGACGAATGGGCGGATGCGGACGCGGCGTTGGTCAAGACCAATGGCAAGGCGCAGCCGGATGCGGGTGTGTGGCTGCGCGAAATCGAGGGGCAGTCGGGCGATGAGAGCAAGATGCTGCGCGTCCGCCTGGGTACGCTGCAACTGCCGGAAACGTACATCTTGGTCGATGGCCAAGCGCTGGTGCGGCTGATCGCCAGCCAGCCGTGGTCCAATCCGCGGCTGATGCGCGCGCTGGAACGACTGGCGCCGCTGCGCTGACAAGAGGACGCCGTGGAAGACGCCCAGCCACCGCCGCCTGACGCCGCTCCTTTGGAGGACGCTGCCGTTGAGCCCGTGCTCCTGCCGCCGCACGGTCTTTGGGCCGTGGCGCTGGCGCTGTTCGTCCTGAGCGCCGTGGCGGCCATCTTCTGGTCGCCGCCGCTGCACCCACACCTGCAGCCGAGCCTGGTGCTGGAGACGTGGCGCGACGTCGATCTCGCGGCGCTGCGACAGCCGGACGATGCGTTGCTGCGGCTGCCGGCCGGGAGTCCGGAGCAGCAAGCGCTGCAGGCCACGATCCGGGCGCAGTTCAAGCAGTACCTGCAGCGCGAGGCGGCCTTGCGCGGCGAGACTGGCGATGACGCGGCGGCGCGGCTGGCGCTGGGCGCGGTGGAGGAATCCGTCCGCACGCTGGTCCAGCGCTGGGGTGCGGACGCGCTGCGGCGGCTGGCCGTGCAATTTGGCCGCGACGTCCGCGTTGCCGCCGAGGGGGCGATCCTCGCGGCGCGGACGGCGCATCAGCCGTTCTCCGTGCGTTTGCAGGCGCAGCCGCTGCCGTCCGACGTCTCCGTGTTGACCGACCTCGCGGGCGCGCTGGGCACGTCGCTGGCGCACGCCGGCATCGATCGACAAGTGCGCGACGGCAAGCTGGATCCGGCCGCGGGCCAGGTCATCGAGAGCATCGCGCAGGCGCGCTTCCTGCGGCTGGGCGCGCGCGTCGCGGGTGGCGCACCGCAGCTGCCGTCGGCCGCGTGGCTTTTTGTGCAGCATTTCCGGGTTGAGGCGCACGCGGGTCTGGATCTCGACCGCCGTCTGGCGCTGCTCGATGAGCTCGCAACCGCCGATCCAGCCTATCCGAGCGACTACGCGCGCGGCGTCCTGTTGGCGCGCGAGGAGGAGTTCGCCAAGGCTGTGCCGTGGTTTGAGCGGGCGAGCACGCATGGACCGTTTGCCCGGCAAGCGCACGACAACGCCCGCTGGTGCCGCGAACACGCCGCCGCTGCGTCAGCTAACGGGCAACCGCCGTCGCCAGCGCCTTGACCGCGTCCTGAAAGACGTCGCCGCGGTGTGCGTAGCTCTTGAACATGTCAAAACTCGCGCACGCCGGGCTCAGGAGCACGATGCCGTTTGGCGCCGCCAACTGCAGCCCGCGCGCCACCGCTTCTTCCATGGAAGCACAGCGTTCCGTCGGCAGCGATTCCGGCAGCGTGGCGGCGATGCGCTCCGCCGTCTGACCTAGCAGCAGGACGTGCGCCGCGCGCTGGCCCACGACGTCGCCAAGCTCGGCAAAATCGGAGTCCTTTTCACTGCCGCCGCCGATCCAGACGAGCTTCTCGCCCGGCTTCAGCGTCATCGCTTCCAGACCGGCGATGGCAGCGTGCGGGTTGGTGGCCTTGGAATCGTCGACAAACCGCACGTTGCCGATGCTGCCGGCCGGCTCCAGCCGATGCGAGGGCAGCGAAAACGTCTGCAGGCCGCGGCGAATGGCCGCGAGCGACGTGCCCAGCCCGAGCGCCAGACCGCACGCGGCAAGCGCGTTCTCGACGTTGTGGATGCCGAGGATCGGCGCCTTGCCCAAGCGTCCCATTTCGCTGAACCAGCCAAGCTCCACGCGCGCGTCGTCGGCCAGCGACCAGATCAGCCGCTCGCCGTCAAAGCCCAAGCCGATGTCCGGCACGCCCTTCACAGTGAATGGCAGGTAGTTCAGCTTGCGGCTCGCTTGCGCGTCGCGGTGCGGCGCCAAATCGGGATCGTCGCCGTTGATGAGGAAAGTGTCGCCCATGGCCATGGCGCGGCCCACGGAGACTTTCTGGGCGACGTAGGCAGAGAAGTCGCCGCCGAACCAGTCCATGTGATCTTCCGCGACGTTGGTCACGACGGCGACGCGCGGGCGGAAGAGCGAGCATGCGTAGAGCTGGAAGGCGCTGATTTCAGCGACGACCACATCGTCAGGCCCCATCGTGTCGAGGAAATCGCAGAGCGGATCGCCGATGTTGCCGCCGACGACGACTGTGTGCCCGGCCTCGCGCAGGAGGTGGGCGAGCCAGAGCGTTGTCGTGGTCTTGCCGTCGGTGCCCGTGATCGCGGCGATGGGGTGGCCGGCGCCCTGATTGGCCGCGCGATCCAGCCGGTAGAACAGCTCGACTTCGCTGACAACCGCCGTAGCCAGCGCGGCGATGCCTTTGTAGCGCGCGGTATGCGGCATGAGGCCGGGCGAGACCACGAAGATGTCGCCGCGGCGGCCAATCGGACCGCTGCCGCCGAGTCCGACCTGCGCCACCACGCGCTTGTCCAGCGCGGCGAGCGACTGCGCCAGCTTGTCGGCAGGCTGATCGTCAATCGCCAGGACTTCCGCGCCGCGCTTGCACAGCGCATTGGCCGCGCTCACGCCGGACTTGCCGAGACCCACGACGGTGAAGCTCGCGCCGCTCAGGTCGTCCCACACGGCGCGCTTGGCGAGCGTGGCGTTGCGTTCCAGACTGCTCATGATGGCCTCGTCAATGGGCGTTGCGGAGCGCGGCGTAGCGATCGGCCATTTGGAACAGGTCATCGCCGCCAAAGAACAGCACGGTCGCGGGCGCTATCACCTGCTGCTCAAGCCAGCCGGGAATGTCGTCCAGCGCGTGGAGGTAGGTCACGTCCGGCACGACTTCGCGGATCTTCGCGCACAGCGTGTGGACGTCGGTACCCGGAATCGGGACTTCGCCCGCGGTGTAGAGCTCCGTCACCAGCACGCGATCGGCCAGCTTGAACGCCTCGCGGTAGTCGTCCTGCAGGTAGTGGATCATCGTGAAGCGGTAGGGCTTGAACACCGCGATGATCGGGCCGTTGGCCTGCTCCTTGGCCGCTTCCAGCACGCGCGCGATGCCCGTCGGGTGGGAGATGTAGTCCTTGACCACTTCCACGCCGTTGGCGTCGACAAGCGTGAAGCGGTTTTCCAGACCCTTGTATTGCGGCACCGCCGTTTGGATGTCGGCAAAGGACGCGCCCGCCGCCAGCGCCGTGGCGATCGCGCCGAGGATGTTGGACGCGTTGTACTTGCCCGGCAGCGCCGTGTGCACGCGACCCAGCAGTTGGTAGGAGCCGTCCTCCTGCCGCTGTTCGACGTCGAAGCTCGCGGCCATGCGCCGGGTCTCTACGTTGGAGCCGCGGATATCGGACGCGCCGCCAAAGCCAAACGTCAGCAGCTTCGCGCCCGAAGGCAGCCGCAGCTTGGCGAGAATCTTGCGCACGCCGCCGTCGTCCGCGTTCAGCACCGCCACGCGCAAGTTCTTGTTGTCGTGGAAGAACTGCAGGACCGCGGATTCCAGCTTGGACCACTCGGGGTAGTAGTTCAGGTGGTCGAGTTCCAGGTTGTTGAGCACGGCGTATTCCGGCTGGCTGTTGATCAGCGAACCGTCCGACTCGTCCACTTCCGCGACAAGCCATTCCCCGTGCTTGCCCGCGACCGGCGCCCGCGCGTTGAGGCGGTAGTTCTCCAGCAGGCCGCCGATGACGAAGCCGGGCTGAAATCCCGCTTGATCCAGCAGCCACGTGATGCCCGCGGACACCGTGCCCTTGCCGTGCGTGCCGATCACGCCCACGCCGTGCACACCTTCCAGCAGCGCGCCCAGCGCCTCGGAGCGATGCAGAAGCCGCAGGCCATCGTGCTTGGCGGCGACAAGCTCCGGGTTGCCCGTCGGAATCGCGGTCGACACGATCACCGTATCCGCCTTGCCGAGGTTGTCCGGCTTCTGGCCAATGGTGATCGGGATGCCCAGCTCGCGCAGTTGCTTGGTGATCTGCGACTCGCGCACGTCCGAGCCCTGGACGTGCAAGCCGCGGGCGTGCAGCAGGCGCGCGACGGCCGAGACGCCGATTCCGCCAATGCCAATGAGGTGATAGATGCCAGGCGTGAGGACGGTCATGGTGTTACTCGCGGGCGGGGATCGGGTGCGCGTGGTGCGCGAGACGCGTTTAGCAGAGGTGAACGGCCGTGTCGATCCTCGTGCTATTCCCCACACGCCGCGCGCAACTCCGCGAGCAAGGCCTTTTCCGCGTCGGTCATGCCCGCGAACTTGGCGGCTTCCGCGAGCGCGCTCTTGCACCCGGCGGCATCATGTTCCCCTTGCCACGCGACCTGCGCCGCGCCGAGCCAGCCGTGCGCTGCGCCCAGTTGCCCCGCGTCCGTAAACAGGGACTTCGCCATCCGGCTGTTCTCCGCGACGTGCATCTTCTTCCCCGCCACCAGCCGCTGTGCCTGTTCCAGCAGCCGCGTGCGCAGAGACGCCTGCCATTGCGTGCGGTCGTCCACGAGTTCAGTCCCTTGCCGCACGCCGCATTTGCCCGCAAGCAGCGTCATCTCCGCGTCGCCCTGCTGCGCGGTCAGCGCCCGGAGCGCGTGCTTCTGGCAGCGCTGCCGCTGAGCCGGCAGGTAGTGGATCATCAGCCGCGCGAGTTCGCGATCGCCGCGCCAGTCGCCTTCAAAAGCTGCAACTTCCCATTTGAGCGCGGCAAAAACCGGCTGGGTTTGCGCCACCGCGCTCCCTTCCTCAAACTTGTGCCGCGCTGCCTGCCGCGCCGCCTCGCGCGCCTGTTCCGCGACGCGCGCGGCCGTCGTACTCGCCGCTTCCGGCAACGGGACGGTCGCGGTCGCTTCGTGCCCGCCACGGGTCTTGGCCACCACTGACGCCACGCCGCGGTCGTCAATGTGCACCTGGTGTTCGCCGTTGCGTCCGGGCGCCCGCGCCGAACCGAGCATCCGCGCGCCAACGCCGACGATGACGACAAGGATGACGACCTGACCGATCAGCAGCAACTGCTTCTGTTTGCGCACGGCAGGCGTCAGCGCCGACGATGGCCGCCGACCTCCTGACCACGCCGGTTGACGGAAAGACTCCGGGGACAAGTCCGGAATCGGCCGCGACGGTGTGCGGTGCCGCGCCTTGGGCTGCGCGAGGCTCGAGTCCGCCGCGAGGTTGCCCGACAGGTCGTGGTTCTCCAGCCAGGCGACGTGCTCGCTTCGCTTCTCCAGCCACTTGGACAGCGGCCACTCGCCGTCCGGCCCCGCGATGCTCGTCTCGACCGTCATCTCCGAAGGATCGTGGCGCAGTTGCAGGCGCTTCAGGCCCGGCGCCGCCGCGAACAGGAAACACTGCGTGCGCTTCAGGCGCGGATGCGGCAACGTCCGGATGAACGGCGAGAGTTCCAGCAGCGCCGACGCGTCCGGATTGCTCCAGTACACGGTGTCCAGCAGCAGGTGCGCCGTCCACGACGCTTCGACCGATGGCGGAGTCTCGCCGCCGCCCACGAGGAACTGGATGCGCCCGGTAAAGCCGTTGTTGCGCAGCGTCGTCAGCGTCGCTGGCCGCAGGAGCCGATACGGTCCAAGCCACGACAGCGACTCGCACAGCGCGAGCGTCGCCACCATCAGGCGCTCGGTCGGCGTGCCGGACTCCTCGATGACCAGCGTATCGGCCTGGTACATCAGCTCGCGCCGCAGCTTGAGCACTTTCTCCAGCAGCCGCTGGCCCGCGGCCGGCTCACCGCGCGGACCGTGCGCCCAGACAAGCAGCTCCAGCGCAAATGGCCGCGGTTCCACACGGCGAAAGATCGCGTCGACGCACGCGTTCAGCAGGGCGTACCACGCGTCCGGCTGCGGTTCATCCAGGCTGGGCAGCAGGTTCTCGACGTCCTTGACGGGCGGCCCGCGCAGGTAGTCGCTGAGCGCCAGCACGCCCAGTGTGCGGAGCAGCACATCGATGAGTCCGAGCAGTCGCTGTTCCAGTTGCGCGTTGGTCCGGGCCAGCAGGACTTCCTGCCACGCCGCGGCAATCGGCTGCGGCAGGTGCTTGCACACGGCCTGCTGCTCGTCGTCGAGACTGCCAACTGTGCCGATGGCACCGGTATTCATCAGGAGCCCCAAATGGCCGCGGCGAGAGTCGCCCGAGTCAATGGGTTACTTCTTGCCCTGATTCAGCTTTTGTCGCAACAGTTCGCCGAACGAACCGACCGACTCGGCCAGATTGGCCGGCTTCTGCTGCGCCATCCACGCATCCGCTTCCGCGCGCTCAAGCGCAGCGGTGGCGGCCGCGCGCGACAAACGCACCTTGCCGTCGGGGCGAATATCCTGAACCAACGCGTCAAATTCCGAGCCGATCGGCACGAGCTTGCGCAGATCCGCGCCATGCGGCACGCCGAGCTCAAAATTCGGCACCAGACCGCGGCCGGTCGGCCACGAGACGAACACGCCAAAGCTCTCGATCTTGTCGACGGTCACATGGACGACCGTGCCCATCACCGGCGGCGGCATCACCGTGCGCTCATTGCGCGGCGCCTGGTTCATGCGCTCGGTCGTCGCCTGGGTCGTCGTGCTGGGGCGCGCCCAACCAACCACGCGCAGGCCCGCAACGCCCGCCGGTGCCGGCCGATCGGCATCCAGCACGTCCGTCAGGATTTGCGGATCGACGTACGACAGGGAAATTCGCCGGCTCAGGCCGTCGGCGAGCTCGATCTGCACGATGATGTCCTGACCCGGCTGGACGATGTCCGAGGCGCGCGCCACGCGGCGGCCAAATGCGCTGACGTGAATCAGGCCTTCCACGGCCGGAATCAGCTCCACGAACGCGCCAAACAGCTCGACGCGGGTCACGATGCCGTGCACCAGTAGGCCGGACTGCAGCGCTGGCAGCACCTGCTCAAAGGGATCGCGGGCCAGCGCCCGCATCGACAGGCCGATCTTCTCGACCGGCCGGCCCTGTGGTCGAGACCCGGCTCGATGCGCGTGATTTCGACCTCGACGACCTGGCCCTCGGAAACGACGTCCTGCGGGCGCTTGCGGCCCCACGCCAGTTCTGAAGCCGGGACCATGCCTTCCAGCCCGCCCAGATCGACGAACGCGCCGAAATCCAGCACGCGGGTCACGGTACCGGCCATCCGCGCGCCAATCGCGATTTTGCCGCGCGTTTCTGCGGCCTTCTGCGCCTGACCTTCTTCCAGCAGCGCGCGGCGGGAGACCAGCAGGTCGCGGCCATTGCGCACTTCCATCACGCGGAACTGCATCTTTTGGCCCACGAGCGTGGCCGGATCCTCGATGCGCCGCGTATCCATCTGGCCCAGCGGGCAGAAGCCGACTGTCCCGGAGATGTCGACCAGATAGCCGCCCTTGTTGACGCCGGAGATCGTGCCTTCCACCGGCACGCCCGACACCGCGGCGTCAGACAGCGCCTGCAGGTTGGCGTGACCCTTGGAAATCGACTGCGCAAGTTCAACGACGCGATCGCGGATTCGCACGACGATCGCGTCGACGCGGTCGCCGGCCTTGATGGTCGGCTGGCCGTCCTTGTCGATCAGGCCTGCGAGGTCGAGCAGCGCATCCAGGCCGCCGCCGAGGTCGATCGTCGCGCTGCTGCTGCCCAGAAACATCACTGTTCCCGAGACTTTGTCGCCTATGGAGACGCGTTTGCGCGGTTTGGTATTGTCTTCTTCAAACAGCGCGCCAAAGTCATCTTCGTCCATCATCTGCGACATAGCGGGGATCCTCCTGGTCCGGGTCCGCGGTTGTAGCGGGGTCAGCCGGGTGTGGCAACTGATCGCGTGGTTTTTTGCCGATGTTGCTTCGGCAAGCGCGCGGTTCGCCTGCTGCGACGGCGCGCGCCCGCCGCCGAATCTTGACGCGAGCGGCAATTGGTCCAACCCTATGCTCATGCTGGCCCAACCACCCAATTTCGCCGCTTCCTCGTCCCCCAGCGCGGTCGACGCCTGCTTTGCGCACTTGCGCCGCGCCATCGTGTCTGGCCAAACGGCGCCCGGCCAGCAGCTGCCGCCCGAACGCGAATTGGCAGCGCAGCTTGGCGTCAACCGGACGACGCTGCGCTCTGCGCTCACGCGCCTGGACGCCGCCGGGTTGATCGCTTCCCGTCAGGGTTCAGGCACGCTGGTGCGCGATTTCCGCCGCGCGGCGGGACCGGAGCTGCTGCCGGAACTGCTGCAACAAACGGCGGATCCGGCCGAACGCCACCGGATGTACGACGACCTGCTGCTGATGCGCCGGCAAATGGCGTCGGCGGTCCTCGCGCGGCTGGTTGCGGGCGTCACGCCGCGGGCGCGCGCTACGGTTGCGGCGGCCGTGGACGCGCTGGCGCGGGCGATCGAATTGTCGGCAACGACCGCCGATCTGGCCGAGGCTGATCTGGCCGTGCTCGCCGCAGTGCTGGACGCGACGCAAAGCCCGGTGCTGGCCCTCTGCCTGAATCCGGTCAGCGACGTGCTGCGCCGCAGTCCCAATCTGCGCGACGCGATGTACGCCGACCCGCGCAGCAATCTGCAAGGCTGGCTGGACCTGTGCGATTGGCTGGCGGCGCCCGATGGCGCGGCAATCGCGCTGCTGTTGGCGGCGATCGACGAGCGCGACGCGGCGACGCTCGAACGGTTGGCGCGGCAGCCGTGAAAATGCTCAGATGTTCAGGTAGTTCAATAGTTCTCGCAGGAGTATCGCCATGGTGAAGGCAAGTGACTTGTGGCAGCAGAAGAACGCGCAGTTGCGCACCGTGCTCAGCCAGGGCCAGCCGATTGCCCAGGACGAGCTGGCCGGATGGGAATACCGCGGCGTGGCGCTGGGCCTCCCGCCCTTCATCGAACGGCTCACCTGGAAGACCTTCGTCAAGGCGTTCTGGCGCGACCCCGGCGCGGATCACGTGCGCGGCTGGAATGTGCGCCTCGTGCAGACGGGGCTGGATGGGGCGATCGAATTCAAGCAGAAGCAAGGCGCGCCGTTCAGCTTTGGCCCGTACCGCGTCACGGCGCTGCCGCACAAGCTGCCGTTCGCGATCCAGGGCGGCTTGCTGCTGGACTACGGTCTGGAAACGGGCTTCTTTGACGGCATGCACTTGGTGCGCGACCCGCTGGTGGCGCTCAATCCCGGCGACCCGACGCAGCTGCTCGGCTGGACGTACCTGCAGTTGGGGCCGTGGCAGCTGCCGACGCCCAGCTATTTCACGCTGGAGCGGCTGCGTCCGGTGACGCACGTGCATCCGAATCGCTGAATTATTCTAGGCAAGCGCGGCGGCGATCGCGGCCTGCACGGACGGTGCAGCGTTCGCGCTCACGTGCTGCAGGATGTCGGCCAGATCGAGCGACCCAGCTTGACCCAGGGCCTGTTCGCGCCGCCAAACTGCCACGCCGCGGCGAACGTGGCCCGCCGGCAGAAACGCGCCGCCAAAACCGACGCACCGCGTAGGCGTCGCCACGCGATGCACAAAGCCGGGCGGGCAAACCATCATCTCACCGGCGCGCAACATCGTGGTCCAGGTCGGCGTGTGCTCAGGCCAGTTGCCCGCGCGTGGATCGGCGTAGTCCTGGGTCGTCTCGTCCCACAGCCGCGCGGCGCGATCGGCGTGCACGAGCTCCCACTCTTTCTCGCCTGAAATCAGGTACATCCAGCCGCCGCAGCCGTAGCTGTCGACGTGCATCGGCGTGTATGCGCCCGGCGCCGTGAGGACCACGCTGCGGCGGTAATGCGCAGTGCGCGGATCGCCGTTCAGCAGGTTCGCGGCGTCAAAAGCGGCGTGGACCGGGAAGACGGCATCAAAACGCGGGTCCTGCAAATAGACGTCCACGACGTTCAAGCCGGGATTGGCGTTGGCCGCGGACCACGCGTCGACAAAATCGTCGGCCGACCATTCCCGCCAAGCGTCGCCAGCGTTGCGCTCGTAAACCCACAGCATCTGCCCGTGCAACCACTGCTTGAGTTCGGCGGCGTCCAACGCGCGCGGTGGCGCAGGCCAGCCAGTGACGACAATCGGGGAGGTCAGGCCGTCCAGCACTTCCGGCGTCAGCTTCTGGTAGTCGATCCGCGGCACGGGCGTCGGGTTCGGGTTGGCGGAAAACGACATGCGCGACCTCCGGGACAGGGGCCGCGATTTTATGCCACTTCGGGCGCGTCAGCAAACGCCCGGCGCAACCGGCCGCCGGCCGCCACGTTGGCCAACGCCGCGAGCACGCCGATGGCCACGGTGAAGCGCATCGCGTTGGTTTCGTTCCAGTGCAGCGCATCGGTGAACCAGCGCGCGGCAAACAGCAGGCCGCAGCCCAGCAGGTAGCCGGTCTGGGGCAAAGTGCCCATCACGAATGTGCCCACGCGCCCGCGCATGTGACCCGGCGTGCGCACGAGGAGCGCGTGTGCGGCCGCGCCTTCCGCGCCAAAGGCAAACTGGATCAGCAGGCTCGCGGTCCACGCCGACGCCAGATGCGGCGCCATGCCCAGCACGAACAGGTTGAACAGCAACACCAGCGGCGTGATCAGGAACAGCTTGCCGTAGCCCAGCCGGCGCAGCAGCCAGCCGGACACAGCGGCCTGGACCATCGCGTGCGCCAGCGGCCCGACGATCCGCACGTGGGCGTAGGCTTGTTGCAGGTCAGCGTTGTCCGAGCCGACGGAACGCAGGGCGAACAGCACGGCCAGGGACATCATCGTCCAACTCGCCGCATTGCCGACCTGCAGCGCGCTGAGCCAGCGCAGCGTTGGCTGCTCCCAGAGATAGCGCAGCGTCTGGCCGTCAAACACGCTGTGCAGCGTAAGCGGCGTCTCTTCGTCCGGTTCGGGCGGCTTTATTTGCACATGATGCGGCACCAGCCACGCCACAATCAGCGCCGTGAGGAGCGCGAGCACGGCACACAGCGGCAACAGCAAATCCGTCGCCGCCATGCCAAAGACCAGTTTGCGCGCGACAAAGCCGGCCAGCCCGGTGCCCGCCAAAGTGCCGATGTACGCGACGCCGCCGAGGAGGCCAAACAGGCGAATCGCCTCAACTTCGTTGAAGAGGTCGCGCGCCAGCGCCCACGCCAGCAGCACGACGAGATTGGACTGCAGCGTGTCGACAACGCCCAGCGCGCCCCACCAAAACGCCGTGTGGGTGCTGTGCAGCGTGCGGTTCCAGACAAACAGATAGCACGCAGCGAAGATCAGCAAGAGCGTGATGCCGAGGCGTCGTCGGTCGACGCTGTCCACGCCGCGGGCGAGCGCGCCGATGCCGACCAGCGCGATCCCGGCGTCCACGGCCCACATGTAGACGATGCCGCGTTCGCCGACGCCGCTGGTGGCGAGCACGTCGCAAATCCCCTGGATCATCGCGCTGGCGATCAGGATGGAAGAAATGGCGACGGCCCGCTGCCATTCGCCGCGCTGTGGCCAGGAGACGGGTCTAGCCACGGCGTGGCCCCGTTTGAACTTGCCGATGCAGATGGAGGGGCATCCTGGGACTCTGGAGGCGCGACGGGCGCGCACGCAACTGTAGCCTCAGGTTCGCCCGCCGCTGCGTCAAGGGAAAGGCGGACTCGACGGCGTTTTGCGGCTGGAGTAGCGTGTCGAACTGGAGGACAAGGTGGCTGAAGCGCGTGACAATTTGCAGTCCCCGTACGCGTCGGCGCTGCGGGACCGGCCTTTGCCGTTGGCGTTCGTGGACGTCGATGCCTTCGATCACAATCTGGCGCGGCTGCTGCTGCCGGCGGGTTTGCACGGCAAGCGGGTGCGGCTGGCGACCAAGTCGCTGCGCTGTCCGGCGCTCGTCGACCGCGCCATCCAACGATCGGGCGGTCTGATCGGCGGTCTGATGACGTTTACGGCGCGCGAAACGCTGCTGTGGGCGGAGCGCGGCGCGGCGGATTTGCTGCTCGGCTATCCGATCGGCGGGCCGCACGACGCCGAACTGCTCGTCCAGGCCAATCGCCTGACGCGCGCGGCGGCGATGATTGACGCGTCCCAGCACGTGGCGTGGCTTGGGCAAGCGGCGCGGGCGGCGCAGGTCAAGCTGCCGGTCTGGCTGGATCTGGACCTGAGCTGGCGGCCTTTTGGCGGCACGCACATCGGCGTGCGCCGGAGTCCGTTGCGCACGCCCCAGGACGTGGTGATGTTGGCGCGGCTGATCGCGGAAGAGCCGTTCCTGCAGTTGCGCGGGCTGATGGGGTACGAGGCGCACGTCGCGGGACTGCCCGACGACGGCCGACTCGCATCCTGGCAAAACCCGATGAAGCGCTGGATCAAGGAGCGCAGCTGGCCCGACGTGCTCGTGCGGCGCGGCGAGGCGGTGCGCGCGCTGCGGGACGGCGGGCTGTTGCCGGCCGATGGCGACTGGAGCTGCAACGGCGGCGGCAGTGGCTCCGTGGACCGCACGGCCCAGGATCCCAGTGTCACGGAGATCACAATCGGCTCCGGGCTGCTGGTCGGCCACTTGTTTGACGGCTACCGCGGCTTGGACCTTGAGCCCAGCCTGCATTTTGCCCTCGCCGTCACGCGCGTCCCCGGACCGGGCCTCGTCACCTGTGGCGGCGGCGGCTGGATCGCGTCGGGAAGTGCGGGCGCCGATCGCTGGCCCATGCCGGTCTGGCCCGCAGGCAGCACGCTCGTCGCCGTCGAGGGCGCGGGCGAAGTCCAAACACCGGTCAGCTTGCCGTCTGGCATCGCCGCGGACATCGGCGACCCGATCGTGTTCCGCCCGGCCAAATCCGGCGAGTTGGCAGAAGTGTTCACCGAGTACGCGCTCTGGTCAGAAGGCGCCCTTGGCGCGCGCGCCGCGACTTATCGCGGCCTTGGATGGTCAGCATGGGGTTGAATCTGCGGTTCCACGGCGCGCTGTTGAGCCTGCTGACGGTGCTGGCCTGTGGCCAAGCGGTTGCGCCGACGCCGCCCGCGGCTGGCCCGCCGTTTGCGATGGATTTCCAGCGACCGACGTCGCTTTTTGACGCGCCGTTTCCGTCCGACGATCTCGTCAAAGCCGGCCACGTCGACCTCCACCAATGGGCCAATCCAGACAAGGTGACGCTGATTGACCAGTGCCTCGCGCTGCTGACCCGCGACGCGCGCGCCTTTGCCCAGGCCGGCGCGATCTACCTGCGCGCGGGCGGGGCGCTCGATCCCGCAAGCCTGCCCGCGCTGGCGACGAGCGTCACGGACGAGGCCGCGGTGTTCGTGACGGCCGTCGACCCGCAGTCCCCCGACTTCCTGAAGAAGCACCCCGTTCAGGTCGCGTTCCTCGCCGATGGCGGGCCGATGGGCGACAAGAACTTGCTGGCGATCCTGCCGCTGCAGGGTGCGCCGCTGCGGCCGAACACACGCTATGCGGCGGTCGTGACGTCGCGCGTGCGTTACGCCGATCAGACCGCGCCGGCGCGTTCGGTGACGCTGGATCTCCTCGCCGCTGGCCAGACGCCGCCGGGGCTCGAATCCAGCCTCGCGCACGCCTATCGCGACGCGTTCGTGCTGCTCACGGCGGGACTGCAGCCGGAGAACGACGTGGTCGCGTTGGCGCTGTTCACGACGGACGATCGCGCCGCCGAGATCCTGACTGTCTACAACGACGCGCTCGCGCATCATCCCGTCACGCCGCTGGCGAGCGCGCCGACGTTGACGGAAACATATGACAACTACTGCGTTTTTTCCTCGACGCTCGACGTCCCCGTCTACCAGCACGGCACGCCGCCGTACAACACGGAAGGCGGCGATTGGCAGTTTGACGCGGCCGGCAAGCCGCTCTTTGACCACATGGAGACCGCGCGCATCTGGTTCACTGTGCCGCGCGGGCCGGTGCCGGAAGGCGGCGTGCCGGGCGTCGTGTTCATCGGCACGGGCGGCGGCGGCGAGAGGCCGTTGATCGAGCGCGGCGTCGCCGTGAGCCAAGGTTTCACGACGGCAGTCAAGGCGGGTTCGGGACCCGCGCAGGAATTCGCGCGCGTCGGCTGGGCGGGCGTGCAGATCGACGGCACGCTCGAAGGCATTCGCAACACGACGCACGGCAACGAGGACTTCCTGCTGTTCAACGTCTTCAATCCGGCGGCGCTGCGCGACAACGTGCGGCAATCGGCGCTGGAGATCCGGCTGCTGCGGGCGGCGCTGCGCAACGTGTCGTTCGCCGCGCAGGCGTGTCCCGGCGTCGGTGCGTCGCCATTCCGGTTGCATGATCAGCGCGTGGCGGTGATGGGCCACTCGATGGGCGCGACGATCCTGCCGCTGACGCTTTCTGACGTGACGGCTTTTGACGCGGCAATCCTGTCCGGCGCGGGCGGCAGCTACATCGCCAACGTGATGGACAAGCTGCTGCCGTTGCCGGTCAAGCCGGTCGCGGAAGGCCTACTGGGTTACGACGTGCGCGGCCGGACGCTGACGGCGCTGGACCCGGCGCTGACGCTGTTCCAGTGGGCGGTCGAGTCGTCCGACGCGCAGATCTACGCGCCGCGCATCCTCACGCAGTCCGGCGCGCCGCACATCCTGATGCTGCAGGGGCTTGTCGACCACTACATCCTGCCGAGCATCGCCAATTCCGTGAGCCTGGGCATGGGCCTGGATCTGGCGGGACCGGCGCTGGACGCGCAGCAGCCGGAATTGCAGCAACTTCACCAGCCCTTCCTCGCGGACATGCTGGCGCTGTTTGGCAAACAGCCGCTGCCGCTGCCGGTGACGGGCAACCGCGGCGGGACGACCGCCGTTGTGGTGCAGAACGTGGGCGACAGCCTGGAGGATGGCCACGAAGCCAATTTCCAGACGGAGCGGCCCAAGCAGCTCTACCGGTGCTACCTCGCGGACATCGCCGCGGGCAAAGTGCCGACGATTCGCGCGACGAGCACCGAGGCGTGCTGGTAGATCAAACGCGACGGCGGCGCACGAGGACCGCGCACGCGAGCGCCAGCGCGAGGCCAACTGACCGCGGGGCACTGCCCGCTTGACAGCCAGAAGCGCGCGGGGCGGCGGCCTCAGCGGCGACATCCGCTGCCTGCGCGTCGCCGAGGATCGCGGCATCCGCTGGCGCATCGGCCACGGGCGCATCGGCAACCGCGGCGTCCGCGTCGGCCGTTGCGTCGTCCGCGCTCTCCACCGCATCGCTTTCCGCGACTTCTGCGTCCATGGCTGAGCCAGCGTCTGGTTCGGGTTCAGCGACCTGCGGATCGTCGGCGACTGTTGGCGGATTCAGGCAGTCGCCCAGATCGTCGCCCCACGTTTCCCCGCCCAGCCACAGCGCCATCGCACCCGCGCCAAAACCGACCATCGGGATCGCGCCGTCAAATTGGCCAGCGGTCTTGCCCTGCGTCCCGATCAGCTCCGGCACCACGCCGCCGCCCGCGACCCGCACGTCCACCATTCTCGCGCGCAGCGCCGTCACATCCGCCGCGACGTTCTGGCCCGCCGCCTGCATCCGCTCCAGCATCCGCAGCACCCGCAGGTCGATGAAAAGCCACTCTGCGCTGTCGTAGATCCCGCCGTCATCGTTGCGGATCAGCCCTGGTCCGCCACCCGCGCTCAGCTTCTGCTGCCACGTTTGCCAGGTCGCGAGCGCCGTTTGGCTTCCCGGGTCGATCTGGCCGTCCAGGAACGCCTCCACCGCCGCGACATCCAGCGCGAGCGCGGGGGGCTCCTCCAGGTTGCCGCGCAGCACGTGGTCAGTGCCCACAAAGTGGCTGACAATCGCGTCCCGCAGCGCCAGCGCCGCGGCCCGGTACGTCACGCCCAGAGGTTTGTCGCCCGCCAGGTCCGCCAGAGCCGCCGCGCCGCAGAGCCCGCGCACGGCGACAATGTCCGAGTAGGCGAAGTGCTTCTGCTTGCCGTTCCAGTGCACTTCCCAAATGCTCGAGTCTTTTTGCAGCAGGCCGGTCGGATCGCGCAGCGCGAGCAACCGCTCCGCCACCAGATCGCGCAGTTTGGCCCAGTGACTCGTCAGCCACACCAGATCGCTCGTCGCCGCGACGTAGCGCGCGGACTGCCACAGGTAGAGCCCCAGGCCGTCAAACTCGATGTTCGGGCCGTTCTGGTCGGTGTCCGTCTCCTCCAGTCCGCCGCCAAAATAGCGCACGGGCGAGACCAGGTACTTGCCGCCAAAGTAGCTCTCGTAGCCGCCCGTCTGGCCGTGCTGGACGAAATCCAGCGCGTTCCTCGCCTCCAGGCCGTGTCCGCTCGCCGCCAGCACCACGCCCGCGTACGCCTGATCGCGCACCCACGCGATGTGCCAGATCCCCGGCGGCAGGCTCGCGACGATCTGGCCGTAGGGCGTCTGGTTCTGCCCGACCGGCCCGAAGTCCTGCTCGCGGACCTGCGCCATGCGGATCGTGGCCAGGTTGCGCTGCAGCTGGAGCGTGGCATCCGCATCCAGACCGGCCGGAAGCTGGTCCAGCGCGTGCCACGCCTGCCAATTCGCTTGTTCGTCGGCCAGCACGTCCGCCGCCGCGCGCCCCGCCAGCCACAGATCCGACGCGGCGCTGAACTGGGCGTCGTCGGTGCCATTGCCATACAGGATCAGCCAACCGCGCGTCACCGTCTCGCCCGGCTGCAGCGTCACCGGCTGCCATTGCATTCCAGCGACGCGATCGCTGCCGACCGTACCCGCGCCGCCGGTGAACGCCTGACCGTTCAGCCATTTACTATATGGATTGATGACTTCCAGCGCAGCGGGCACGTCGCCAATCGACCGGTACAGCATCCGGTGCGGCGTCTGCGCGTCCTGTTCGACAACGGCATCTGCGCCCAGCGCATGGATCGACTCGCCATCCAGACCCGGCGGATCGCCTGCGCCGAGGTGGCAATTGCCAATCGCCGCGAGCGTCACGGTCTGCGGCAGCGCCGTGTTGTTCGTCACCTGCGCCAACACGACCGCGCCCGGCGCCGGCAGCGTCATCGGCGCAAACGTCAGCGTCGCGATGTCCACGCCGTTCTGGGTCCGCCGATCGCGGACAATGCCGGTCGCATCAACGACGCCAAAAACGTCGCTCCCGGTCGGATGCGCCAGCGCGTTGGCCCAGACCGCGGCGGTATCGCCAATCTTCACGCCAAAGTAGGCGTCGTAGAGCAGGTCCGGTGTTGTCTGTGTCGCATCCAAATGCGCGTACAAGTGCGGCCAGAATCCGGTGACTTTGGCGCTGCCCTCGTCGACGGTCAACGCGGCGTAACCATTGGCGGTTACCCGAACCGGAAAGGGCTGCATCGCGGGGAGCGCGGCCAGCGCTGGCACCGCCAGAAAACCCAAAAACGCTGTGATCAGAAGCCGCTGCATCGCCCACCCTGCCAGAGCCGCACGGTACCCGTTTCGCGATGAGGTCGCCAGTCCCCAAAACGCCTCGCGAAGCTTGCATGCAACGGCCTCTCCCTGCTATCACCGCCCGCCGGTCAGCCCGTCTGACCCGAGCCAGGACCTCCGCGTGCACACTGTCGGTTCCAAGTTGCGCCAACGCCGTGAGAATCGAGGGATTTCCCTCGAGGCCGCGATGCGTGCGACAAAGATGACCCGGTCGGTGCTGACAGCGTTGGAGGAAGACCGCTTTCACGAACTCGCGGCGCCCGTGTACACGCGCGGTTTCCTGAAAATTTACGCACAGTTTCTGGAAATTTCGCCCGACGCGGTCGTTGAGGCCTATGAGGCGCAGATGGCCGCCCAGGAAGTGCCGAGCGCGGCTTCTGGCGCGCAACTGCCGGACTACCTGCGTGATCACGCCCGCGCGCCCGGTGGCCTGTCGCCCGCTCAGTCGTTCCTGCTTGTGGCGGTGGCGGCGATTGCTTTCGTGTTCCTGTGGTCGGTCAATCGCACCAAGAAGCCCGTGCAGATGACCGCGCGTCCGGGGATTTCTGCGCCCGCGACTGCGACTGGCCCGACCGCCGCTCCGACCTTGCCCAACGCGCGCCGTCCGGTGCCGGGCAAGGACGTGCTCGTGGACAAGCCCAGTTCGCCCAACCAGCCGCACTAGCCGCCCGCCATGCCGCCGCGCACGCGCCTGGACGGCATCGTGATTCGCCAGCAGGCCATCGCTGAGGCGGACGTCATTTTGTCGCTGGTTTCTGCCGATGAAGGCCGCGCAGATGTGCTTGCCCGCGGCGCGCGCAAGAGCAGCAAGCGGTTCGCCGGCGGTATCGCGCTCTTCAGCGAGATCTCGGCCGTCATCGAGCAGGGCCGCGGTCACCTGCCGACGCTTGTCGAATCGAGCCTGCACGCCGCGTTCCTGCATATGGCCTCGAGCTACGGCCAGTTGACGCTGGCCTCCTATGTCGTGGAACTGGCTGCGTGCGCGAGTCAGCCCAGCCATGCCGATCCGGCCTTGTATGCGTGGCTGCGCGCCAGCCTGACGCTGGTGGAGACGGTGAGCGATGCGCACCTGCGCGCGCCGCGTCTGGCGATTGAGATGGGCTTCCTGCAAGCGCTGGGCGTTTGCCCGGACCTACAGGCTTGCAGCCAATGCGGGCAGGACACGGCGGCGGGCGGGACGTGGCAGGACGCGGACGACGGGCTTGTCTGCACGCGCTGCCTGCACGCCAATCCGGAGACGCTGCCGCCGTCGCTCGTGCGCGCGCTGGTGCTGTGGACGCTCGCGCCCGCGGAGCCGCCGGTTGATCCGCTTCCGCCGTCCGCCGCGCTGCGGGCCACCGAGAAGCGCGTCGCCGTCCTGCTGGGTCACGTCGTGCCGCAAACGCTGCGCTCCGCCGTGGCGCTCCGCGACCTGCTGCGCTTTGAGGCGTGAGGCACTTGCCGCGCGTCGGCTGATCCGCTACCACAGCGCCCGCAACTGGAGATGGACATGCCCACGCCGTACACAGAACTGAGTCAACGCCTCGCCGATCTGACGGCGCTGGAAGAAGTGGTCGGGATCCTGTCCTGGGATCAGGAAATCGTCATGCCCTCGGGCGCGGCGGAAGCGCGCGGTCGGCAGCTGGCGACGGTGCAGGTCATCGCCCATGAGCGCCTGACGCATCCCCGGCTCGCGGCGCTGCTCGACGGGTTGCAGCACGACGCGGCGCTCGACGCGACGCAGGCGGCCAACGTGCGCGAGGCGCAACGCGACGTGCGAAAGGCCACGCGCGTCCCGTCCGCGCTGGTGCGCGCCCAAGGCGAGACCGCGGTGCGCGGCCATGAAGTGTGGGTCGGCGCGCGCAAGAACAAGAATTTCCAGGAATTCGCCCCTGTGCTTGGCGAACTCGTGGAGCTGGCCAAGCAGCGCGCGGCGGCGATTGCGCCCGACATGCCGGCGTACGACGTGCTGCTGGACGACTACGAGCCGGGCATGACGATGGCGCGGCTGGATCCGGTTTTTGCGCGCCTCAAAGAGGTGTTGCTGCCGCTGATCGCGCAAGTGCGCGCGGCCCAGAACGTGCCGGACATGGCGTGGCTGGGCCAGCACGCGTCCGCGGAGACGCAGCGGCAGGTCGGGGAGAACATCGTGCGGGCGATGGGCTACGATTTCACGCGTGGTCGGCTGGACACTGCGGTGCATCCGTTCTGCGGCGGCGCGGGTCCGACCGACGTGCGGATCACGACGCGCTACAACGAGCATGCGTTTCTCGGCTCGTTGACCGGCATGATCCACGAGACGGGTCACGCGCTCTACGAGCAGGGCCGCGATCTTGTGCTGGCGGATCAGCCGGTGTCCCGCCCGCGGTCGATGGGCATCCACGAGAGCCAATCGCTGCTGTGGGAAAAGCAGGTCGGCCAGGGCGCGGCGTTTTGGCAGGCGCACTATCCCAAGCTGCAGCAGGCCTACAGTTTCCTGCGCGAGAAGCCGTTGGGCGAATTCCTGTTTGGCGTCAACTATGTCAATCCCCGCAACTTCATTCGCGTCTCGGCCGACGAGCTCACCTATCCGCTGCACGTGATCCTGCGCTATGAGATCGAGCGCGAGCTGTTCAGCGGTCGGCTCGCGGTGCACGACCTGCCCGCGGCGTGGAACGAGCGGATGCAGGGTTATCTGGGCATCACGCCGCCGGATGACGCGGTCGGTGTGCTGCAGGACGTGCACTGGTCTGGTGGCGCGTTTGGCTATTTTCCGTGCTACACGCTGGGCGCGCTCTACGCCGCGCAGTTCTATCAAGCGGCGGTCGCGCAGCACCCGGAGATCCCGGCGAACTTGGCGCATGGCGCGGTGGAGCCGCTGCTGGGCTGGCTGCGCCGCAACATCCACCAGGTCGGTTCGCGTCTGGAGACCGATGCGCTGGTGACGGCGGCGACGGGGCGCACGCTGGATCCGGAGGCCTTCCTCCGCTACGTGACCGCGAAGTACACGGCGCTCTATCAGTTGTAGAACGGCGATCCGCTTGAGATCGCCGCCGAGAGGGGCCAAGATGTGCAGGGAAATCGCCGTGGAGCAAACCATGAACGTTGGCACTGGATCGATGCGCGCGCGGTGGCTGTGCGCGGCTTTGTGGATCGCGGGCTGCAGCACGACGACCGCGGGCGGCGGCGGCAGCGCAGTGGCGGACGTCGCGCCTGACCTGGCGATCACCTCCTTTGGCAACAAGGACACGACGGCGGGCAAGGACATCGCCGCGTTCAAGGACACCGGTGCTGGCGGCGCCGATGCGATCGCGGGCGACGACACCGCGCAGGACGACACTGGCGCGGACGACGTTGCGCTGGACGACAGCGGTCCAGACGACGCGACGGACTTCACCGATCAGGACACCGGCGTCGTTGACGTTCAGGATACCAGCACGCCCAAAGACACTGTGGCCAAGGACACGGTCGCCAAGGACACCGGGACCGACACCGGCACCAAGGACACCAGCACCGCGGACGTCAGCACCACATGCGGCAATGGCACGTGCGGCGCGGGCGAAACCTGCGAGAACTGCGCGGTCGACTGCCCCTGCAAGCCCTGCAATCCGTTGACGTCCGTGGGCTGCACCGCGTCGCAACAGTGCTACGTCGCCACGGCCGGTCTGCAATGCGGCGGCTTTGGCACCGTCGCCGATGGCGGCCCGTGCAAGTATCTCAACGACTGCGCGCTCGGCTCGATGTGCGTCGGCGCCATCTGCCGCAAGGTGTGCGCGACGGCGGGATCCAGCCTCGGCTGCACTGCGCCCGCGGTCTGCGAGGAACTCGCCAATGGCACCACATCGCTTGGCTACAACCTCGGCGCGTGCTTTGCCCCGGACAACTGCAATCTCGTCACGAGCGTCGGCTGCCCGACCGGCCAAGCCTGCCTGCCCAGCAGCAATGGCAAGCAGTGCGCGCCCGCCGGCAAGGTCGGCCTCGACGGCGCGTGCAAGAGCGTCTCGGATTGCGACGTCGGCTTCCTGTGCCTCAACGGCGCGACGACAAGCACGTGCAAGAAGCGCTGCAACACCACGGACGCGACGACCTGCCCAACCGGTCTCGCGTGCGGCCCGATCACGATTGGCAGCCCGCCCGTCTCCGTCGGCGAGAACTTTGGCGTGTGCGACAAGCCGTAACGGCGGTGCGAACGGCTACTTGCGCTCAGATGGAAACACGATGCCTGCTGGCTCGGCGGCCATCAGCGGCTCTTCCGCTGCCGCTTCGCCCAACAGCGTCTGGCCAAAGAACGCGCCGACGAGACGCGCGCCGATTGACCGCGCCGTCGTGTTGTCCAGGTAGGTGAAATCCGACTGGTCGGCCATGCGCAGGCCTTTGCCGCAGCCCGCATCAAAGCCCGGGATAATGCCGGCGATGTCCGCGAAGGAAAAATGCCCCGCGTCCGCGACCTCAGCAAGCCAAACCGGCGGATTGGCGTCGGCGAAATTCTGGCGGATGAACGTATTGCCGACTTCCAGGATCGAGTTGTCCTCGCGCGCCAGCACGAACGCCACCGGCACGTGGATCTTGGCCATGTCGACGCCGGGCAGCAGCGGCTGCGCCATCGGCACCGCCAGCGCCATGCCCGCCTTGGGCCGCGGATCGTCCATCAGCAGCTTGCCCACCGTGACGCCGCCGAAGCTGTGGCCAAGCGCGCCGATGCGCGTGCTGTCGAATTTGCCGCGCAAGTTGGCCGGGATCGCGGTGTTCTTGGCGTCCAGGATCTGGTCGAGCACGAACTTCATGTCGTCCGCGCGCACCTGCAGGAACGCCGCGCCCAAGCCCGCGGACGTGCCCGCGAGGCCTTCAAAGATCGTATTGCCCGTGTGATCGGGCGCAATGACGGCGATGCCGTGGCTGGCGAGCCGTTCAGCGATTGTCGTCGCCTCAAAGCGCGTGCAGGTGTGGCAATGGGAGAAGGCGACGAGCGGCCAATTCGCCGTCGTGGCTGGCGCTGCGTTGGCGGCGGAATGCGTCTGGGCGCGCGTGCACGTGGCCGGCGCGCTGGCAAGCAGCGTCGTCATGGTGGCGTGCTCTGGCGAGTCGACCGGATAGAAGTCGGCCAGGCTGATGCCCGCTTCGGCTGCCGCGCGTGCGCTCTCCGCCGCCGGATACCACACGGTCACGCGCAACGTCCGGGTCCGCGCGGCATCCGTCAGGACAAAATCGGCGTGGCCAACCGGATAGGCGCCGTCCTTGCGCCAGTCGTCCGCAGTCGCGCTGGTATCCGCCTGATCGGCGGCGTCCGCCGCGCTGTCCCCGGCAACGGCGGCATCGTCGGTTGTCGCCGCCGTCTTGGCGCACGCCGCGAGCGTCATCAGCGCCGCCAGGACTCCACTCAGCCAAAATCGCTTGTTCACTGTGACCGCCTTTGCGCCGCGCCGCCCTGTTCCATCGGCGGCCATGTTGACTGCAGCGCGTCAGCGGCTGCGTTGATCGGTGTACCATAGGCGATCGCCTGCGTCACACAGGGCCCCAGCGCGCGCGCCCACCGGTCGATTTGCCGGCCGCTCGCGTCCGCCACGTACCACGGCCGCGCGACGTCCTCGGCGTACCGATCGCGGCCCTGTCGCCAGGCGATTTCGCCGATCGCTTCCCCCAACGCGTGGTCCAGCCAGCGCCACAGACCTTGGCCAATCGCGGTCGCGAGCGCTTCGTCCAGCAAGTCCTCCGCTGGCTTGGCCAGGCCGGGCATGTGCGCCGTGATGCCGCTGCGCTGCTGCAGCGCATGGACGGCTTCGTGCACAATCACGTCAGCGCGCCGATCCGGGCTGTCCTCCTCGCGAATCTGCACGGCCAGATCGTCCGCCAGCGTGCGCGCGCGCAGGTGATCGCCCGCGTGCAGGGCCACGAGGTGAAGCCGCAGCGGCCGGGCGGCATCGAGTTGGGTGGCAAAGACCGGCGCCACCAGCTGCAGGAACACGCCGACCTGATGCTGGTCCAGCCAAGCGGAATAACGTTGCGGCGCCGCGGCGAGCCAAGGCGCGCCGGGATCCGGCACCGCGTCCACGACAAGCAGCGGCGGTGCAGCCAGCGCGGGCGTGGCGGTCATCATCAGCAGCAGGGCAAGGGGCAGGTGGCGCATCCGGAAAGCCTCGTCGCGCCAGCATCGCACGCCCGCTTGGACGTGTCACACCGGATTGCGCGGGCCCGCGGGCGCGACTCACCTTGCCAGCGCGGCGCGAATCCGGCAGCCTGCGCGACATGAAATTGCCCGCCCAGCTCAGCTTCACTGTCGCCGCGTTTGTCCCCCTCCTGTTGGCGTGCAGCGGGCCAAAGGCCGCTGAATTGCCACCACCCGGCGTTGAAATCGCGGCCGAACCGGGCGCGGAAGCCGGCGCCAACAAGCCTGTCGACGGTAAAATCACCGTCACGGACGCGGAAGTCAAAGCGGCCGCCAAGCGCGCCAAGCAGGCCGCGCATGACCAGCAGGTGGCGCGCGGTCGCAAGAGCCACCAGACGCAGCGTGAACGCGAGCGCGACGAAGGAAAGGACCGCGACGCCGACAAGGACCGTGCCGAAGACAAGGACAGCCCGGATTTGGACGGCAACACCGACGCGAAGCCGGCAGCCAAGGCGGAGCGCAAAGCGTTGCCGCGCAATCCCAATCCGCCGTCGACCGTTCCCGCGCCTGACGATGTCGCCAAAGCGCCGGTGGATGCCGCCCGCACCACGAGCGGCGTGTGGCACAAGGTGATGAAACCCGGGACTGGCACGGAACATCCGACCGAAGAAGACATGGTCGTCGTGCACTACACCGGCTGGACGACCGACGGCAAGATGTTCGACAGCTCGGTCGTGCGCGGCGTGCCCGTGCGGTTGTCGCTGTCGCAAGTGATCCAGGGCTGGCGCGACGGCGTGCGCCTGATGGTCCCCGGCGAAACGCGGCGCATGTGGATTCCGGAGCATCTGGCCTATCAAGGTCGCGCCGGTGCGCCGCGCGGAATGCTGGTTTTTGACGTCGAGTTGCTGGACATCGAGACGCCATGAGCGCTCAATACCCGTAATCTCCTTGACTTGAGCCCCGCGGACAGGTACACCGCGCGGCCATCAGGGGCAGAGTAGCCGCCAATGAGGAGCGTCATGCGTCGCAATGTTTTGAATTGTCTGTGCTTTGTGGTTCTTGCTGGCTCGACCGCCGCGTGTGGTGGCGCGCAGTTCAAGGCGACCCCGAACGAGAAGCCGCAGCGCGCACTGAAGCACGGCGCCAAGGTTGAAGTGGTGGAGACGGCGGATGCCCTGCCGCAGCCGGTGATCGTCGTCGGCGCGCTGAGCGAAGTGACGAAGAAGGGCGAAGACGACCGCAAGAATGTTGAGAAAGACTTCAAGCTGCTGGCTGCGGGCCGCGGCTGCGACGCTGTTGTCGGCCTGAAGCTGGACGCCGAGGAGCAGCGCGGCAACCAGAAGGTCTACCACAAGGACGCGGATGGCAAGGTGTCGATGGCGGTGGAAGAGGTCGTGACACAGACGTACCGCTGGAAGGCACAGTGTGTCCGCTCGGCGGCGGCTGATGGTGCCGCACCGGCAAAGTCGTCGGCTGTGGCGCCCGGTCCCGCGCCGGAGCCCGCCGTCGTTTCTGGCGACACCGATCCGGCCGTGCAGAGCGTGGCGACGAAGCTCGCAGGTTTTGAGACCAACTACCTGCGCCAGTGGAAAGACAAGCTGCACGCCACGACTGTGGATCCGCTGGACGCTGTGGCCGCGACGCTGGAGCTGATGGCGCAGGTCGACAAGTTCTGGAAGGTGACCGTCCCCATGGATTGGCTGGGCTGCCGCACGGATCCGCGCAGCGAGGCGTGCGTCAATCACGCCAAGCTGATCAAGGATTTTCGCCGCGCGGACGAGCTGCGCCACGAGATGGAGCGCTTGGACCGCAGCGTGTCGGCGCTCAACTGGCTGCGCAAGAATGGCGGTCGTGTGACGGTTTACCTCGATACCTTCGTGCCGGCTGAGACCAGTGACTCCGCGATGCGCGCGACGCTGTTCTGGACGGAGCATCAGGCGCGCTGAGCGCACTTGCGGCCAAGGCGGCAACCGCCCAAGATGGCGTGGGGCGCGTCGGACCGGGTCTGCGCGCAGGGGTCAGGCACAATCAGACGGGCATAGCGACTGGCGTGCATGCGCGCCGACAGCATGTTTGCGCAAGTGGGGCACGCATGCGGAAGAGCGCGGAGATGGGCGATCGGGCGATGAAGTGGCTGCCGCTGGCAGTTGCGATCGGGCTGGCGATACCGGGCGCGGCCTCGGCCAATCCCTTTGATGTCTATGGTTTGGGTGCACGCTCCTCTGCCATGGGCAACGCGGGCACGGCGATCGCCGATGATTTCAGCGCGACGTACTACAATCCCGCCGGACTCGCGCTCGCGCAGCCGACGTTCAGCGCCGGCTTGACGCTGACCTACGACGACGTCGCGATTCGCCTGAAGGATCGCCCCGCGGGCTATGATCTGCCGGATCTGGGCTCCAAGAGCCCGCTGATTCCGACCAAGTATCGCCTCTCGACGCGCAGCGATACCACTGACATTCCGGCGACCTACGCGCTGCACCTGGGCGGCGTCGTGGCGCCGTGGATCGACCAATTGCGTTTCGGTTTCGCCGCAGGGCTGCCGGTCGGGTCGGTGGGCGAGCAGACCGCGCGTTTCTCGGATGAACGCGAGCAGTATTTCAGCAACCGCCTCGATTTTGAGCTGCTGGGTCACCGTCAACAGCAGATGTCCGTGCTCCTGGGCGCCGGCTTTCGCGTCACAGACTGGTTGGCGGTCGGCGTCGGCTTGTCCCTGCTGCCGAATTCCACGACCAACGCGGGCGTCTATCTGGCGGATTCCGGCCACCAGGACCAGATCCAGATGGCCGTCCAGAACAGCCAGAAGTGGAACCCCACAATGCACGCCGGCCTGATGCTGACGCCGTCCCCGAAATGGCAGTTTGGCATGGCGTGGCGCGGTCAGAACGCGTTCAACCTCGACATTCATAACGACGTGCAGATCAAGGGCTTTCAGGGCACGTCGAGCGGCTTTCCGATTCCGCAAAACGCGCATTTCGTGATGAATTTCACGCCGCACCAGTTCGTCGCGGGCGCCGCGTACAAGAGCGGATCGGTGCTGGGCACGGTGGACGTCATCCGCTCGCTGTGGAGCCACTACGTCGACACGGTCGGTGATCCCGGCGGCTTCATTGACACGTGGAGCGTGCGCATGGGCGGCCAATGGCAGGCGACCGAGCAGACGCAACTCTACGCCGGGCTGCGCTACGAGCAGACGCCGGTGCCGGACCAGACGGGCCGGACGAACTACGTGGACAACGACCGCGTCGGCGTGTCAGGCGGCGCGCGGCATCGCTTCTCGGTGGGCGAACGCAATATTGAAGTGGGCTGGTATCTCTCCGTGCAGCGGTTGCTGGCGCGTGACACCAACAAAGCCCAAGGCGCAGCGCAGAACTGCGCGGCGGGCGTGAAGTCGGTGTGCGATGAAGTGGCTGACAACATTACCGATCCAGTGACAGGCAAGGCCGTGCCGCAGGCGCAAGGTCTGCAAACCGGCAATCCGGGCTTCCCGGGCTTCCTGTCGTACGGCACGATTCTCGCAGTTGGCCTTGACCTGCGAATTCCGTTTTAGTCATTGTTCCTGAAGAAGAAAGTGCGCCGCTTGCTGACTTCAGGTAGCATGGCGGTCGACGAATGGAGCGCGATGGCCCAGCCGGGTCAGCGGCGTGGAAGGATGCAGATGAAGTGGTTGGCAGCGGTACTTCTGGTGGTGGTGGCGACGGCGTGCGGGACAACGGCAAGCGGTGGAGGCGCGGCGATTTCCAGCGCGGATTCCCTGGACGACGTTGGCCTGGCCGGCGACGCAACTGCGGTTGAGGATGCCGACGTCACGGCTTCGACGGACATCGCGCTCGGCAACGACGTGATCCCCGGTCAGGATGTTGCGCCCGGTCAGGATGCGCTCACCGACGCGGGTACCGATTTGGACACGATGATCGCCGACGCCGCGACGGCCGATGTGGCCGAGGACGTCAAACCCGCGTGCAGCCCGCAGACGTGCGACGACGGCGATCCCTGCACCGACGACGGGTGCGACGCCGCGGGCGCTTGCGTTCACGGTCCCAAGCCGGGCTGCGGCAACACGCCGGTGCCGTGCGGCCAAGCCAGCGACTGCACCAAGGGCTCGTGCGACCTGAAACTCCACATCTGCGTCGCCTGCCAGAAGACGGCGGATTGCGGCGGGCTGGGCCAGTGCATCAGCCAGAAGTGCGTGGCGGCCGTCGCGTGCGCTTCTGACGGCCAGTGCAAGGCGACCAATCAGGTGTGTGACAAGAACGCCGGCTTCTGCGTCGACTGTGTCACCGCGGGCGACTGCAAGGTCGGCGAGACCTGCGCGGCCAACAAGTGCGGCACGGCACCGGCGAAATGCGCGTCGTCCAAGGATTGCGCCGGCCTCCTGGTCTGCGACAAGGCCGTCGGCATCTGCGTCGGCTGCGTGCTTTCCGGCGACTGCTCCGCGACCGAGACGTGCCAGGCCAACGCCTGCGTCGCCAAGACCTGCAACACGCCGATCTGTCAGGGCAGCAACGTCTGGAATTGCAACGCCGAGGGGACCGGCTACGTGGCGGCGCCGACTTCGTGCGACGACGGCCAACCGTGCACCACCGACCTCTGCGCGCCCGGCACCGGCTGCGCGCACGCGGCCAACACGGACGCCTGCACCGACGGCAACGCGTGCACCGCGGGCGACACATGCGCGGCCGGCAAATGCGCGAGCGGCAAGCCGACCGACTGCAACGACCTCAACGTCTGCACGAACGACTCCTGCCAGCCCGCCACCGGTTGCGTCCACCTCGCCAGCAACGCGACGGCGTGCGACGACGGCAGCTTCTGCACCTCCGGCGACGCGTGCCAGGGCACCGCGTGCATCGGCAAAGTGACGGTCAGCTGCGACGACGGCAATGCCTGCACCGCCGACGCGTGCGACAAGATCGGCTGCACGCACACCGCCGGCGCTGGCGCTTGCGAAGATGGCAACCCGTGCACCGTCGGCGATTCCTGCGCGGGCAGCCTCTGCGCGGCCGGCATCGCCAACACGTGCGACGACGGCAACGAATGCACCGTCGACGCCTGCGATACCAAGACCGGGTGCGCCCACACGCTGACAGCGGGCTGCACCCCCATCAGCCTGCCGCCGTGCGCCATCGACGCCGACTGCACCGCGGGCACGGTCTGCGACATTTCCGCGCACACCTGCGTGGCGTGCATCAAGGATGCCGACTGCGGCGCCAGCGGCGTCTGCCAAGGCCACACGTGCAAGACGGCCGTGGCATGCCAATCCGACGTCCAGTGCAAGGCCACGAAGCAGGTCTGCAACACGACCGCCAAGGCGTGCGTCGACTGCAACTTCAAGACCGACTGCGCCACGGGCGAGGAATGCCTCGCCAACCAGTGCGTGGCCGTCAAGGCGTGCACGTCGTCCAAGGACTGCACCAAGGTCTGCGACCAGCAGAAGGGCGTCTGCGCCGACTGCCTGAGCGACGCCGATTGCACCGCCGCGCAGTTCTGCGGCACGGAGCACGTGTGCCACGCCGATGTCTGCGTTGGCCCGGCCTGCAACGGCACCAGCCTGTGGACGTGCAACGCCAACGGCAGCGGCTACGCCACCGCGACTTCCTGCAGCGACGGCATCCTCTGCACGATTGACTCCTGCACAGTGAAGGCCTGCGTGCACACGCCCAAATTCGACGCGACGGCCTTTGAATTCCCCGGCAACGGCCTGGACGACAACTGCGACGGCAAGACCGACGAAGTGGCGCTGTGCGACACCAGCTTGAGCAGCGCAACGCCGGGCGACTACAGCAAGGCACTCGACCTGTGCAGCGGCACCAGCGACTTCACCGTCAGCGCCAGCGCGCAGGCGCACGCCATCCGCGGCAAGTTTGGCAGCACGTTCGCGCCGCAAGCCGGCAGCAACATGGTCATGCTCTCCACCGGCATCGCCGCAGCGGAAGGCGAAGCCGGCTACGCTGCGCCGCAACAGGGCACCGACTTCAAGTTCGCGACAAGCACCAACGTCAACCAAGGCAAGTGCGCGGGCAGCGCGCCACACGACGCGTCGGTTCTGCGCGTCAAGGTCGCCATTCCCGCCAACGCCACCGCGATGGCCTTTGATTTCGCGTTCTTCAGCAGCGAGTACCCCGAGTACATCGGCGGCCAGTACTCGGACGGGTTCACCGTCGTCGTCACGGGCCAGGCCTACTCCGGCGACGCCGTTGGCGATGCGCTGGGCAAATGCTTTGATCCCAGCGACATCACGTTCACGACCTGCCCCGAGGCGAGCTGCTCAAAGGGCGCCGCGGGTCTCACGGGCACGGGCTACGAGGGCGACAAGGTCGGCGGCGGCTACGGCTGGGAGACGGCCAGCTTCCCCGTGAAGGGCGGCGACATTGTGACCATCGAGTTTGCCATCTTCGACGTCGGCGACGGCATCTTTGACACCGCCGTCCTCCTCGACAGCCTGCGCTTCACCAACGCTGCCATCGCCACGCCGACGCTCGTCGCCAAGTAGCGCTGCCGATGCCCGCGCCCGACATCCTGCTCGTCACACTCAACGCCCGCTATTTTCACGCGTCGCTGGGCCTGCGCTACCTGTACGCCAACCTCGGCGACTTACAGCCGCGCGCGGCGATCCGCGAATTCATCACTTCGCATCGGCCGATCGACATCGCGGAGCAGCTGCTGGCCGGGGCGCCGCGGATCCTCGGCTTTGGCGTGTACATCTGGAACGTCGCAGAAACGGCGGAGGTGATCGCCATCGTCAAGGCGGTCGCGCCGGAGACTGTGATTGTGCTGGGCGGTCCGGAAGTGAGCCACGAGTCCGCCGGGCAGGCGATCGTCGCGCAAGCTGACTATCTGATCACCGGCGCCGCCGATCGCGCTTTTGCCGAACTCTGCGCTGCGATCCTCCAAGGCCACCCGCCGCCGCAGCGCATCCAGCACGCCGCGGATCTCGCGCTCAGTGACCTCGCTCTGCCGTACGCTTACTACACCGATGAGGACGTCGCCAACCGGCTCATCTACGTCGAGGCGTCCCGCGGCTGTCCGTTCAAGTGCCAGTTCTGCCTCTCGTCCTTGGACAAGACCGCGGTGCCGTTTGAGCTGGAGCGCTTTCTCGCGGCGATGGCGCAGTTGCACGACCGCGGCGTGCGGCACTTCAAATTCGTCGATCGCACGTTCAACCTGAGCGCGAAGACCGCGGTCCGCATCCTGGAATTCTTCCTCGCGCGCCTGGACGACAAGCTTTTCCTGCATTTTGAGCTGGTGCCCGATCGCATGCCCGACGCCATTCGCGTGTTGATCCCGCAGTTCCCGCCGGGGACGCTGCAATTTGAGATCGGCATCCAGACGTTCAATCCGGCCGTGCAGGCGCTGATCGACCGCAAGCAGGACGATGCCCAGACGGACGCCAACCTGCGGTGGATCCGCGCGGCGACGAACGCGCACATCCACGCGGACCTGATCGTCGGGCTGCCCGGCGAGGACCTGACGAGTTTCGCCGCGGGCTTTGACCGGCTGGTGGCGCTCGATCCCCAGGAAATCCAGATCGGCATTCTCAAGCGCCTGCGCGGCACGCCGATCATCGCCCACACGGACGCATGGCAGCTCCGCTTCAACGCGATGCCGCCGTACAATGTGCTGAGCACCGCGTCCCTGCGTTTTACCGACATGCAGCGCATGAGCCGTTTTGCCCGCTACTGGGATCTCGTCGCCAATTCCGGGCGCTTTCCCCGGACGCGGCAGGTGTTGCTGGGCGACAGTCCGTTCGCGCGTTTCATGGCGTTTGCGGATTGGCTCTTCGCTTCGACGCGCCAGACGCACCAGATCGCCTTTGACCGGCTGTTTGAGCTGCTGTGGCAGGGCCTGACGCAGGCGCTGGGCGTGGCCCCGGAGCGCGCGCGCGAGGCGCTGGCGGAAGACTATCGTCACAGTGGATTGCGCGGCGCGCCCGCGTTCCTTGCGTTGCCGTCTGGCGTGCCAGCGGGGGCGACGACGCGACCGGATCGCCAGGCGCGCCAAGCGCAGCACGCGCGCCGCATGGACGAGCCCTGACAGTTGCGCAAAATCGGCAAAAGCGGTTGCCAATCGCGGCGCGATCGCCTACACAAAGGGACGCTTTAGTCGGTCGACGGGGCCGAAAGCCGAGTCTTTTGGCCGTATCGTGTGGATGCCTGGCGTCAGGCGTTCCCCGCAGGCGAGCTCCCGAGGTGTTGTGTGGCCCAGCTCGTCATCTATCAGGGCGATGACTGCCGAACGCTGGAATTGCGCGACGACAAAATCGTCACGATTGGCCGCGCGCGCGACGCCGACGTCCACATCGACGATCCCAGCTTGTCGCGCCGCCACTGTGAAGTGCGCAAGCTCGACGGCCAGTGGCTGCTGAAGGACCTTGGCAGCTTCAACGGCACGTACTGCAACGACGGCATGGTCAGCGAGCACTGGCTGCGGCAGGGCGACCGTATTCAGCTGGGGCTGACGGTCCTGAACTTTGAGCAATCGGAAGCCGAGCAGCGCGCCGCCACCGCGGTGACGGAAAACGTCGCGCTGCCCGATGATCCGGACCTGCTGCAGCGCCGCCTGCGCAACTACATGGCGCTGCTGGAGATTACCAAGGCCGTTTCGAGCGTGTTATCAACTGATAACCTGTTCCGCCTGGTGATTGAAAAGTCGCTGGCGCTGACCAACGCCGAGCGCGGTTCGCTCATCGAGTTCACGGAAAAAGGTCCGGTCTTCCGCGTGGCGCGCAGCCGCGACGGCAAGCCGATTGACGACCCGGAGTCGACGGTCTCCAAGTCGATCATCGCCAGCGTCCATCAGAGCGGCGAACCGGTCGTGACGATGGACGCCATCAACGATTTTGGCGGCGTGAGCAACACCATCGCGCACCTGGACATCCGCTCGCTGGTCTGCGCGCCGCTCAAGGTCAAGGAGCGCGTGCTGGGCTGCATCTACGTGGACAGCCAGATTTCCGAGCGGGAATTTGGCGGCGAGGCGCTGAACCTGCTGCAGGCTTTTGCCGATCAGGCGGCGATTGCCATCGACAATGCCCGGCTGTACGACGAGATGATGAAGTCGCGCGAGCAGGAAAAGCGCGTGCGGCAGGTGTTTCAGAAATACGTGCCGGCGGACGTCGTGCGGCGCGCGCTGGAGATGGATTCGACCAAGCGGCTGTCCACCAAGCAAGTGTGCACGGTGCTGTTCAGCGACATTCGCGGCTTCACGTCGATGTCCGAGCGCATGGAGCCCGAAGCGGTGGTGTCGTTCCTCAACGATTACCTCCAGCGGATGGTCGACATCGTGTTTGACGAGGGTGGCATCGTCGACAAGTTCATCGGCGACGCGGTGATGGCGGTTTTTGGCGCGCCGTTCCCCAAGCCGGACGACGCGGTGCGGGCGGTGCGCGCGGG